>JADFKB010000071.1 GCA_022565155.1 Chloroflexota bacterium | reverse complement strand
TCTACTCCCCGATCTTCGCCCGCCGCAACGCGGATAGCTTGGCACCGCTGCCGCCGCGCCGCACCGAAATGATCTCCGCGACGATGCTGACGGCGATCTCCTCCGGCGTCTCCGCGCCGATATCGAGGCCGACCGGCGTATGCACGCGCTCCAGCGCCTCTCGTGAGTAGCCCTCCCGCGCCAGGTGTGTGAGGACGGTGCTCACCCGCCGCTGACTGCCGATCATGCCGACGTAGACGGCGTCCGATTCGACGACGGCGCGCAGGCCGTCCTCGTCCTGCTTATGGCCGCGGGAGACGAGGACGACGTACGTTGCCGCGTCGATCGCGAGGCGGCCCAGCTCTTCGACGATGTCGCCGCAGATGACGCGGTCAGCGTCTGGAAACCGCTCTTCGTTGGCGAACGACTCTCTGTCGTCCAGCACCGTCACCGTCAGCCCCGCGTGCGCGCCGATGACGGCCAACGATTGTCCGATATGCCCGGCGCCGATGATCAGCAGCGACGCCGGCCGCTCCGTCACCTCCATCATCACCTCGAGGCTCTCCGGCGAGCGGCGGTCCATGCTCTCACCATCGCGGCTGTAGAATCGCGCTTCGACCTGAATGCGCGGCAGCCGCGTGAGCGCCGCCAGGCAGTCTGCCGTGACAGCCTCCTCAAACGCGCCGCCGCCTAGCGCCCCGAGGCGAGAGCCGTCCGCCCGCACCAGCAGCTTCGCGCCCATCGCGGGTTGCCCACCCTCCGGCGCGCGCACGACGGTGGCGACCGCGACCGGCGCTCCGCCCCGCGCGGCGCGCACGACCTCGGCAGCGATCTCCGCGCTCTCGCCGCTCATACGTTGAAGAGGACGTGCAGCACATCGCCGTCCTGCACGGTGTACTGCTTCCCTTCCGTCCGTAGCAGTCCGCGTTTGCGCGCCTCGGCGTAGGAGCCGCAATCGAGCAGCTCCTGCCAGCCGACCGTTTCGCAGCGGATGAACCCGCGGGCGATATCGCTGTGAATCTTCCCCGCCGCATCGAGCGCGGTCGCACCCTGCGCGAGCGCCCAGGCGCGCCCCTCCGGATCCGTGACGGTGTAGAAGGTGATCAGCCCCAGCGCCTGCTGCGATAGCTGGAGCATCCGCGCGACGCCGTCCGTCTCGAGACCCAGATCGGCCCGGAACTCCGCCGCCTCCTCATCGGACAGCTCGGCTAGCTCCTGCTCCAGTTTCCCGCAGAGAGCGCCCACCTCGATTCCAGGGCCCGCACAGCGTTCGCGCATCTCCGCCTCGATCTCGTCGATCTTGCCGATGTCACTCTCCTCGATGTTGAGCATGATCACGAGCGGCTTATTCGTGAGCAATTGGTAGCCGCTGATCGTGCGCTGCTCATCGCCGGAGAGCGTCTGGGCGCGCAGCGGCTCCTCGTTATCCAACGCCTCGCGCAGCCGCTGCACCAGCGCCAGCTCGCGTTCGCCGGCCTCCCGTTCGCCGGGGCGGCCGGAGCGTACCCCAGTATCCAGCCGCTTAGCGCGCCGCCCGAGCATGCCGGCATCGGCGAACGCAAGCTCCAGGTTGATATCGCCGACGTCTCGGTGCCAATCGACGCTGGCTGCCGGATCTTCGCGGAAGCCGCGCGCGATATGCACCAGCGCGTCGCACTGGGCGAGGGCGGCGAGGTGCGCGGCGTCCGGCGCCTGATCGCGGACGGTCAGGCCGCCGGGGAAGTCCAGGTAGCGCACTTCGGTCTGCGTCATCTTCTTGGGCTTAACTAGCGCGCAGAGCCTGTCCAGCCGCTCGTCTGGCTGCTTGACGACGCCGATGCTCGGCTCCAGCCCCCCGAACGAGCCGGCGCGGGCGTGGCCGCGCGTGACGGCGTTGAAGACCGTCGTCTTGCCGGAGCGCTGCTGGCCGATCAGCCCTAAGTCCATCGCAGGCTCAGCTTAGGGTTGGCGGCCTGACGGTGTCAATAAGTCCTGCGCAACGGGCGGGCGCAGGAGCGAAGGCCGGCGCGCGATACGCGTGAACGCGGCATCGTCACGGCAACAGCTCCTCCGCGATCTCGCTCGCCTGGGCGAGATCCGATTCGACCGCCATCACGAAGACGAAGATGCCCGCCACATCGTCGGTTGGAAAGCGCTCGATGGCGTACAGGTACACCTGCTCGCTCGGTGGAGCGTCGATACCAACGATCGCCGGCCGGCCGGCGACCTCCAGAAGCTGCGGCGGCTCCCGCAGTTCGTTGAAGCCGACGGAGAGCGGCGCCTGGTAGAAGTAACCCCGTTTCAGGATCGCCGTATCGCGATACTCGAAGATGGCCAGCAGCCGGTCGTCATCGCTACAGAAGTTCGGCCTCGCGCTAGTGCTGAACGCGTCCAGCCAGAGCTCAGACTGAAGGAAATCGGACGGGAAGGGGCCAAACTCTCCCGCGCTGGCAGAACAGGGATCGCCATCATGCACCTTGCCCTGATTGACGCGGAAGTCCCCCAACGGGCCGATGTACCGTCCGCCGACGTTCGTGAGCTCGCCGTACTCCTTGCAGAGCAGCGCTTCAATGCGATCGATCAGCTTCGCGTAGCGCTCCCAGAGCGGCGCGGCGGCACCGCTCGCTTCAGACATCCGCTCCTCGATCGCCTGCCGCTCCAACGGAATGCCGGCCTGGCAGACATCCCACTCCAGGTTCTCGCTCATACTCGCGCCAAGCGAGAACATCGCCAGCCGGTTGCGATAGCCGCCGATGGCATGCTCCTCGTCCTCGCTCGCCGCTTCCAGCGCGTCAGTATAAGAGCGCTCGTCTTCCAGCATGGCAAGCACCCGCTCGCCGGGGGGCGCGCTGTTGCCGCATGCCACGGCGAATACGACAAGCGCGAGCACCGGGACTAGGTAGCCCGGCTGGGGCATCTGCATACGCTCCCTCTTCTCTAAGAACGCGCTCCGCCAGCGGGTTACTCCAGCGCGAAGGTGGTGCTGAGCAACGCTGCGCAGAAGATAATGCCAACCGCGATCAGGAGATTGACGCTGGAGATGATGATCGAGAGGCGGCGCGTCGGCGCCAACTCTGCCTCGTCCGCGACTGACTCCTGCATGTCGAGCAGGCGCGGGCCAATGATGAAGCTATGCACCGCGGTGAGCGCGACGGTCGCGATAAGCAGCGTCATCTTCACCTGAAAGATGATGCCGAAGTTGCGCTCGAAGAGCACATCGACATCTAGATCGTGTTCGTAGAGGTTGGCGATACCCGTGATCACCAGCACCGCCAGCGCGCCCCAGGCTAAGTAGCCGAATCGAGTGGTTAGCACGCGCATCGCACGCGCTCGCACCTGCGTATCCTCCACCGTCCGCAGCGCCGGCACGGCAGCGACGAAGAGGAAGACCTGCGGGCCGACCCAGATCGTGGCGGCTAGGATGTGGATCCAAGGATTGACGGCTTCGCCCATGACCCGCTCCTTTCTTGATATTCAGCTACAGACTAGCGAATAATCACCTGCTCGCGCTCCGGCCCAACGGAGACGATCTCGATCGGGCAGCCGAGCAACTCCTCGATGCGCTTTACGTAGGCCTGCGCGTTGGGCGGCAGGTCGCCAAACCGGCGCACGCCCGCAGTGCTCTCTTGCCAGCCGGTTACCTCCTCGAATACCGGCTTGACTCGCTCCAACACGGAGATCGTCGCTGGGAACGAATCGACGCGCTCTCCGTCCAGCTCGTAGGCGGTACACAGTTCGATCGTCGGGAAGTTGTCCAGCACATCGAGTCTGGTTAGCGCCGCGCTGGTGACGCCGTTCACGCGCACGCTATAGCGCGAGGCGACGGCGTCGAACCAGCCGCAGCGGCGCGGCCTGCCCGTCGTCGCGCCGAACTCGGGCGCCGGGCCTTGGCGCCGGAGGATGTCGCCCGTCTCGTTTGCCAGCTCCGTCGGCATCGGGCCGGCGCCGACGCGCGTCATGTACGCCTTGTAGACGCCGATCACGCGGTCGATCTGCGTCGGGCCGATGCCGACGCCGATCGCCGCGCCCGCCGCGAGAGGCGGCGGCGTCGACGACGTGACGTAGGGGTAGGTGCCGGCGTCCAGGTCCAGCAGGGTGCCCTGGGCGCCCTCCAGCAGCACCTGCTCGCCGCGATCCAGCGCATCATGGACGAAGGTGGAGATATCGCGGACGAACGGTTTGAGCTTACAGGCGTACTCGACCGAATCAGCGTAGAGCTTCTCCAGATCGAGAGGCGGCGAGCCGTACATACGCTCCAGCAGCATGTTCTTCTGCGGCAGCACCTGCTCCAGCCTGGCGCGCAGCGCGTCCGGCTCGATAAAGTCGGCCATGCGAATGCCGGTGCGGGCTACCTTATCGACGAACGCCGGCCCGACGCCGCGCCGTGTCGTCTCCAGGGCGGCGTCTCCCCGCGCATCCTCTTCCAGCTCATCGATCAGCGTATGGTACGGCATCAGCACATGCGCGCGATCGCTCACGTAGAGGTGTTTCGTGCTGACGCCGCGCGATTCCAACTGCTGTATCTCGTCCAGCAGCACGGCCGGGTTGATCACAACGCCGTTGCCGATGAGGCAGATCTTTTCCGGGTAGAAGATGCCCGCGGGTACGAGATGCAGCGCGAACTTGCCGAGATGGTTGATGATCGTGTGGCCGGCGTTGTCTCCGGCAGAATAGCGGGCGACGACCGTAGCGTCCTGGGCAAGCAGGTCCACCATGCGGCCCTTGCCTTCATCGCCCCACTGGCCACCGATGACAACGAACGCTGACATACTGCGCGCCCCGATGGCTATCGGAGCGCCTCATATATCCTTTCTGAGACCGGGCCTCTCTACAGCCAGGCCTTTCTACGGCCGGGCTTTCCTGCGGCCTGGCAGCCGCGAACCCAGCGGGGAGTATAGCAGACCTGTACGCGATTGCAAGCTTGATCGTGCACGTGGCGTATCTGCCATACACTAGCAGCGGAGGCAACGCCAATATATACTACCTGTGCGGCGTTTCGTAACGTTAGCCCGTTCGTATGAACTACTGATGAGCACCATTCGACGCCATCCCAAACTACAGCCGTACTTACTGGTACCTGACGCACTGCTGCTGGCCGACAACGACGAGACCGACATCATGGCCTTCGATCGGCCCTAGACGGCCACAGCGACTGCCGTTCGAATCGCCAGTTGCGCCGCCCAACAGCATGACCGAGCCGCCCACCCCACTCCAACGAGTCTCACGCATCGCCCTGCCGGACGCATACGAGCTGCCCGGCAGGCCGGAAGGCGGCTCGGCGCAGGACGCCCATCGCCAGACCTCGTTCGTGATGGGGGACGACCTGCGCCTGTTCGCGGAGGGGATGGAGCTGCAGCTCCGCATCCTGCGCGACGCCTCGCCGTCCGCGTTTCGCAAGCACCCCTACGCCGCGATGATCGGCCTCTGGTCGCGGACGTTCTCTGCGCTGGCAGATAGCTGCACGCTCGCTACGCGCGGCTCGTACGCCTCCTGCCCGCCGCTCGTGCGCTCCGCCTGCGAGTACATCGCCGCGCAACACCAGCTCCACGCCACCGATATGGAGCTGTTCCTAGAATGGCTGGCCGGCCACTTCCAGCCGAGCAGCGAGCACAAGGCGCTGGAGTTCGGCCTCGGCCGCTACTTTGCCGGCGAGACGCTGGCCGCGGACGAACAGTTGCGGCGGGTCTACCGCCCGGCGAGCGAGCTAGGCCGGCCCAACTTCGGAGCGACGCTGCTGTACGGCGGGCCCGAGTCAAACGACCGGCGGCTCGCGCTCTCGTTCGCCGACACCAGCTTCCACCTCGGCTGGGCAGAGCTCACGCTGGGCTGGCTGCTCTCGCTCTGTGAGCGGCAGCTCGCCGTCGCCGTCCATGCTAACGACGTCTTCCCTATCCACGAAGACACGCACGCGGCATACACGGACTTCGCTAGCCGCGTCGAGCAGGCGCTCGCCCGGCCCGATCGCTGCTTCATCGAAGAGGTGGCAGAGGGGCAGTACACGCGCTACCTGGCGCACAACGTTCGCCGAGCGTCCGGCGGCGCGCCGAAGAAGCTGTTGCTGTAGCGGAACCGCGCAGCGCCCTGGTCGCTGGGCCGCGGGCTGCAAGCCCGCTGAGGAAACAGAATCGCCCAGCGCCCTGGTCGCTGGGCCGCGGGCCGCAAGCCCGCTGAGGAAAGAGAGAAGCCTGCGCCGGTTGCTGCTGGTGGGGTAGTGGGGTGGTTAGCCTGGTTTCCGGCGCAGGCCTCTGCAGGCGGGGAATCTGGGTAGGAGGTTACGAACTCGAATCCGTTCCCTACAGTATCCAGCCTAGCACTCTCAAATACATCGTTGTGTGAACTAGTTCACACAATGGCAGCCCTTTGCCTGCGAGCCGCTGCGCGTGTATGATACGGATCGTTGCCGGGTGTCCGTCACAGCTAACACGTAGGAAGCATGGCCAAAGAAGCTCTCTCAGACCTGCGCGTGCTCGATCTCTCACAAGGGATCGCCGGGCCATACTGCGCCAAGCTCTTCGCAGACCTGGGCGCCGAGGTGATCAAGATCGAGCCGCCGGACGGCGACCGCTCGCGCAGCATGGGCCCGTTCCCCAACGACGAACCTCACGCCGAAAAGAGCGGCCTCTTCCTCCACCTGAACACCGGCAAGAAGAGCGTGACGCTGGACCTGGGCCAGAGCAGCGGCCAGGCGCTACTGAAGAAGCTGCTCGAAAACGCCGATGTCCTCGTCGAAAGCGACAGCTCGGCCGACGTGGCGAAGCACGGCCTCAGCTACAGCGACCTAAAGAGCGACTTCCCCAACCTCGTCTGCGTCTCCATCACACCCTTCGGGCTGACGGGGCCGTACAAGGGTTACGGCGGCAACAGCCTCACGGCGATGGCGATGAGCACGATCATGTACAACACCGGCGACCCCGATCGCGAGCCGCTGACGACCGGCGGCGCGCCCGCCGAGTACATCGCCGGCATCCACGCCTGGATCGGTGCCCTGGCCGCGCTCGCCTACCGGGAGAGCGAATCGCGCGGCCAGCAGGTCGACGTGTCGCTCGCAGACGCCGCGGCCTGCGCCGACGAGTACAACGCCGCGATGTACGGCTTCCAGGGCGCGATCCGCCGTCGCTTCTACTCGCGCCACGTCTTCGGCTACCCGATGGACATCATGGCCTGCAAGGACGGCCACATCGTCGTCATTCCCGGCGCGGCGGGCTTCCCGCAGCGCGGCCTGACGGTCGAAGGCGCCGTCTCGCCGATGGCGCTGCTGATGGGGAACCCGGAGCTCGATCAGAACCCGCTTTTCCAGAGCGGCCAGGAGCGCATGATCCGCTGGCGGGAGGTCGACGAGTTGATCCAGCCGTGGTTAGACGAACACAGCAAGGACGAGATCGTCGAGATGGCGCAGGCGCTGCGCATGCCGTTCGCCCACGTGCCGACAGTAAAGGACCTAGTGGAGAGCGAGCACCTGCAGTCGCGCGGCTTCTTCCAGACTATCGACCACCCAGAGGCAGGCGAACTAAGGTACGCCGGCCACCCGTTCCGGATGAGCGAAACGCCGCCGCGCATGTCGCGCGCGCCGCTGCTAGGCGAACACAACGATGAGTTCGGAGCACCCGACGATGTCTAAACCACTCGACGGCATCCGCGTCATGGACATGACCCAGGTCTTCGCCGGGCCTACCTGCACGCGCATCCTAGCCGACCTGGGCGCCGAGGTGATCCGCATGGAAGCGCCCAGCCGCATGGACATTACGCGCAGCTTGATCCACGTCGACAACGACGGCCAGGACGTGCCCTGGGAGCGCGCACTCTACTTCACCATCCGCAACGCGGGCAAGAAGGAGGTCGTCATCGACCTCAACCAGCCGCGCGGCCTTGAGCTGTTGCGCGGCATCATCGCCAAGTCCGATGTGCTGGCGGAGAGCTTCACGCCCCGCGTCATGCGCGCGTTCGAGCTGGATTACGAGCACGTCAAGCAGATCAAGCCGGATATCGTCATGATCTCGCTCTCCGGCTACGGACAGGACGGGCCGCTATCGGACTGGTCGGCCTATGGCATGGGCCTGGAGCCGGCATCCGGCGTCTCCCAGCTCACCGGCTACGTCGGCGGCCCGCCGCTGCGCAGCGGCCTCTCCTTCACCGACCCTTACTCCGGCTTCCTCGGCGCTGGCGCGGTGCTGGCGGCGCTACACTACCGCCGCCGCACGGGCCAGGGCCAGTATATCGACCTCTCTGAGCAGGAGGCGGCCGTGCCGCTCGCCGGCCGGGCGCTGATGGACTACGCGATGAACGGCCGCCTGCCGGAGCGCATCGGCAACCGCAGCCAGTGGGCGGCGCCGCAGGGCTGCTATCGCTGCCGGGGCGACGCGTTCGGCGAGTTCAGCGCAGGCGACGATTGGATCGTGATATCCATCGGGACAGACGAGGAGTGGGTGGCGTTCTGCCAGGCCACCGGCCATGCGGAGTGGGCCGAAGACGAACGATTTGCAGACCTCTCGGGCCGCCAGCAGCACCACGACGAATTAGACAGCATGATCGAAGGCTGGACACGCGAGCAAGACCACTACGAGGCGTTTCACCTGCTGCAGCAGGCCGGCGTCAAGGCCGCACCTGTCCTCAACGGCAAGGAGGCGCTGCTCGACCCGCAGTTCAAGGCGCGTGGCCAGTTCGATGAGATCGATCAGCCGCACATAGGTAAGCGTCCGGTGCAGCGGCACCTGGCGGCCAAATTCGACGAGTTCGACGCCTCAGCCCAGGGGCCTGCGCCCACGCTGGGCCAGCATAACCACGAAGTGCTGGGCGGCCTGCTCGGCCTCTCCGACGATGAGCTGGCGGCGCTAGAGGAGCAGGGCGTCATCGCAACCAAGCCCAACCTGCCGGTACCGCCGGAGATCGTCAGCCAGGCGCTGAAGCTGCCATACGATCGCTTTCTGGAGATCGGCACGCTGCGCGCCATCGACGAAGACTACCGGCAGCAGTTAGGGCTGGAGTAGAACGTAGCGAAGGAGGAGACAGCATGGGATACCTACTGGTTCACAACAAGGTGAAGGATTTCAACACATGGAAGCCCGTGTTCGACGAGCATGCGTCGATGCGCGAAGCTGCCGGATCCAAGGGCGGCTATGTGCTGCAAAACCTGGACGATCCAAGCGAAGTCACTATCATTCTCGAATGGGACGACATGGACAAGGCCCGTGAATTCGCCCAGTCGCAGGACTTGCGAGAGGCGATGGAGAAGGCCGGCGTGATCGGGCCGCCCGACATCCGCTTCCTGGAGCGAGTCGACCGGCCCTCAGTCTAGTGCACCGCCGCTGTCTAAGAGGAACTAACGGGCGATAACACCCTGACCCGTGTGCCTGAGTTGACGCCGAAGCATGTCGGAGAGGCTAACTAAGCTTCGGCGGGTTCCGCGTGGCATGCAACGACACCGTGAGAGTGATCGATGTCCGAAGATAGCCTGCGTCGCTGCAGCTGGGCCGGCGGCGACGCCCTGATGCAGTCCTACCACGACGCCGAGTGGGGCGTTCCCCTGCATGACGACCGCGCCCTCTTCGAGCTGCTAACGCTGGAAGGCGCTCAGGCCGGCCTCAGCTGGCAGACGGTGCTGAACAAACGTGAAGAGTATCGGAAGGCGTTCGACGGCTTCGAAATCGCCAAGGTGGCACGATACACGGCCAAGCGCACACAGAAACTGCTGCAAAACGCGGGCATCATTCGCAACAGGGCGAAGATCGCGGCGACGATCGGCAACGCGAAGGCGTTTCTGGACATCCAGCAGGAGTTCGGCTCGTTCGACGCCTACATCTGGCAGTTCGTCGGCGGCAAGCCGAGGAAGAACCGCTTCCAGTCGCTCTCGGGCATACCGGCGAACACGGAGCAGTCGGCCGCCATGAGCAAGGAGTTAAAGCGGCGCGGCTTCAAGTTCGTCGGCAGCACCATCTGCTACGCCTTCATGCAGTCCGCCGGCATGGTCAACGACCACACGGTCGACTGCTTCCGCTACGGAGAGGCGTAATCGAGATGACGACTTCTAAACGCGCAAGGGATTTCCTGATTGAGATCGCAAGATGCCCGAACGTCGATACCTGCATCGATGGTTCGGAGGCCCACCCTTGCCATTCGATAGTCTCCCATCAGCCGCTCGAATTGCGCGAAAGACATGTTCCGGAGCCGTGGAACGGACGGATAGATTCCCCGATTCTGTTCCTAAGCTCGAATCCCTCGATTGACGCAGCCGAGCTATTTCCGGACTGGAGCTGGTCAGACGACGACATTGTTGACTTCTTCGAAAACCGGTTCGGCGGTGGGAAGCGCTGGGCGGAAGGCCATCTGTACCCCCTCCTGAAGAACGGCGAGCGGAAACGCCAGTGGGTTAGCTTCTGGGCTAATGTGAATAAGCTCGCGCAGGAACTTCTACGTCGACCCGCCAACCCAGCGATTGATTACGCAATGTCCGAGGTTGTTCACTGCAAGTCCACCAGCCAATCCGGAGTCAGAGAAGCTTTGGAGGAATGCACGCAGCGCTACTTGGACCGGCTCGTCGCCGTTTCCAGTGCGCGAGTAATCGTGTTGCTGGGACGGCACGCGGGAAGCATCGTGCGGAAGAGGTTTGACCTCCAGACAGAGAAGAGCGTTACGGGCCCAGTCCGAGTAGGCACCCTGGAACGCACATTTGTTTTCCTTCCTCACCCAAATGCACACGTCAAGCGGACGTTCAAAGCATGTCTTCAGGATTCGGAACTAAGGCGGCTTCAGAAGTTAGTCTCCGGGGGGCGGCCAGTCTGATGGATTTAAATCTGCACGATAAGGTAGCGATCGTCGCCGGTGCGGACCGTAACGCTGTGACCACGTCATTCTGAGCGCAGCGAAGAATCTCCTCTGATGAGCGCAAATCGGACGTACTACGTGTACATCATGGCGAGCCGAAGCAAGACGCTCTACATTGGCGTCACGAACGACCTGGAACGCCGCGTCCAGGAGCATCAGGCGGGCATAACTAAAGGATTTACACAAAAGTACAACGTTATCAGGCTCATGTACTACGAAGAATCCAACGATGTTCAAACAGCAATCGCTCGGGAGAAAGAGCTGAAAGGCTGGCGCAGAAGCAAGAAGCTAGCTTTGATAGAGTCGGCCAATCCCGAGTGGGACGACCTTAGCGAGCATTGGTTCACAGAGGAACGAGACCCTTCGCTTCGCTCAGGGTGACAAAGGAGGGGGAGCATGGACCTCGGCCTGCGCGATAAGGTAGCGATCGTCACCGGCGGCAGCCGCGGCATCGGCCGTTCGATCGCCCTCGCCTTCGCCGGCGAAGGCTGCCGCGTCGCCATCTGCGCTCGCGGCGAGGAGGCGTTGCGCCACACCGAGGCGGAGCTACGCGAACGAGGCGTCGAAGCGCTAGGCATTGTAGCGGACGTCTCGCAGGCGAAAGACATTGAGCGGCTGGTGACGGAGACGGTCGCGCGCTTCGGCCGGCTGGACGCGCTGGTGAACAACGCCGGTACGCGAGCCCGCGAAGATACCGACGAGGTCTGGGACGCGACATACAGCTCTAACCTGCAAGCCGCCGTTCGCGCCACGCGCGCCGCCGTGCCGCACCTGCGTGATTCCGGGACTGGCAGCATCGTCCACATCGCCTCGATCTACGGCCGCGAGTCAGGCGGGCCGGTCTCCTACAACGCGATCAAGTCGGCGATGATCAGCCACGCCAAGTCGATGGCGCTGGAGCTGGCGCCGGAGATACGCGTCAACTCGGTAGCGCCGGGGTCGGTCGCCTTTCCGGGCGGCTCGTGGGGAAGGCGGCTGGAGGAGGACCCGGAAGGGATGCAACGCTTCATCGCGGAGAACATCCCGATGGGCCGCTTCGGGACGCCGGAGGAGATCGCGAACGTCGTCGTCTTCCTCTGCTCGCAGCAAGCGAGCTGGATCACCGGCGCCTGTATCAACGTCGATGGCGGGCAGTCGCGTTCGAACATCTAACCGATCACACCGAAGCAGTCCGGGCCGGCCTTCCGCCCGATGCGGACTCGCCTCCGGCGAGAAAGGTCGGCCCCTACAATGAAAGCGACGTACGGACACACCTTCACCTACCCGCCGCAGACGGGGATCTGTCTGGCCAGTCGTACAGCCACCGCACATATCTACCTGGGTGCTCAGTTTCGTATTTGCTACGATACCTCTTGATGTCGCTCCAACGCCGCTACTGCGCCCGCCTGCTTGTCGATTGGCTAAACGAGCACTTCGACGCTCGGTTCGATCTCTCCGACGAAGCGGACGATGCGTTCATCGCCACGGACGGCGAGAGACGGATCGGCGTTTGGGTTGGGCCGCTCTGGGAAGAGGAAACGCCTTGGACGGAGCGGCTGGACGCGATTGCAACGCGCCTACCGGACGACGGCGCGTACGCGCTCTGGGTGCCGCCAAAGGCCGGCGTCCCTATCGACGAGCCGGACGCATCTGAATTCGTCCTGCGGGTGCAGAACGCCGCCGCCTCCCTCTCGCCCGGCGAGCGGACGGAGGTAACGTTCCCGGTCACCGTCAGGCTGTCGAAGACGCGCGAAGAGGGCGGCTACGCCTCTGTCGTCGGCGGCCTCAGCCGCTGGTGGACGCGCATCACCGAGAAGGTGAACGGCACGTATCACGTCAACAGCGCCGCCCTGCACCGGCTGACGCGCGAGGGCGA
>JADFKB010000009.1 GCA_022565155.1 Chloroflexota bacterium | reverse complement strand
CCCGAATCGGAGGTCGAGCAGCGCATCGATACGCTGACGCAGGTGATCTACCGCACGGTCTGGTTCGTGGCCGTCGTCGCCGGGCTGATCACGATCCTGCCGGAGTTCGGCATCAACGCCAGCGCGCTGCTCGCCGGCGCGGGGCTCCTCGGTCTGGCCGTCGGCTTCGGCGCGCAGAGCCTGGTGAAGGACATGATCAGCGGCCTCTTCATCCTGGTCGAGAACCAGTACGGCAAGGGCGACGTCGTGTCGATCGCCGGCGTCGGCGGCGTCGTCGAGGACGTCAACCTGCGCCGGACGCTGCTGCGCGACCTGGACGGCACGCAGCACAGCGTGCCCAACGGCGAGATCTCCGTCGCCAGCAACCGCACGCAGGTCTGGTCGCGCACGAACATCGTCATCGGCGTCTCCTACGGCGACGACCTAGAGCAGGTCTTCGCTGTCATCAACCGCGTGGGCGAGGAGATGGCCGGCGATCCCGCGTGGTCGGAGGCGATCATCTCCGCCCCCAAAGTATTAGGCATCGACGGCTTCGGCGACTCCAGCGTCGACATCCGCGTCCTGGGCGACACGCTGCCCGGCCGCCAGTGGGACGTGACGCGCGAGCTCCGGCTGCGGCTGAAGACCGCCTTCGACGCGGAGGGCATCGAGATCCCGTTCCCGCACCGGACGATCGTCAGCGCCGGCCAGAAGGCCGCCGACGGCGTGCTGGTCCGCCAGGCTGGCGACTAGAAGCTCAATCATCGCAGGTGGCGAGGCCGGGAATCGGCAACGATTCTCCCGTTGCACACGCGTGGATTGCAGACACGTAGAGATATACTGGCACGGCAAGAATCGCGAAGAGTACCGTCACATACGCCAATGTTGGGCGGACACGCAGTCGCATCCAGCGAGAGAGGGCGGCAGCTACGCCATAACTGCCAATCACATGCAGCAGCATGGCAGAATAGAAGACCAGTTGAAGAACTGCGAATCCTTCGTCCAGCCGCTGGTCATAGAATGTGCCACGGTTTGTGAAGTACTGCCAGTAAATGAGGAAGGTAAACCCGATGAAAGCCGCAGCGCTCCCTGCCGCAACAAGCAGCACACGCTTCGTTTGACGGTCTGCGACTGTCTGAGGCACTGAATTCAACCTCTACCCCGCAGGATGCGGAACCATCTTGTACCCGGAGCAATCTGGGTCGGGGGCCGGCAACGGCGAGTCAGCGCTCGTAGCGCCAAGGCCGTTGGGTGAAACCATTGCGGCGGTGGCGTCCTCTAGGAGCTGCGAGCTCGAAGCGTAGATCTTGATTGTTACGTCGCCCGTCCAGATCCGGATAGCGCCGCGGGAAGTCACCGCATCGGCGCCTCCACGTACTGTCACCATATCGGGAGGCTTGGTTCCGTTCCCTATCAACTCGGGAGGCACGAGACAGTACGGCGCGATGATGATTTGCAAGGGCGGCGGACAGCCTCCGTCTATCATCCCATCCTCGTTAGGTTCGATGACGCAACTCCCGTAAAGAAACGTGACGCTGTTCTGTGTTGGACTGCCATCCCCGGGAGAGAAGACGTGACGAATTATATAGCGAAGTGCATGCCCACCGAACTCTTCGCCAACCCAGTACAGCGCAAAGTCTGAGAACTCAGCCGGGAACTCCTTGAATCCAGCATCGCCAGGCGCAAGCCTTAGGTACTCGGACGGGGCGGGGTCTATGGGCATTGGGATCAATAGGCCGGTTGGTGTTTCTTCGACTGGGATTACCGTTGGCACCTGTACACAACAGAGTCCAGCCACAATTTGGAGGATGACGGCGGCATCGCGAGAGTCGATCTCGCCGTCCACATACACGTCAGCGCGTCCCTCGCATGGCAACGACTGAATCAGAGCCGCTTCCAACAGCAGCACCAGGACGGCATCGGTGCTGCTTACATCGCCGTCACAATTCGCGTCGCCGGATGGTATGGTGATAGCCTCTATCGGGTCCACAAAGACTTCGCGGTTGAGGACGACCAATTCGACGTCCGGATGGCCGCGCAGTATCTCCACCCCGCTCTTCGTGATGCGCCCGGCCAGAGCAGTTGTAACGCTGTAGCGAATCGTGAGGGTGAAATCGACCGGGGTAAGCTTCGCCAGGATTCGATCCTGTACCGCCGCCACCTGCCGTCTTAACTCGTCCAAAGTAGCCGGATCAAACTGTTCTGGCGGAGGCAGCGCGAGCGCCGTTAGGCTGATGAACACCAGCACCTCTGAGCTCTCCTGTAGCGCTACCAGTACGTCGGGCTGAATGATGCCGCCCGGCTCCTGTGCCTGTGTCTGGCCGCCGAAGCGGCCGGTCAGCAGCAGCACGCCCGCGGTAAGCACAAGCAGAGCCATGATGAGAAATGGAAGTCCGCGCTTGTTCATAGAACACCGCCTTTGCGAGGCTACTATACACCCATACCTACAGATTATCAAGCAGACGCACGCCGCGCCCCCCACGTTGACTCCCACACCCGCCTGCCAGTAAGCTGCACAACGCGAGCGGGGTTCCCTAACACCACAGGAGGTGCGCGCCCATGCGCTTCTTTAACTTCCATCTCATGCCCTACCCGGCGCTGCCCAAGGACTACGACGGGCCCGCCTGGGTGACCTGTCCAAACGAGCTGTTCGATCCGGATGTCGGGCACCAGGTCTACAATCGCTACCTGGACGAGCTGATCTACAGCGAGGAGCTGGGCTTCGACGGCGTCTGCGTCAACGAACACCACCAGAACGCCTACGGGCTAATGCCATCGCCGAACCTGATGGCCGCGATCCTGGCCCGGCAGACCAGCCGCGTCAAGATCGCCGTCGTCGGCAACGCGCTGCCGCTCTACGACCCGCCGACGCGCGTCGCGGAGGAGTTCGCGATGATCGACAACATCTCCGGCGGGCGGCTGATCGCGGGCTTCGTCGTCGGCGGCGGGCCGGAGTACTACTCGTTCTCGATCAACCCGGCGCACGCCAGGGAGAAGTTCCAGGAAGCGCACGACATCATCATCAAGGCCTGGACGGAGCCGGGGCCGCAGGAGTACATCGGCAAGCACTACCGGCTGCGCTTCCTGAACACCTGGCCGCGGCCGGTGCAGAAGCCGCACCCGGAGGTCTGGATCCCCGGTGTCGGCTCGTTAGAAACGATGGAGTTCGTCGCCAAGCATCGCTACGCCTACATGGGCATCCCCTACTTCCACATCAGCGTCTTCGACCGGCAGTTCAGGCTCTTCCGGGAAGCGTGCGAGAAGGAAGGCTACACCTACGACCCGAAGCAGGCTGGCTGGCTGGTGCCGACCTACGTCGCGGAGACGGACGAGCAGGCGCGCGAGCAGTACGAGGAGCACTTCTGGTACTTCGTCAAGAGATTGCTGCCCGGCATCAGCATCCAGCCGCCGGGCTACACCACGCTGCGATCGATGGAGAACATCGCGAAGGGCGCGGGCACGTTCGCGATGAGCCTCAACACCTGGGACGAGGTGGAGGAGGGCGTCTACGCCGTCGTCGGCTCGCCGCAGACGGTGTACGAGAAGCTGGAAGCGAACATCAGCAAACTGGGTACCGGCAACCTGCTGGGCCTCTTCCAGCTCGGCACGCTGCCCGCCGATCTGACCAAGCGCAGCATGGAGCTCTTCGCGCAAGAGGTGATGCCACGGCTGCGCGAACGCTTCCCCGAAGGCAAACCGATCTTGGAACCGAGCGAGGCGGTAGCGTCATGACCGTCGAAGCGCAGACCATCGCCGCGCACGTCGGCAGCATCCAGGTGCGCCGGGGCGGCAGCGGCGACCCGCTGGTCTACCTGCACTCGGCTGCCGGCGAAGGAGAAGGCCTGGCGCTGCTGGACGAGCTGGCGAAGCGCCACGACGTGATCGCGCCGATGTTCCCCGGCTTCGGGGAATCGGAGGGCATCGAGCAGATCGACGACATGGAGGACGCAGTCTTCCACCTGCTCGACCTCTTCGACCGCCTCGAACTCGATGCGCCCGCCGTCGTCGGCCTCTCGCTCGGCGGCTGGCTGGCGGCGGAGCTGGCCACGCGCTACCCGGAGCGGGTCTCGAAGCTGATTCTCGTCAACCCGGCCGGGCTCTACATTAAGGGCGCGGAGATCAAGGACATCTTCGGTCGCGGGCCAGGCGAGATGGCCGAAGACATGTTCGCGGATCAGTCGCACCCGATGGCGGCGCAGATGCACCAGGTAGAGAAGATGCTGGCCTCCGGCGGCGGCAATCGGGGAGCGATACCGTTCGAGTTGATCAAGCCGCAGCTTCAGACGATGGCAGCGACGGCGCGCCTGGGCTGGGACCCCTACCTGCACAACCCGAAGCTGCGCAAACGGCTGCATCGCATCTCCTCGCCGACGCTCATCGTGCGCGCGACGGAGGATACGCTGATCCCGGCGGCACACTCGGAAGCCTACGCCAGCGAGATCGCCGGCGCGAAGCTCGTCGAGGTGGCGAAGGCGGCGCACCTGGTCTCGATCGAGCGCCCGGCCGAGCTGGCCGCCGTCATCAACGATTTTCTAAGCGGCTAAGCCTCAACCACGTATGGCGGACGGTGTCTTTCCACACCGGCAATGGCTCGATGAACAGATGCGGCCTTCTCGTGCCTGGCGAAGCGAAGCCGGCATGTTGTGCGTACTACGCATGTTGTATAGAATCTGAACGCCGGTGGCGCAGAGACAGGATGTCGGGCGGCTGCCCAGCGAGAGCAAGCCGCCGCCCATAGGCGAATGGGGGAAGGATGCCCGGCCGCACCTGCACCGTCGCGCTCACCGCTCTATTCCTGGCGGCGCTGGCCGTCGGCTGCAACGGCGGCGACACGGACGCCGGCGCGACCGCGACCGAAGCGCCGACTAGTTCATCGGCTTCCCCGACGCCGACCACGCCGGTCGATATCCGGCAGGTTGACTTGCCATCGGAACCGGCGGTCGCCGAGTTCCTGGGCACCACCGGCGGCGCGGTCGATGCGGATCGCATCCTCTACGCCGACCTGACCGGCGACGGCAACGACGAGGCTGTCGTGCCGGTGTCGTCGGGCGGCGAAGGCGGCGACTTTGCGGTCTTCGTCATCGGCTATGTCGATGGCAGGTTGGAGGAGCTATTGCTAGCCCAGCCGGCGGAGACGAGCATTACGGCAGCGATCGAGAACGGGCAACTGGTGACAACGGAAGGGGTGTTGGCGCCCGGCGACCCGTTCGGCGTTCCCAGCCAGGTCTTGAACCGGTACTACGCATGGAACGGCGAAGCGCTCGTCGTCGAACGAGAGGAGCAGGTGCCCGCCCGGTAGCGGGCCTGTCGAATAAGATGGCAACACCCGTAGGACACACCATTGCCGGTTACATGTTGGCCCGCGCGGCCGGCGTCAAATCACGCCCGGGCTTGATGTTGGCCCTGGGCGCGGCGAACCTACCGGACATCGACTTCCTGCTCGGCTACGTCGCGAACGGCGATGCGCTCTCCCTCCATAAGGAGGTGATCACCCACAAGCGCTCGTTTCCGCTGCTCGTCGGCGCGGCGACCGGCGTCGCGGCGGCTGCGGCCTCGCTCATCCGCGGCAGGCGGCCGACGCCGAAGGACGTACTACGGCCAGCGGCGATCGCGACGGCGCTGGTGAGCAGCCACATCGTTATGGACCCGCTGCCGCTGCCCTACGACAGCATGCCCGCCCGATCCAGCAGCTGGCTGGAAGCTCTGGCGACACAGGGCTGGAACGCGGTGATCGATATGGCGGTCTACGGCATCCTGGCGATACTGGCCCTGGAGCGACTCGGCATTAACGGCTACGCGCCGAAAGAGTAGACGCCGGCAACTCTACGGTCTTAGCGCCCGACGGCCTTAGCGAAATATCTGTCCCCCGTCCACCACCAGGATATGCCCCGTCACCATGCTCGACTCGTCTGAGCAGAGAAAGACCAGCGGCCCGACCAGGTCTGCCGGCTTCATCTCCCGCCGCATCGCCCGATCCTGAGCGATGCGCTCGTAGCGTTCTTTAGGCACGATCGTCCCCTCGTGCGCCACCAACCCCGGGCAGAGCGCGTTGACGCGGATGCCGAACGGCCCCATCTCCCGCGCCAGCGTCTTCGTCAGGTTCTCCAGGGCGGCCTTGCCGGCGCTGTAGTGGGCGCGGCCGGCCGGCGCCAGATAGGTGTTCACGGAGCCCATGTTGACGATGACGCCGGACTCCTGCTCCTTCATCGCCGGCAGCACGGCCCTGGCCGAGAGCTGGACGCCGGTCAGGTTCACCGCCAGCACGCGATTCCACTCCTCGGGGTCGATATCGAGGAACTCTTTGCGCTCCAGGGTGGCGTAGATGGCCGCGCAGGTGACGAGGATATCGATGCGGCCGAATCGCTCCAGCGTCTGCTGCGCCATCGACTCAGTCGACTCGACACTCGAAACG
The DNA here is from genome assembly GCA_022565155.1 of Chloroflexota bacterium. Taxonomy (GTDB): domain Bacteria; phylum Chloroflexota; class Dehalococcoidia; order DSTF01; family RBG-16-68-14; genus JADFKB01. The sequence goes on along the minus strand of JADFKB010000009.1, from coordinate 38,257 downwards.
TCGACGAGCAGCGCCAGCCCGTCGTTCGTCAGCGCGGCAGCGGCCTTGTTCGCCGCCTCTTCGACGATGTCTGCGACGACGACGTGCGCACCCTCGCGATCCAGCCCCGCTGCGAAGGCCAGGCCGATACCGCTCGCGCCGCCCGTGACGATGGCGATCTTGCCTATGAGTCGCTCCACTCTTCCTCCTCATCGACAGAGCCGGATCTCGATCCCCACGCCAATCGAGTCGTTTCGGGATGATAGTACCACCTCAGCCATATTGAGCGAAGGGACATGTCTCGTGCTGAAATCCGAACCATTGCTAGATTGGAGCAAGACCCTTCGCTGTCGCTCAGGGTGACAAGGTTGGAGCCAGATCGAACCGCTGCGCTAAAGCATCGCGGCATGTGCATCACCCAAGAACAGTATCTGGTGCTAGCCCTCTGCCGCCCAGCCCTTCGCACGCTCGACGGCCCGCTGCCAGCCGGCATACCTCTGCTCCCGCTCGTCTGGCGACATCGCCGGCTCGAACGTGCGGTCGGAGCGCCAGCGGCTGGCGATCTCGTCCAAGTTGGGCCAGACGCCAACGCCCAGGCCGGCGAGGTAGGCCGCGCCCAGCGCCGTCGTCTCCGCGACAGCGGAGCGGACGACGGGCCGGCCGAGCACGTCCGCCTGGATCTGCATCAGCAGATCGTTCCGCGACGCGCCGCCGTCCGCGCGCAGCGCATCGAGCCGGATGCCCGACTCGTCTTCGATCGCGGCCAGGACATCGCGCGTCTGGAACGCTATCGACTCCAGCGTTGCGCGGGCGATGTGCGCGCCCGTGGTGCCGCGCGTGATGCCGAAGATCGCGCCGCGGGCGTAGGGGTCCCAGTGCGGCGCACCCAGCCCGACGAACGCCGGCACGAGGTAGACGCCGTCGCTCGAATCGACGGAGGCGGCAAGCGCTTCGACGTCCGGGGCGTCTTTTATCAGCCCCAGCCCATCGCGCAGCCACTGCACCGCCGCGCCGGTGACGAAGATGCTGCCCTCCAGCGCGTACTGTAATTTCCCCTCCAGCCGCGAGGCGACGGTGGCCAGCAGCTTCTCGGACGACGGCGGCGTTTCGCCGGTGTGGAGCAGCAGGAAGGAGCCGGTGCCGTACGTGTTCTTCGCGTCCCCCCGGCGGAAGCAGGCCTGGCCGAACAGCGCCGCCTGCTGGTCGCCCGCGACGCCGGCGATCGGCACCGCCGCGCCGAAGAACGAAGGCTCGCACTCGCCAAGGACGCCGCTGGAGTCGACAACATCGGGCAGCATCGACGGCGGGATGTCGAACGTGCGCAGCATCTCGTCGTCCCAGCGGCCTTCTCGCAGGTTGAAGAGCATCGTGCGGGAGGCGTTCGTCGCGTCGGTGGCGTGGACACGGCCGCCGGTGAGCTTGTAGATCAGCCACGTATCGATAGTCCCGAACGCCAGCTCGCCCGCCTCGGCGCGGCGGCGAGCGTCCGGCACGTTATCGAGCAGCCAGCGGACTTTCGTCGCGGAGAAGTAGGCGTCCAGTAGCAAGCCGGTGCGCTCGCGGATCAGCGGTTCCAGCCCCTCGCGGCGCAGGGCGTCGCACTGCTCAGCGGTGCGCCGGCACTGCCAGACGATCGCGTTGGCGATAGGCCGTCCGCCGGCGCGCTCCCAGACGACGGTGGTCTCGCGCTGGTTGGTGATGCCGATTGCTGCCACGTCTTTAGGCGAGACGTTCGCCAGCACCGCCTGTGCCGTCTCCAACTGCGACGCCCAGATCGCCTCAGGGTCGTGCTCCACCCAACCGGGCTGCGGGTAGATCTGGGGAAACTCGGCTTGCTTCGTCGCAACGGCCAGGCCATCCTCGTCGTAGAGGACGGCGCGAGAGCTGGAGGTGCCCTGGTCGAGGGCGAGGATGTAGCGGGCCATGGTCATCCTTGCGTCAGCCGGAGCGCGTTACGTCAGCCTGAGCGTGTCGAAGGCTTGCGGCGATTCTACCACGGCAACAGGAGACGCTGCGATGCCCTAGTTGCAGTTGTGGCCGTACTGGGCGAAGACCCCGTCGATATCGACATCCTCATCGATGACGCCATCCGGAGGCAAGGCGTCGTTCCACGAGTTGACTCCCAGCCACGGACCTCGAACCCTCATTATACTGCTCCTTTATCGGCTGCTGACTTTAGCCAGATCTACTTCAGCTACCGCCGTCGCCTCGGAAGTAACGCCCAGACAGAGCCGCTTGCGAAAGCCAGTGCGGCGAAAGCTATCGCGATAAGGGGCCAATCCACGGCAGTTCCCAGAGAATTGCCACCGCCCGTGGCCGGCAGTGCTGGCAACGGCGTAGAAGTTGGCTCGGCGGCCTCTTCGCAGCTGACGCCACCGTCTTCAATTTGTACTTCCTGTGCGGGCATGTTGGGGCCTCTGCTTAACACAACTACAGTGAGGGCGAGTGGGCTGTTTCCCACCCTTTCGCACTGCATGGTTATCGACGCAAGCACAGTGTCCCTGGCTAACCCTGCGGCGCTGGCCCCTGTAACACGCAACCTCCCGGCACCAAAGTCTGGGTCACACACTCCACCCTTTCTCGGAAGGCACTCGACTACGGAGATGACCTCAGCGTCGTACGTGATTTCGATCATCCATTCTCCAACGGGGTCTGCAATGTCAGTTATGCTTAGTTCTACGGACCCATCTTCTCCGACATCCATCACGAGGGAACCTACGTGAACGGCATAATCGAAGCCTCCACCCTGGGCATGGATCGCCGCGGAAGTCAAGCCGAATGACGCCAGCGTGGCGACCAGAAACGTTATGATGAAATGGCTTCTAATGTTGTACTCTCCGCCCTTCTGCTGCCCGCCCCTGCGGGTCCGCCTTTGCGAAGACAGAATACTCCTGCTTGGCCAGGCTGTCAAACAACGTGAGCGGTATAGGCCAAAGCCCTGCCTGCCGGCAGGCAGGCTGGCGCTTGAGCCTGCCCTGTTAGCTTCGCTACCGTAAATGGAGCCATGTCCCTCACCACGCATTTAGCCGTGCTTGCCGTCGTCATCATCGACCTGATCTTTGGCGCGGCTGCCGTCGGTCGCTTCGGCGGAGGCTACGCCGCCACGGCGTTCGAGTTCATCATCATACTAGGCTACGTCCTCTTCATCCTGCAGTGGGGCGTCCCCTGGGGCAAGCGCGAGGAAGACGACAGCTAAACCGCTAAAGTTGACAGCAGAAACGCCTCCCTGCTAACCTGCAAGCTCTAGCACGAAGTACATGCGGTCCTGGCATCCCGAGTCCGCCCGATGCGGGCGCTAGAGGAGCCGGAGCTATCAGGATCGGCGAAGCTGCCAGCGACAGGTGCGGGCGCTGGCGAAGATCGCTGGGATAGACGCATGAGGCTCCCCCATTCCAACGGCGCGCCCGCCAGCGCGACTACACACCCGCGCGGCGACGGCCCTGCTGCATTTTGGCTAATATCGGGTGGGCTAATGCCGGGGCGACGCGCCCTCTTTCTCATCGCGCTCCTAGCAACAACAGGTTTTGGACTCGTACTGGCGCTGGCTGTCACCGGCCGAGACAGCGATGCGTCGCTTTCGGGAGACCTCGCCGCGCTGCGCTCGGAGGCCGGCGCGCTGATCGTCTACAGCGAGTTCGGCCAGTGGGCCGATACCATCTGGGCCGCCGACCCGAACGATCCTGCCAACCGTGTCGCATTAGCCAGCATCGACCACGCGTACGGCTTCGGCATCAATCCCGCGCTCTCGCCGGACGGCGTTCACATCGCCTACACCGTCCGCGCCCGGGACGCGGCGCAGAGCGCTGGCGGCGAGCTGTGGCTGCTCGACGTCGAAACCAGCGCGGCGAAGCGGTTGGCGCAGCAAGTCGACCTGGCCGGCGCGACCGTCTGGTCGCCGGCGAGCGACGCCATCTTCGTGCGCCGCAGCGGTGCGAACGGCGCGGAGCTGCTTCGCATCGACCTCAGCGGCGCAGCGACTGTACTCGCGTCATCGGCGAATGGCCTCTACCTGATCGACGTGTCGCCGGACGGCGAGTGGCTGTACTACGCCGTCCTATCGGCTGGCGGCACTGACGTCGTCCGCGCCTCCGTTCACAGCGGCAAACAAGAGCCTGTCGCCCACCTAAGCGACGGCTTCTCACGTGACTGGCGCCTCTCGCCTAACGGCGAACGATTATCGTATCTCGCGCAGGCGGACTCCGGTTCCAGCGTCGCCTTCGTCGCGCAGGTGCTGGACATCTCGACCGGCCGTACAGAGACGCCGCTGGCCGGAACGCCCGTGGCGCAGTTCAACCCCGTTTGGGAGCGCGACGGTGGTCTCACGATAGGACAGATCTCGGACGGCGGCGCGGCGAGCGCCGGTGCGGGTGACGCTCCGCTGCGGCTGAACGCGGCAGGCGCGGTGACCGACGTCGCGCTGCCGGAGCCGTCTGCGGGCTTCGATGTGCCGCTGTCGTGGTCGCCGGACGGCGCGCACCTGGCCGTGCGCAGCTTCGAGGGCCGCTCCGCCGCCGACCCCGGCCCCAGCCGCATCGTCGTCGTCCGCACCGACGGCGCGCGATTTGAACTCTCCCGCCGGAGCGACGTCGCCGTCGCCGGCTGGCTCACAGACGGTAGCTGACCGATGCGACTGCTCGTAATCGCCACCGTCCTGGTCGCCGCCGGCGCCGCAATGGCAGTGCTCGCGCCCCGCGCCTATGGCTGCGCATTCGCCAACCCGCCTACTGCCTACGAACCGCCCGCAGACCGGGTCGCGCACCTGATTGGCCTGGAGCTGGCCGGCTTCAACATGATCGCGCCGCTGAGCCGGTTCTTCGGCATTCCGACGGTCGAAACCGGCGTGCGCGCCGAGCGGACGATAGCCGAAGAGCCGTACGCGCCGCCGACACTGTTGAAAGCGATCGGCTGGATCGAGAGCGGCATCTCCCAGGCGGACTGGAACACGCCGTTCGGTGCGGTCGGGCCGGCGCTGGTCTCGTTCGACTGCGGCTACGGCATTATGCAGATCACGAGCGGCATGACCCGTCCGCTGGATGACGGCTGGCCGTCGGTGAACCAGGCGCTTGTGGCAACGCACTACCTGTTTGACATCGCGCGCGGCTCGGCGATCCTGGTCGATAAGTGGAACGGCGCGCCGCAGGTGCGGCCGATCGCCGGCACGGACACCGGCAGCGACCCGACCATCGTCGAGAACTGGTACTTCGCGACCTGGGGCTACAACGGCTTTACCGGGCCCGGCGCAAACCGCAGTAACCACCCGAGCGACCCCGGCTACGCCTGGCCACGCACCGGCTTTAGTTGCGGCGCGCTGAACGACGGTTACGGGCATCGCTACGGCGACTACCCGTACCAGGAGCTGGTCTTCGGCTGCGCCGCGCGGCCGCCCGTCGTCAATCAACAGCAGCTCTGGGAACCGCTGGCGATCTCCCTGCCGGACCTGGACGACCCGCTCTGGGGCGAGCCGCTCAGCCTGGACAACTGGTTCGCCTGCATCGCCAGGAGCGACTGTGCGGCGATGGATATTCCCAGCCCCGTGCCGTTCCACCTGGATCCCGTCGAACGGCCAGGAGACGGCGTGGCGGCGTTCCTCCTCGGGTCGCCCGTACTCTCCGCCAATCCCGCGATCGTAACCGAGGAGGTGAACCAGGTCATCATCCAGAACATCGGGCGAGGGATCCTCGCGTGGCGGGCGCGGCCGCACAACGACTGGATCACGGTCGATAAGCAGGGCGGCGTCGCGCTCGGCACGGATGTCGCCTGCAGCCCGGGCGCGCCGTGCCAGCGCCATGCCGTCCTCACCGTCAGCGTCGATCCTGCCCTCGCGCCGAGGGACGGCACCATGGGCTGGGTGGACATCGTCTCGCTGACGACAGGACAGCTCTGGCAGGTGGGCGTGCGGCCCCCGGCGATCACGCCAGCCCCGACATCGACGCCAACCATGACGCCCGTCCCGACGCTAACGCCGACCTCAACACCCACGCCCACCCCCATGCCGCAGATAGGCGACGCCAACTGCGACATGACGGCGGACAGCATCGACGCAGCGCTCATTCTCCAGTTCGGGGCGGGGCTGACTGCCAGCTTGCCGTGCCTGGAGACGGCAGACGCGAACCAGGACGGCAGCGTCAACGTCCTGGACGCCGCGCTTATCCTCCAGTTCAGCGCGGGCCTGCTGCCAAGCCTGCCGCCGCCTCAGCGAACTTAAGCAGTATCTCGGAGAGGACTGTCGGGCGCTGTGGTATACTGGCCTGAGGTTACCGAATAATGCTAAGCCACATGATCGGTACGGTGCGGCGCAACCACGCGCTGGAGCACGCCACCATCTCCGTCCTGATCGGCAAGCTGGGACGCGATATTCGCCTGGTGGGACGGGCCACAAGCAGCGGGTTCTACATCTACGGTGACATGCCCGCCGACAGCGTCGAGGAGTCGACGATCGAGGCGCTCCAGCGCTTACGCCAGGGCGAGGCGCACCTGGCGATCTCGCCGCTGTGCGGGACGAACCTGGCTGTGGCCGGCATGTTGGCCGGGCTCTCGTCGCTACTGGCGCTGGGCAATCGCAGCCGGCTGGAACGGATCCCGAACGTCCTCCTAGCATCGATGCTGGCAATGCTCGTCGCGCAGCCGCTGGGCCGCCTGGCGCAGAAGCACCTGACGACCGACCCGGATCTCTCCGATACCGAGTACGTCGGCATCCGTCAGGGCGGCCGGGGCGCGGGCAGCTTCCACAAGATCGAAACGTCACGCGCGGCCAGATAGCCGGTTCGGGCATCCGTCCCCGTAGCTCAGTGGACAGAGCGGCTGCCTTCTAAGCAGCGGGCCGCAGGTTCGAATCCTGCCGGGGGCGCCATACCCACTCTGTAGATACGATTATTCGGTTGATCTTAGCGCGAGTTCTTGCCGCGCTCCCTGCCACAGCGCTCAGCCAGATGATGCCTGTACTAGTGGCGATGTAAGATAGCAGTGCCATGGAGCGTTCAATTATGTATACTAGTAGATACTGGTGGCTTCGTACTGCCCCCGAATGGAAGCAGTGCCTGGCCGTATTGGCTTACCCCGCCACAGTTGAGGGGTTGAGTCGTGGCATTCGTCCGCCCACAAGTGCGGCACGGTTCTGGCGTATTGCGCTGGCAGCTACTGCTGGCCCTACCAATCGTTGCCGCGATCGCCGTGTTTGCCGCCACGCAAATCTTCGCTGGCAGTTCGACGTCTATCTTGTCGGACAAACGGCAATATAATCCGGGAGAGACCGTGGTCCTCACGGGTCTCTATTTCGCTGCCAGCAGTTCGTTCGACGTCGTCGTCGAGCGGCCAGACGGCTCGATCGTCATCGGTAATCGCAGCGAAACCCCGGGGTGGGACACGGTACCGTCCAACGCGGAAGGCGATTTCGTCTACTTCTACCTGCTCAACGGCGAGGCGACGGAAATACCGGGGGAGTATCTGGTCCGCGTCTACGACGCGGGAGCGGCTCAGATTCCAGCGAATGAGCTGGCCACCACCAACTTCTTCGATGACGATTCCGCGTTTCCCACCTCACTCACCGTTGTTACGGATGGCCTGGAAGTTACGGTCTCCGGCGACTGGCAGTGGGACACATGCGACAACAAGGTTGACCTAAAGAAACACGTCGGCTTCGGCATGGACTGGGACGACAGCACTGGCGTCCTTGACCCTGCCGCGCCCCCGAACAACTATCGCGACGGCATCTACCCATCAGAACCGCTACTTTCGACTGTTCCCACGGACCCCAACGATACGGCCGGTTGGACGAATGCCGACCACTGCGACAACCCGAACCCAGGCCCACATACCGGCGACTGGGGCCCGTTCACACACACATACGCCGTTTCAGGGACGTTTGACATCTGCGTGATCATCTACGACGTCCATATCAGAGGTGCGCACCCACATACGAACCCGCCAAACAAGGAGGCGAAAACTACTGGCAAACACTCCACGCACCCCTGGGAAAATCGCGACAACTCCTTCGACAGGGGTCTAACAAACCCGCAGATATGTGAACTCGGCGTCACTCTAGCCCTCCCAACGGCGACGTTCACACCGCCGCCGCCGACCGCGACGTTCACACCGACACCGGTGCCGCCGACCGCGACCTTCACGCCGGTACCGGTGCCGCCGACCGCGACCTTCACACCGACACCGGTGCCGCCGACCGCGACCTTCACACCGACGCCCACGCACACGCCAACGATCACGCCCACGCCCACGGCCACACCGACGCCCACGCCGACCAAGCAGCCCTTCAAGGGCGACACCGACGGCGACGGCTGCGCCGACGTGCGCGAGAACCTACCGAAGGCCCAGGCAGCCAACGGCGGGGGCCGTGACTACCTGAACCCGTGGGACTTCTACGACGTCGCCAGCATATCAGGACCAACGCCGGACGGCGTCATTGACCAACTTTTCGACCTTATGGGCGTCATCGACCACTTCTCCCCAACTGGAGCTCCGCCATACGATGTACACTTCGACCGGGGGCCCTCTTCTGGCCCGAATCCGTGGAACATGACAGCGCCGGATGGCGTCATCGACCTGCTGAACGACGTTCTAGGCGTGCTCTTGCAGGTAGGCCACGACTGCACATAGGCTAGACTGCCAGTCGTTCGTGGTGTCATCCGGGCTTTGGAGCTTCTCAGCTCCGTGTCTACAATCTTTCCATGCCTGTTTCAGCGCGCGTCCGCGCCCTCGTAGCTCAGTCCCAGTCCGAGGAATCTGCCGTCTCTTGGCCTTCCATGCGACTGCTAGGCCTCATGTCTGGCAAACACTTCGCTCAGGCCGTCGCCGTTATCGAGGCGGATCACGACGGCGGCCACCTGAGCTGCGCGGCGTGCGACGTGTTGCACGAGATCGATGAGACGTTGCGCCAAATTATGAGCGAGGAGTCGCCAGCCTAAATCACTCCGGTCTTGACCAGCGCCCAGGTGTTCCACGACATCACAGTCACGGGATTGTATGAGAACGGATAGCCAGCCGCAACGAGGGTGTAACGAGCGCCTTTTTCCATGCTCCGCTCGTGTCCGAGGCACCTAGTAGCCCTATTCATAGAGCGCACCAGGGCGACTAAACTGCATTAGGCTGACAGCCAGTCTGACTGCCACACCGATGGACTGACAGCCACAACGACCGAATCGGCCCCGATCGTTGAGACGATAACTGGACGCGTTTCGCTCGCCTTAGCAGCTTCGGTGCCACAGCGCTCAGGCCCAGATAACTTCTAAGCAGCGGGTCGCAGGTTCGAATCCTGCCGGGGGCACCAACACCCTCTTTCTCGGCAACCCTCACGCGCTAACTCGATCTGGAGACCTCGACACCACACCCTCCGCCTCGAACCGGACACAGCCGCCAAGACGATTGTTTCCCGGACTGTCAACCGAGCTGGCCGCTGTTCTGCTAAACTCTCAAGAGTTCGATGCGGCCTCGCGTGGCCTGGGCTTCTACCCGATCGGAGTATCGCAACATGTTGCGAAACAGAATCGTCCTCTTATCGCTGATCATTGGCATTCTAGGCGCCGCATCCGTGGCGATATTCCGCGATGGGGACGGCTCCCAAGATGTCGGCGCCGCCGAGCGACAGCAAGCCGTTTCTAACGAAGGTACCGACGTCGGTTTCACGCTACTGCACAAAGGCGGAGAGCGAAAACTCCAGAGCCCTCTCGCGCAGATCAGCAGAGCGCTGGACGCATTCGGCCCGGAAGGCGCGGACATCGTCGCGCGCGACATGGGGATTGCGATCGAAGGCGGCGTCCGGGTCATCGTTAAGGCGACGCCTGGCGAGCATAGCTCGCTTCTGCAAGACGCGGCCTCGCTTGGCCTCACAGTAGAAGCCACGAGCGGGGACCTCATTCAGATGAAGGTGCCCGTGGAGTCGTTAGCGACGCTGGCTGCCCGCCCAGGCATCGCGACTGTCCGGCTGCCCCTTCGCCCCGTCGCTGCGGACGTGATCACGGGCAAAGGCGTCGCGGCGATCGGCGCCAGCGATTGGCACGGAGCGGGATTCACCGGTGCAGGATCGCGGATTGCAGTCCTGGATATAGGCTTCGATGGTTACGAGGCGCTGCTAGGGTCGGAGCTTCCAGACTCTGTCATTTCACACTCATGCCGGGAAGACGAGGATATCACGGGAGACGGCGTATCGCACGGCACGGCGGTCGCCGAGATCGTGCACGAAGTCGCTCCCGAAGCGAGCCTCTATTTCGCCAACTTCCACACAGAGGTTGAGTTCGCAAACTGTATCGACTGGCTCGTGGAAGAGGGTGTCGACGTCGTGAATATGTCGGTGGGCTTCTTCGCCAGCGGCCCGGGCGACGGCACTGGGGTCGTCAATGACATGGTGAATGAGGCGACATCGCAGGGACTATTCTGGGTCAACTCAGCGGGCAACGAAGCGGAGACGCATTGGCTTGGGCCATGGGATGATCCAGATGCCGATGATTTCCTCAACTTCGATGTGGATGACGAGACGAACTACGTCGATGCCCGCGCAGGCGAGTTCGTGACGATCATCCTCAAGTGGGATGACGAGTTCGGGACATCCTGCAACGACTATGACCTCTATCTGCTCGATCCCACCGCCACAACAATCGTTGCCGGCTCAGAGGACTTTCAAGACTTCTGCACTAGCGGCATAGAGTCGTTTCCGGTGGAGGTCTTCAGCTACCAGGTACAGGAAACCGGCCGTTACCACATCGTCGTGGGCAGCTTCATCTCCGATGGCCAGGCAACGTTCCACCTGTATTCGCTGAATCACAGGTGCCCGACTCTCCAACACTGCGTGGCAGCCGGCAGCATATTGGAACCAGCAGACAATCCAGAAGTGCTCGCAGTCGGAGCTGTACCGTGGAACGAGTTAAGCCGGGTGGAGGACTTTAGCTCGCGCGGACCGACCGACGACGGACGCACCAAGCCAGACTTGACCGCTCCCGATGGTGTCAGCAATGTCACGTTCGGGTCGTTCTTTGGGACATCCGCATCGGCTGCCCACGCTTCCGGCGCTGCAGGGCTGATTAAGCAGTGGCAGCCGGAATGGAGCCGGGAGCAAATCCGCGCCTTGCTGGTGTCCAGGGCAGTTGACCTCGCCGAACCCGGCATAGATAATTCATCTGGTAGCGGCCTGCTGCATCTCGGCATGCCGAAGCCGACACCGACGCCAACCGCCACACCAACGCCAACCGCCACCCCAACGCCAACGGACACACCAACGCCGACGCCGACAGCAACTCCCAGTCCCACGCCGACGCCTATCGGCCCTCCCGGCGATGTGGACTGCGACCGGATTGTGACAGTTCGTGACGCCGCCATCCTCTTGCAGTTCATCGCAGGATTGCTCCAGGCTCTGCCTTGCGAGGGCGGATCGGATGCCAACGGAGACGGCCACATCGACGCGAACGATGTCATCTTCATCCTTTGGCTGCAGGCCGGCATCCTCGGCTAGGCCTCGCCCGGCTGCCTTCTAAGCAGCGGGCCGCAGGTTCGAATCCTGCCGGGGGCGCCAACACTCTCTCTAATCCAGCTGATGCCAGCACGAGGTTCTACGCGGACATGCTAGGTAACCTGCCGCCGTAGTCTGGGTGCCTACGCAGGCGGAGCTCCGTGATGAGCGTCCTCAATAGATTCTGGCGCTGCAACCCTGGGCAAGCGCGCTGACGGGATGAGAGACAACCAGCTCGAAAGCGGGCTCGGCCGGCTGGCTCGCGAACCTAATCGTCTTGGAGGTGAAGAGTGGTACCCAGCCCGAGTCTGCCCTCATAGCAACACAGCCCCTGTCCACGCCCCGAGAGACACATACCACGGGCACTAACTGGCGATGGGGCGAGACCTTACGGCGGAAGCGGCTCTATCAGCCCCGCCGTGAACTGCAGGATGATGGCAGCATCGATGCTCGTCACGTTGCCGTCTCCGTCAACGTCGCCGAAGTCCCCACAGAACAGGAAAGCGAGGACTCCGGCAGTTAGTTGCAGGACCAGAGCGGCATCTATGCTGCTGACGTCGCCGTCGCAGTTGACGTCGCCTAGACGGTCGCCCAGACGTTCGGCGCGTAGCGGATCGGTGCCATAGATGAGAATTTCGGCGCCGTCGGAGAAGCCATCGCCGTCTGTATCGGCAAGACTAGGGTCGCTGCCGTAAATCAAGACTTCGTCGCCGTCGGAGAGGCCGTCGAGATCTGTGTCCACACGCAGGGGGTCGCTGCCGTACGTCAAGACTTCGTCGCCGTCGGAGAGGCCGTCGAGGTCAGTATCCGCAGTGAATGGGTCGGTATCGTAGATCTTGGATTCCTCGTGATCGAAGAGGCCATCATCGTCCGAGTCGAGGACGATCTCAAGCGGCGCTCCCGGTGTCAAGTCTCGGCCGGCAAGTCCAGGATAATCCGGCGCATAGCGGTAGGCCCGGAAGACCTGATTCGAGCCAATGACAAGCTGTGTTATCTCTATGGGATCGCCTTGCGTAAGTGGCCCCGCCGCTTCTATCGGGTTGACGTACTTCCACACCGTCTCGCCATCCGGCGTCACTTCAAAGATGGTCCCTGGCCCGCCGGAAGTAATGAGCGTGTTGCCATTGGGGAGGCGCCCGACGCCGGAAATGACGAAAGAAAAGAACTCTGGCCCATCCGAATACGACCAGACAGGCTCCGCAGGCCCGTAGGCTTCGCCGGGAGTCAAGGGGTAGCCGCCTGAGCTATCGACAGGCGGTATGATCTCTTCGATCGAGGAGTAAAGTATATCTCCCGGTCGACCAAAACCGTTGTTGAACATCAGCAGATGGCCTTCGCCTGGCAGGCCTGGCGTTATCCATTGAGCATCATGCTGAACAAATAGCTGCTGGTCTTCGACGCCTCCGGCTCGGTAGGCTTGCGGGTTTCCCCACCGGTAGAGGATGCCGCCGCCCATCCCGCTCCTGCCTCCGCTGTCTGAGGCCGCCTCTTCCGTCGTTGTGCTGTGATCGATGATCCAGAGCTCGCCAAACTGCCGAACGCTTACCACGATCTGATCGAGCTCTGGGTTGTAATCGACGGAGTTGGCATGGAGCCAGTCACTGTCGTCGTTAGTAAGGCTCGTTGTGCCGAAATTGATGTCGATTAGTTCGGGATGATCACCTACGACAGCGTAATTGTCTTTCGTAGGATCGAAATCTTGAATCAGGTGATCCCAGGCGCGCCATTCCCAGACGATTTCGCCGCTCGTGGGACCCGTCCGACGGACCTCCACGATCGTCTCCGACTCCAATGCACCGGTGTTGAGCGTACCTGGATCTCTTCCCTCAGCTATCGCTTCCGCAGCGGTCTTGATTTCCTTGGCCACAAGCAGCACATTGCCGTTTGGCAGTACCTCGATGTCATGATGTCCCTCTGGGTAGTCAAAGTCCCACACAAGTGAACCGTCCCAGGCGTGCTGGGTGATCCCGATCGGTCCGTTCACGCGAATCACGCTGCCGTCCTCTAGTAAGTACGGAGTCACGTTGGCGCCGGTCCCTTTGTCCCATGAGTGGACAGCCCTCCCCGCGTTGTCGATTAAGTACGCATTCCCCTCGTTGATCGGCGTAAAGAGTGTGTAGCCACCGAACGCGCGTTCCGTGTTCAGCAACAGCCCGACTGTCAAGCCGTCCGCACCGGTCGAAGAAGATGATGCGAGCAGCACTACGCCGGTGAAACCGACAAGCAGTACGTTGCCTAGCTTAATGAGCACAAAGCACCATCCGTTCTGACGGCGCACTCTCTGCCGTTCTCATTTCCAGTGCACGTGGCCCTGAGCTTACGCACAGGACACCACCTATGCAGCGTCTAAACATTGTCCATCCAGCAGCGGGGGAAAAGGCGGGGCTATGCAACAGCGACAGAATACCTCAAAAGAGTGGCGCGCCGTCATCAGATTGTATTAGTTTACACCTCTCTGCCACTAGCCGTTGTTGAGATTATACACACTGCGTCATGGCGACAAGTTGCGATTGGGATGCCGAACGCGCCTTTTTCGCACTCCGCTCATGTCGGAGGCACCTACGTACCCTACTCCAGGAGCGCAGCGAGGCCACCAAACTGCATCAGGCTGACAGCCAGTTTGTCGGCCCCACGGATGGGCCGACAGCTACAAGAATGGACGGCGGTGGTTCAACGGATCTTTCGGACGATAACTGGACGCGTTCCGCTCGCCTTGCCAGCTACGGTGCCACAGCGCTCAGGCCCAGATAGCTTCTAATCAGCGGGTCGCAGGTTCGAATCCTGCCGGGGGCGCTGATACTCTCTTAGATACGAATCCGACGCGATAACTGGAATGGATGGAGTTTTGTCGGATGCTGTTGAAGGCGGTGCTCGCTCGCTCCACCCTAACACCGCTGCGAGCTCGGAGTCGGGCTCACGGAGCGCTTCGGCGATGGCGACGGCCGCTACGGAGTCCGTTGTTCGACGGCGCGCCCAGCGATGACGGTATCGTCGGCCATGTGTGCTTTCGCCGCCGCAAGGCTGCGCTCAAGCCGAGCCACTTCATCGCCGGGCCCTAATGCCTTCCGCAGAGCATCTAGATCATCTACCTGTTCGTTCATAATCGTGCTGGACTTTCCTCTGTTGAGTTCAGCCGGAAGCTGCTCGCTGTCGAGCCGCGTACGGGCGGTCACGAACGAGAGCGCAGCGAACGGTATCCAGACCGCCGCTAGCGCGGCAAAGACGGCGGCGCCGAACGTCGGCGCGAGTGCGGCCCAGAGTCCCCAGCAGATCAGCCAGCCAATCATGAGCGGCAGGCCACTAGCGGCAAATACACGGGCCGTCCACCATGGGGCTTTGTCTAGCACGTTTCTGCCTGCCCGGATCGCTTCGAAGGCACCCACGTCGTAGGCCATGATCAGAGGCAGGTCGTAGGCGTGGCGGGCCATCCACGCAAGCGCAATGAACGCGCCGAGGAGACCAACGCCGAACGCCAAAGAGGGAAACCCCTGGTCCGACACGATAAGAGCGCTCGTCGAAACAGCCACCAGAAGCAGCGCTATCGGTGTGGACGCCATGACAATGGCTGGCAGCCGCGGCAGTGTGCCCAGGAATGCGCGGGCCGGGTCCGGTGAATCGCCATGGGACACGAGATGCGCGGCGCGAAGGCTGACCGCGTACGTGAGCAGGTAGATGGCCATGAGCAATGGAACGATTAGGATCGCGGCGCCCAGTCCGGACGACGCGATGAGCACGCATAGGGGCCCTAGCACGACGGCCGGCCCTGTGATGATCAGCAGGTTCCGGGCCTCATGACGATAGACAATAGCTGCGTCTTCAAGTGTTGCGATCATACTTAACCAAACGTCGCTTGAGGGGTTCTATATCACCTTCGCGCGCGAACTAGCTGCTGCTAAGCAGCGGGTCGCGGGTTCGAATCCTGCCGGGGGCGCCATACCCCTCTCCGAACTACACGCGCCCCCAGAGCGCCTGGCGCAAGGTCCCTCAGCTCGATCGTTTCCTGTACCAAGCCGTGCCGCCTACGGCCAAGAGGCCCACTACCAAGGCTGCCGCTATGGCGACGTTTCGAGGTGCATCTGAGCCTGACCTATTCGTCGCCTGCAGTGAGAGCGTTTTCAGGTCCGAATCAATAGCAATACCGCCCACGGGCGGCGGAGGCGTCGAGGTGGCAACCGGCGTAGGGGTGCCTTTGCGGTTACCCGCGAACGTGCCGCTACCGATGAGCCCCGAAGAGAAGGTGCCGCTCATTGACTTTCCGTCCGGCGATACGCTCCCGCTCATCGAGAGTCCGCCACAGTCTCCTGGGCAGCCGGAGACGTCGAAGTCGCCCGTCACGGGATCTATCGTTCCGAACAACTGAGCATCGCCCACCCCTAGATCGATCACCAGGGTCGTGCCGGACTCCGTCACCTGGGCCGAGAACGTCTGACTCACGATGCCAACAAAGTCGATATTCCACTTGCCGGTGAGGCCGAACGGACCAGTTGGTGTCGGGGTGGGCGTGAAGGTCGGCGTCCTCGTAGGCAGCTTCGGCGCCTGATCCGAAAAGACGGCGATGACAGCAGGGCTGACAGTTGACGCGATTTCAAGGGAATAGAGCGTGCCGCCGTCGAACGCGAGACCGGTTACCTGGGCGAAGCTCGGACCCTGCGCGGGCAAGAAGAATGAATCGATGATCGAGCCATCCACCGGACTCACGATCAAGTACTCATCAGTGAGGTTCTCGTACGTGACGAGGTTTGAGCCGTTGCTGGCCAGCCCCCGGATGACACCAGTGGCCGCGACGGAGAATGAGTTAAGGACCGTGCCATCCGCTGGATCGAGCTCCGAAATTATCTCCGTGACGTCATCGATCGCGTACAGAGAGCCGGCAAGAAACGCCAGGCCGGTCGTAGAGCCGGACGGCGATCCGGGATCGGCGTATGACGTCACTATCGAGCCGTCGGATGGGTCGATCACGAAGATCGTTTCCGGTTGCGTTGCGAAGTTTGAATTGGTTACGTAGAGAAACGTGCCATCGTGGGCGAGGCCTAAACCAATGCTCGGCCCCGGAGCTGGGAACGAGTCTAGTACGGAGCCGTCCGCCGGGTCCAGCTTGAAGAGCGCGCTCGAGGCGAAGCCGGTCTTCGCGAAGTACCAGAGGTTCGTGCCATCGTGGGCCAGGCCGAAGCCGCGGCTTGTTGGCGCCTCATACGACGTCACTAGCCCAAAACCAACCTCCGATGTCCTCAAGACCTGATTAGAGTCCATCGTGACATTGGCCGCGGCAGCCTCGTCGTTGCCGCCAGCGAAGACGCCAAGCAGAGCGACTGCCACTACAACAAGGGCGACTGCCGCGAAAACGGCACGTCGCGTTGACATCGCAATTCCCCTCGTAGGGATGCGTCTCTTAGTACAGGGCAACGCTTGAGGCGTGGCCACCAGTCACGAGCAGTATAACCACGCTATCGAGGTTGTCGAGCTATCCTTACCAGCACTTTGACAGACGTTCAGACGCGGCACCTGCGTGTTCTCCCGAAATTGCACCAGAACACGGGAGCAGTTGCCCTCAGATGGGCGTGTTCAACCTAATGGAACTAGATACGCAGCCGATACTACCACTGACTATGGACTGGAAGACGCTACGACGCGAAAAGCTGGCTAAGACAGAAAGCTACGGCCCTAACCGGCGGCGCGATTCCTGGTGGTGGCGGCCCATTGAGCGCGCGAGCGACTGGTGGGAGCGCTTTCACGCGTACCCATTCTGGGAAAAGCTCATCGTCGCCGGCACGGCTGTACTGCTCGTCGCACTGACGCCGATGGCGCTCGTGTCGCTGATCGGCGGCGACGACGGGCAGACGGAGGCGAGCGCGCTCCTGCCGACGCCGACGCTGTTTGTCATCCCCACCGAGCCGCCCCCGACCGATACGCCCGCACCGACTCCAACCGTTCCGGAGCCGACTCCGACAGCGACAGCGACAGCGGAGCCAGCCGCGACACGGCAGCCTGATCGCACCGATTGCGCTGCGATCGCCGCATCATCCTACCGGAGTCCCTGGGAACGCAACTGGTACCTGGCCAACTGCATCGCGGCAGACCTGGCAACGGCGACACCGCCGCCGCCGAACGCAACGCAGCCGCCAAGTACGTTCTACTCCGCCGGTGAAGCGGCCGGCTTGGTGGCCGGGTGGATCGCCAGACATCCATCACTAAGTGAACTAACCATCCTGCCGGGAAGCTGCAGCGCGCGCATGGTATCCGCTGGCCAGTGGCGGGTGAGTTGCCAGGCTGAGACCACGGGCTGTGTTGGCACGGCCTGCGTCATTACCATCACGGCCTGCCTGACAGACGATCAGTACGCCGACATCTGGCTCTGTTGACGCCAGGTTCTTCCCCTGGTTCCCCGCTCAGCTAAGACGTACTGTCTGGCGACCCATTCATGGCTTGCCGCATCCCGCCGCCCTGCTAAGGCGTTGTCGGCGAAGGCGCAGGCTTCGTCGGGGCCGGCGTCGGTGATGGCACCGCGGTTGGTATCTCGATCGTAGCGGTTGCAGACGGCACCGGCGTATCGGCCGGCACGTCCGTCGCTATCGGCTCCGCTGGCAGAGGTGGCGGCGTTGGCGTGATCGTGACCGTCGGCGTAGTCGTAGCCGTAGGAGTCACAGAACCGTTGGCCGTCGCGGTCGCAGTTGGTGAGGCTGTCGCTGTGGCATCGCCGCCATCGCCGTCATCGAACGCCCCGCCGACGCAGAGCCCCGTCAGCAACACGATGAGCATGAGCAGCGCGCCGAGCGCCGCGCCTAGCAGCGGCCCTCTGGCCCCTCCACCACCAAAGACGCTGCGCAACCAATCGCCGAGCTCGCCACCGCCACCACCGCCAAAGCGTTCGGGCAACGGTTCCGCCCGCCGTTGCGGCGGCGGACCGCCCGCAGCGTGTGTGGCGGAGGCGGGGGCTGTCACGCGAGGAGCATTCTGAAGCCGCTCCAGGATCGTCTGCTGCCAACCGGCCGGCGCCGCGACCGGCAGCAGGCTGGACAGCATCTCGCGCGCGGCGGGGTGGCCGCTACGCGTTTCGGCGCAGGTCTGGCAGGTCTGCAGATGCTGCCCAACTCGCTTCTGGAGCGAGGGCGACCAGGCGTCTTCGCCGATCAGGAAATCGAGGTCGACGCAGGCGCGCCTGCCGCGTTCGATGACGACGAGCGAGGAGAACGCGCTCTCCAGCGCGTCCTGAGCGTCGACGAGCTTGTTCTCGATCGCTTCGGGACGTGTACGCAGCACGGCGCCGATCTCGCCGGCGTCCATCCCTTGCCGGACGCCCAGCTCCAGCAGTTCGTAGTCGTTCAGGCGCAGGCTGGTCGCCGACTGCCAGACCAGGCCGGCGAGCGCAGGCAGCTCGTCCGCGGCCGCGGTGTTCTCGATCTGGGCCGGGTCGAGCGCCGCGAACGCCTCGTCGCTCTCCTGCGCCGCGTCGCGCTGCTGTCGCAGCCGCTCCGCCACGTCGTGGTGAGCGCCGGAGAAGAGAGCGAGCTTCAGCGCTTCTAGCGTTCCGCCTGCAGAATCGCTCTGCTCCTGCCGGACGCGCAGGAAGCTCGACTGCACAACAAGCGCAGCGATATCGCGGTCGCGGGAGAGCCGGATCGTATAGTCGTAGAGGGATGCAAAATAGCGCTCGTACAGCTCCGCGAAGGCGTCTCCGCCGCCTGGGCGCTGCGCGGCTTTGGTGTCGTTGGGTTGCGCGTCTTCCATGACTATTCTCCTATTTCGCCCCTCAGTGTACATGCTCCGGCGGACTAGTTCAGCTACACCGCTCCGGCCGTGCTATACTCGCCTGACTTATGAAGGCAGGCAAGCTTCCCCCCGAGCTTCTGGAGCGCTTACTGGCCCGATTGCCCAGCGACCCGAGGCTACTCCTGGGGCCCGGCATCGGCCGCGATGCGGCGGCGATCGACATCGGCGGCGGACGGGCGCTGGTCGCGGCGGCGGACCCGGTCACGTTCGCGAAGGACCAGATCGGCGCCTATGCCGTGCAGGTCAACGCCAACGACGTCGCCTGCCTGGGAGCGCGACCCGCCTGGTTCCTGGCGACTGTCCTGCTGCCCGGAGACACGACGCCGGATGTCGCAGAGGAGATCTTTGAGCAGATCCGCACCGCCTGCGAGGCGCTCAATGTGGCGCTCATCGGTGGCCATACGGAGGTGACGCTCGGCATCGACCGGCCAATCGTCGCCGGGACGATGCTGGGCGAAGTGGACGCGCAGTCGCTCGTACGCCCACAGAACGCTCGCGCCGGCGACCATCTGCTGCTGACGAAAGGCATCGCTATAGAGGGTACGGCGCTGCTCGCGCGCGAAGCGCCGCAGGCGTTGCGTGACCGTGGCGTACAAGCGTCCGTCATCGAGTCGGCATCGCGGCTGCTGACCGAGCCCGGCATCAGCGTCGTTCCGGACGCTCATGCCGCCTGCCGGGCAGGCCCGCCGCACGCGATGCACGACCCGACAGAAGGCGGGCTGGCGACGGCGCTGCTGGAGCTGGCGCAAGCGGCGGGCCTGCAGGCGCGCGTGCGCCTGGCGGACGTGCCAGTGCTGGAGGAGACCACCACCATCTGCGCCGCGCTCGATCTCGATCCGCTGGGGCTGCTCGCCTCCGGAGCGCTCCTCATCGCCGTCGGATCCGAGCAGTGCGATGCCGTGCGCCAGGCGTTGGGGAATGAAGGCGTCGAGGCCGCCTGCATCGGCGATCTGGCATCGGGTGAGGGAGGCGTTATAATGGATGCTTGGGACATGCGTCCTCTTCCCACCTTCGAACGGGACGAGTTGGCGCGCGTACTGGAATCGTTTGCAGGGCAAGGCGGCCTCCCCGCCGCCGGCAAGGCCGAACACGAGAAGCCCCGCTAGCAGGATCGAGGAGAAGATGGCAAAGGCGAAGGAAAAAGCGAAAACGATTGGCGAACTGCGCAAGTCCGGCTACCAGGTCATTTCCGTCAAGGAGGAGTTGCGGCGGAACCTGATCCAGCGGATCCAGAAGAAAGAGGAGATCCTGCCCGGCATCGTCGGCTATGAAGAGTCGGTCATCCCGCAGCTAGAGAACGCCATCCTCTCCGGCCAGGACGTGATCATGTTGGGAGAGCGCGGCCAGGCTAAGTCGCGCATCATCCGATCGCTGGTCAACCTGCTCGACGACGAAGTGCCGATCGTCGCAGGCTGCGAGATCTCGGACAACCCGTTCCAGCCGATCTGCAAGGGCTGCCGTGACAAGGTCGCCGACCAGGGCGATGACGTCGAGATCGCCTGGCTGCCGCGCGAGGAGCGCTACGGTGAAAAGCTGGCGACGCCCGACACCACGATCGCCGATCTGATCGGCGAAGTCGACCCGATCAAGATAGCCGAAGGCCGCTACCTGAGCGATGAGCTGACGATCCACTACGGCCTGATACCGCGCACCAACCGGGGCATCTTCTGCATCAACGAGCTGCCGGACCTGGCAGAGCGCCTCCAGGTGGGGTTGCTGAACATCATGGAAGAGCGCGACGTTCAGATTCGGGGACATCTGGTTCGCCTGCCGCTGGACGTGATGCTGGTGGCGAGCGCCAACCCAGAGGACTACACCAACCGGGGCCGGATCATCACGCCGCTGCGCGATCGCTACGGCGCCCAGATCCGCACGCACTACCCACGCAGCGCCGCCCACGAGATCGGCATCATGGAGCAGGAGCACACCCGGTTCCAAGACGAGGACTACACCGTGACGGTGCCGGACTACATGAAGGAGATCGTGGCGGAGATCACGCGGCTCGCCCGCCGCAGCCCTGACGTGAACCAACGCTCCGGCGTCTCCGTCCGCGCCTCGATCGCCGACTTCGAGAGCCTGCTCGCCAACGCGTTTCGGCGCGCCATCCGCACGGGCGAGAAGGAGGTCGTCCCGCGCATCAGCGACCTGCCCTACCTGATCCCCACCCTCAGCGGCAAGATCGAGTTCGAGACCGTGGAGGATGGGAAGGAGGAGCAGATCATCGAGAAGCTGATTCAGGGCGCCGTCGTCGCCGTCTTCAATCGCCACCTCAACGTCGTCGACCTGGAGGACGTGGTGACGCAGTTCAAGGCCGGCGCCACTGTCGAGGTCTCGGACACGCTGCCGTCGAAGCAGTACGTCAAGATCGTCAAGCAGATCGAAGGCTTCGATCGCGCGGTCGCGAAGCTGGAGCCCGGCGAGAACCTGGCCGTCATCGCCTCCGGCGTCGAGTTCGTGCTGGAGGGGCTGCACCTGAACAAGCGGCTGAACAAGGACGATTCGGCCGGCCAAGTGAAGTACCGTGGTTAGCGCACAACCTCCAAAGGCGTAACTGCATAATGGCCATATTTCGCTATTCGGAGTGGGACGGGACGCAGGAGATCCCTGACCTCAATCCGGACGATCTGCTGGAGTCGCTTACCGACGACCTGATGAACTTCGGCGACCTGCAGCACGCCCTGCGCAACCTCATGCAGCGCGGCGTGCGCAACCCCATGGGCCAGCGCATGGACGGTCTGCGCGACTTGCTCCAGAAGCTCCGCCAGCAGCGCCGCTCCACGCTCGACCAGTTCAACCTCGGCTCCGCCTTCGAGGACATCGAACGCCGGCTCGAAGCGCTGCTCGACCAGGAGCGCGGTACGCTCGACCGCAGGCTGCAGGAAGCCCTCGAGCAGCAAGGCGGCGGAGCTAATCAGGACGGCGACCAGGGCGCCGCGCAGGGCGGCGAGCCGTCGCAATCTAGCAGCCGCGAGCAGGCTACCGATGACGCGGGTGAGGATAGTGCCCAGGGCGGCGGCCAGAGCGCTGCTGGTCAGCCGTCCCAGGCAGGCCATGGCGCTGATTCAAGTTCCCGCGGCGACCAGGGCGCTGATTCAAGTTCCCGCGGCGACCAGGGCGCTGGTTCAAGTTCCCGCGGCGACCAGGGCGCCGCGGGCGACAGCGACCAGGCCGAGTTTGCCCGGATGTTGAACAGCATCGCCCAGCGGAAGCAGCAGTTCCTGGAAGGACTGCCGGAAGACGTGCCGGGCAAGATCAAGGAGCTTCAGAACTACGAGTTCATGGACCCGGAGGCGCAGCATCAGTTCCTAGAGCTGATGGAGATGCTGAAGAAGGCGATGACCGAGACGTTCTTCAAGGATATCCACCAGCAGATCTCCAGCATGTCGCCGGAAGACATGGCGCGGATGAAGCAGATGGTGAAGGACTTGAACGAGATGCTCTCCGAGAAGATGGCAGGGGGAGAGCCGAACTTCGACAAGTTCATGGAGCAGTACGGCGATCTCTTCGGAGACAACCCTCCGCAATCGCTGGAGGAGCTGATCGAACGGATGCAGCAACAGGCCGCCGGTATGCAGAACCTGCTCGATAGCCTGCCGCCGGATATGCGGCAGCAGCTCCAAGACCTGCTCATGGACAAGGTGGGCGACCCAGACATGCAGAGCGCGCTGTCAGAGCTGGCGATGAACCTGGAGATGCTCCACCCCATGCGCGATATGCGCAACCAGTACCCGTTCCGCGGCGACGAAGAGCTGGACCTGCAGCAGGCGATGCAGCTCATGGAAGAGATGCAATCGATGGACGAGCTGGAGCGCCAGCTTGAGCGCACGCAATACGGCGGCGACATCGATCAGATCGATGAGGAGAAGCTCGCTGAGCTACTGGGCGATGAGGCGAAAGAGACGCTTGACCAGCTCAAACAGTTTCTCGAAATCCTCGAAGAAGCCGGCTACATTCGCAAGGGCGGCGATACCTGGGAATTGACACCGCGCGGCACTCGTAAGATCGGCCAGAAGGCGATGAGCGAGATCTACGCCCGCCTGAAGAAGGACAACTTCGGCCGGCACGCCATGCACGAACCCGGCATCGGCACGGAGCGGAGCGACGATACGAAGCTCTACGAGTTCGGAGAGCCGTTCCACCTCGCGATCGACCGGACGCTGGCAAACGCGATCCGGCGAGAGGGGCCAGGGGTGCCCGTCCAGATCGAGCCGGGCGATTTCGAGGTGTTCCGGTCGGAGCAGGTGACACAGACCGCCACCGTGATGATGGTCGACCTCTCGTGGTCGATGGCGCTGCGCGGCAGCTTCCAGGCGGCGAAGAAGGTGGCGCTGGCGTTGCACAGCCTGATCACCACCCAGTTCAGCCGGGACAGCTTCTACATCATCGGCTTCTCCGCCTACGCGCGGGAGCTGAAGGCGGAGGAGCTGCCCTACGTGCGCTGGGACGAATCGGTGCTGGGCACCAACATGCACCACGCCTTCATGCTGGCCCAGAAGCTGCTGGCCAAGCACAAGATGGGTACCCGCCAGATCATCATGATCTCCGATGGCGAGCCGACGGCGCACTTAGAGCACGGCCGTTCCTACTTCGCCTATCCGCCCAGCCCGATTACGATCCGGGAGACGC
Source organism: Chloroflexota bacterium (assembly GCA_022565155.1). GTDB lineage: Bacteria > Chloroflexota > Dehalococcoidia > DSTF01 > RBG-16-68-14 > JADFKB01. Next base: position 14,433 of record JADFKB010000009.1, on the reverse strand, counting down.
TGAAGGAAGTGAAGCGCTGCACCAAGAAGGACATCACGATCAACACCTTCATGCTGGACCGTAACTACTACCTGAAGGAGTTCGTCAACCAGGTAGCGAAGATCAATAAGGGCCGCGTCTTCTACACCACGCCGGACAAGCTGGGCCAGTACATCCTCGTCGACTACGTGGATAACAAGCGCAAGCAGCTACGCTAGCGCGACCGCCGCTCAGGCCTGAAACCCACCCTCGAAAAACTGGAGCAGTACGCCGCCGGAGTCGCGGGGGTGCAGGTAGACCTCTTTGTATTTGCCTTCGCTGCGGAGGCCGAAGGGCGTGTAGCCGTACTCCTGCATCGCCTTCGTTGCCTTGTCGACGCTCTCCACCTCGAACGTGACGTGGTGGAAGCCAGGGCCACGCTCGCTCAAGAAGCGAGCGAGGAAGCTATCGTCGCCGGCAGGCTCCAGCAACTCCCACTGGGCGCCGCCGCCGGGAATATCCAGCGCCACGCCATTGTAGCCGGCCTCGGCGTTATCGAAGCGGCCAGCGATCTTCATACCGAACAGCTCCGTCAGCATCGGCAGCCGCTCGTCCAGCTTCCGCACCACCATGCAGACGTGATCCATCCGTTTGATTCCCAGCACAGGTAGCTCCTTCACACTAATGAGAAAGACGTTGGATTATAGAATGCTCTGCATCGTAACGATAGCTCGTTAGGGTTTGCACCTAAAGATTTGATCAAACCCCTTGACAGATGGCGGAAACGTGGTACTCTGTTACTGTCATCACAAACTGGGTCGTCGCATCCGACAACCCACCTCCCGCAGAAGGAGCGGGGCTGCCAAATCCGCCAGGACCGGGGGACCCACAATTTGGGGTGAATCTCGCGCCAGCGAGTAGGGCAAAGCCTTTCAGCCCGAACCCGTCAGCTAACCCCGGAGGCAGTCGAAGGGCACCGTACGGCATAGGAATGTAGGAGGAGTGCCCTGATGGACTTTGTCATGCCCCGGAACTGCCCACGCTGTCGCGGCGCCATGATCCCTGAGCGGGACTGGTACGGCCAATACAGCACCTGCCTCTCTTGTGGCTACGTCCACGAAGCCGTTTCTACCCCTCCGATTGAGCTGCTGGAGGAGGAAGAGAACGGACACAGGCAGCGCAGGCGCCAGCCTTCCCACGGCAAGATCCGGCTCTAGCCACCCGCCGCTGCGCCACACCGCGAAACGCCCGTCCCGCATGGGGCAGTTCGCCGTCTCAACCACCCTCCGCTACTGTCGATCGCTCCGCAGCCGCGAGGCGATCTCTTCCAAAGCGCCAAATACAACTCCCAACGTTACTACGAATACCTTAAGGGAAATAAGGGTTTTCCCACCCCATTCATTAGGGGTTTCCCTAATAGAGATCGGTCTGCCATTTGCGTACGATGCTCTCACCTGCACTGACCTGCACCGGCAGGACAGTCGAGAGGAGAACGAAGATGGGATCGTACCAGTCGAACAGCTGCATCCACCGCTGGATGCTTGGCGAGCCGAACATGCAGACCGTTCACGGCGTCTGCCGCCGTTGCGGCGCGCAGAGGAGCTACCCGTCCGGGCTGGAGTTCACGGAAGCCGTCACAGAGTTTGAAGAGCTCGACCGGAGCCGCCCGATTCGCCCGATGGCAGTCGCATCTCTGGGAGAATACGCGAACGTATAACATTATAGGAAACCAGGCGACGCATGCTGCTTGTCAACAAGAGAACGGTATGGTAGCGTCGCCGCAGGAGTAGACCAATCGGTCAGGATTCAGCAAGCGAAGGAGCGCACAGCATGCAGTCCAACGACTCCGCAAAAGTACCCTCCAGCCGAGCACGCGAAGCTGCCGCACGGCCGGGATGGACGAGAGCCGGCGGCCAACGAATCCGCGTCCTCATCGTCGATGACCATGCGATCCTGCGCCAGGCGCTCCGCTATCTACTGGAAGCGCACAACGAGATCGAAGTCGTCGGTGACGCGTCGAGCGGCCGCGAAGCGGTCTCGGCGACCGAGAAGCTGATGCCGGACGTGGTGCTGATGGACATGGTGATGCCCGGCCTGAACGGCCTGGAGGCGACCCGCCAGATCCGCAAGCGCGCGCCCAAGACCCGCGTGCTCATCCTCACCGGCTACATGGAAGACGAGCAGATCATCTCCGCTCTCCGTGCCGGGGCCTCCGGCTACGTGGTGAAGCGCTCCGATACGGAAGAGCTAATCCTGGGCATTCAATCTGTCCACCGAGGGAACACCTACTTCAGCTCCGCCATCTCAGAAGGCGACGCCGTCAACCAGTACCTGTGGCAGGCGAAGAACGAAGACAGCAAGATCGGCTATGACTTGCTCACTAGCCGCGAGCGCGAGGTGCTGCAGCTCATCGCCGAAGGGTTCTCCAACCAGCGCATAGCGCAAGAGCTCTTCATCAGCGTCAAGACGGTAGAGGCGCACAAGGCCCACATCATGAGCAAGCTCCACGCCCGCAACCGCACGGACCTGATCCGCTACGCGCTGCGCAAGGGCCTGGTTGGCCTGGACGCGCCGCCTGACGTCCCCGAGAAGGAGATGGAGGCCAGCTAGCGCGGCAGAGGCTCCGGAGCGTTGATCATGGAATCGTTACCATCCGCCGCGCCCTCTATCAGAGAGTCGAGTCCCGATTCGCTACGAGCGATCTATACCCAACGTCTGCGCCGGCTGCTGCGCCTGCGCCACGCCCATGAGGATGAGCTGAACGGCCAGGGACTCAGGCTGCTGGACAAGGCGATCTTCGCCGCCTACTGCGCCTGTCGCGACGTCGGCGCGGAGACCAAGGCCCGGGAGGTGCTGCGAACGGCAAACATCACCCTCAAACGGACGGTCGGCCAGCTCAAGCTAGATAACGAGCCGGAGCAAGACCCGGGCGCTCCTTCCGAGGATGCATACCCCAACCAGAGCGCAAGCGCCGGCTAATCGAGCGCTGCCAGCGACGCCGACAGTCTGAGCAGCAGCAACCAGCCCATGTCGAGCGTCACCGCCAACTCCCAATCCGCGTTACCCCAAATCGCGACGAACCCCACGCTCCTGCGCATGGCCGCGCAGGAGCGGGCGCTCAGCCGCGCCGCCCTCCGCATCTTCAGCCAGAACGATGAGTCAACCCTACTCGAAGTCTCCATCAACGCCATCGCTTCGCTCCTGCAAGTCGATGCCGTCGCCGTCTACCTCAACACGAACGACGGCGATGCGCCGCGCTGCCGTGCCTACTGGAGCGGCGGCAACGTTGCCCTGATACCTGCGGAGGAGGCGACTGAGGACGCTCTGGCGACCGCAGCGGCTCAGAGCCAAACGCCTCAACGCAACGGAACGTGGACACCGCCCGCCGGAGATATCTGCAACTCGGCGCTGGCGATGCCGCTCGCCGCACAAAATTCGCAGCTAGGGGCAGTAATCGCCGGCCGCGAGCAGACCGGCAGATTCCGCGACGACCACGTCGCGCTCGTCGCCGCCGTCTGCCAGCCGCTGGCCGTCGTACTGCTGCGACTGCGGGCCGAGCGGCTCCAGCGCGAGTTCGTGTCGATCGCCTCGCATGAGATCCGCACACCGCTCACAGCGCTGCAGGGCTTCACGGAGCTACTGCTCTCCGGCGAGGCACCGCCAGACGTCCAGCGCGATTGGCTGCATCTGATGAACACCGAGGCGGTGCGGTTGGCCACGCTGATCGAAGAGATGCTCGATATCAGCCGCATGGGCGATGGATCAGTACAGCTCAAGCCGGCGCCCATTCACGTGGTAGATGTCGTCTCGCGTGTTGTCAGGCTGCTCGATGGCGAAGACCAGCGCGTCCAACTGGTCATCGAGCACGCGCCGGCGGTGGTGGCCGACGGCGACAAGCTGGCCCAGGTGGTGACCAACCTGCTGCGCAACGCGCTCGACTACTCGCCAGCAGGCTCGCCGGTGGAGGTAGAGGTGGCGCATCGCTGCCTGGCGCCCGAGTCTCATGAACCGCAGGCAGATCATGGCGGCCCGGGGGATGCGTGCCGTCCAAACGTCTCGGTGGCCGTGCGCGACCACGGCTTCGGGATGACGAGCGACGAACTAACCCACGCCTTTCAGCCGTTCTATCGCGCCGACGCATCGCGCGAGCGCGCGCCACTCGGCAGCGGCCTCGGGCTCTCGATCGCCCGGGCGATCATCGATGCGCACCACGGCAGCCTCTGGGCTGTCAGCCGTGCCGGCGAGGGAAGCGCGCTCGGATTCTGCCTAACATCGACCGAGGAGGAGGCCGCGTGAAGAGCATCCTCATCGTCGATGACGAACCGACGATTCGCAGGCTGGTGCGCGCCGCCCTGGACGGAAGAGGCTACCGGCTCTTAGAAGCTGCCGACGGTCCCAGCGCGCTCGAAACGGCCCGGCGCGAACGGCCAGATCTCGTCCTGCTAGATCTTGCCCTGCCACAGCTAAGCGGTACGGAAGTATGTAGGCGATTGAAAGAAGCGCCGGCGACGGCGGACATCCCCGTTCTCCTGCTCACCGGCATGGCTCAGCACACAAAACGAGGCGCCGCTCAGACTGCCGGCGCACAAGGCTGCATCGAAAAGCCGTTTAGTCCCCGCGCACTTACGGCGCAGATCGCAGAGCTATTGGAGGAAGCGCCGGCGCCCGCCGCCAGCTAACGTCTCCCCCCACCCCTCAGGTCTGCCTCTCTCCTGCCGATATATCAATAGCGATGGACGAGCGGAGCTAAAGCCCCGCCGTCGATTTCACGGTTGCCGGGGTGGGAAGCAACGGCTCTCATTCGCCGTGGCGCCGGGACGCAAGGAGAGACAGATGCTAGTTCTCACACGGAAGATCGACCAGGGAATCGTCATCGCAGGCAACATCTACATTCGCGTTCTCGGCGTGGAACGTGACCGCGTGAAGATCGGCATCGACGCTCCCAGGGAGATCCCCATATTGCGCCAGGAGTTGCTGGAGCGGGAAGAGAAGGCCGACGCTGAGGAAGACGGAGCCAAAGGCAACTGCGACGTATCAACAACGCCGAGCGTTACTACAGCAAAGGAACAGAGCTAACGGGCAACCACTGTTAGCGGCGGCCGGATACGGCCCGCCTCGGTGGATCCGCCGCCGCCCTCGATCACTGTGAGGGGCGGCGGTGTTGTATCTGCCAGCTTCGGCGACGGCACATCGATCTGGCCGCCGAAGCTCATCGATTGCCTGGCCGCCCACCAGACGCTCGCGACGCGCACCCAGCGATCGCTGTTGCCGGACGCGCGTTCGCCAGCGGCGACAGCGCGCAGGAAGCGCTTCACTTCTTCAACAACGACATCCGGGCCGGCCGGCGCGAGCGCGTTCTCTCTCCCCGCACGTTGCGCCTGTCCCTCGCCAAAGGCCTCTTGTTCCCTGCCGCCGGCTATGCGCAAGGAGGCGGCGGGGTCCAGCTCGTCCATCACCAGCGTTCGCTCGGGCGTGACGGCTACGAGCTGCCGAACGCTGGTTGCCTCCGCCAGGCTGATTGTGTAATGGACGACTGGGCCGCTGCTGTACTGCACGGTCAGGAACGCGGCAACCACTTCCCCCGCTTCGTCGCGCCGGGCGGCGGATGCGATGACGTGCGTGGGCCTGCCGTCCAGCAGGCGATCGCAGACCGCCAGCTCCTCGGTCGCCAGATCGTCCAGGCGCGCCGGGTGGCCGGGCTGGACAACACAGGTCGAGCGCAGGTACAGTGGTCGCCAGAACGGCTCTCGGCCCTCTAGGAGGCGCTGCATGAAGGCAAAGCCCCGCCGATACTGGAACGGCTCCACGAAGCACAGGAGCCGCTTCTGGCGGCGGCTCAGCCCATCGAGAACGTCTGCCTGCCACGGGCTAAGCAGGAACGGCGCGGCGTAGAGCACCGGCACATCTGCTAGAAGCGCTTCTCTCGCCCGCGCGAACGGGTCGATCGTGCCCGGGGCGAGGATGACGGCGTCGATAGCGGATGACGGCAGCTCAGGCAGCGGAGAGACCTCTGCGCGGCCGAGGAGAGCCGAAGCCCATCGATCGGCGCGACTGCCGTGACCCAGCAAGGCCACGCGTAACGGGCGATCTTCACTCATGGAGAAAGCATATCCGGAAGCCGCACCGGCGACCTTCGGGGAACGCCCTCGGTAGGCGGCGCGGCGGCCCTGATATTGACATCGTTGATACGCGCTCGCGCGGGCGGGCTCCAGGGGTACGCGGGTAGGCCGGGCGGCTACGAGAGGCTAGGCGGCGTCGCTCAACTCTTCGTTGAGCGCGGTGCGCAGGCGGCGGATGGCCCGATGCCGAAGCTGGGAGGCGCGCGATTCGGAGATGCCGAGCGCCTTGCCAATGCTCTTGAGCGACTGCGCGCGCATGTAGTAGAGGTTGACGATGGTGCGCTCCCGCTCTGGCAGCGTATCGACGGCCTGGTGCAGCAGACGCCGCACCATGGTGTCCTGCGCCATCGAATCGGGATCGACGCCCGGGTCGTCGTCCGCCATCTCCAAGAGCTTTTCCGTATTGCCGTTCACGGCCGTATCCGCCAGGCCGTCCAGAGATACCACACGGATGTTGCTCGTGCGCATCGTGGAGAGAAACTCCTCTTGGGAGAGACCCATCTCTTTCGCTAACTCCGTCTTGGTGGGCGTGCGGCCCAGGCCGGTACGGAGCGTGGCGCTCGCGTGCTCCATATCGCTGGAGAACTTTTGTAGCGAGCGCGGCAGTGGGTGGGCCGCCCGCAGCGCGTCTAGGATAGCGCCGCGGATGCGCGGCAATGCATAGGTCGAAAACTTAGCGCCGCGGCCGGGATCGTAGGCGTGAAAGGCCTCGATCAGGCCCTGGACGCCGTAGCTGAGCATGTCCTCGTACTGGAGGATGCCGGCGCTGGAGGAGCCCACGGCGATGCGATTCACCGCGTGCCGTACCAGCGGCATGTAATCCTGCACCACTTCAGTGAGATCGCTGCTCAGGTAGTACTTGTCGTTGTCGGAATTAGCGGCCTTGCCGGTCTCTGCCGGAGGCTTCGCCTTCGCAGTGCGGGGTGTCTTCTTGGCGCTGGAACGGGGCAAACTGCACCTCATACTGGATGACCGGCTTCGGGCGGTGCCCGCAGACGGCCTGGCTCGCTGATGTATCCAGTATCGGGGCGGCGGCGTGGCGTTCCTATTGGAGAATGCCCACGGCCCGCATGCGTACAAGCCCTACACTGTGCAAATATTTGCCTACAGGAACTGGCGTATGCGGCCTAGCGCAAGTATCTACGTGGTTACGGCATCGCACGGGAGCGGGAGGCAGTAGACGCCCCTGGTGGAATGTGGCGTGCAGCTAGCCCTGTGAAGATCCGGGCATGGAGACGTTATCGAGCGGCAGGCGTCGTCGTACCTGCCTCACGAGATCCCGGCAGAGCATTGGAGTAGTCTGTGCTGAGACGAGCGGTTACGTCTTCGCCTGGTCCCAGCGCTCGTGGTGCGTGACTTCCTCGACAGGCCGCCGCGTCGTCGGCCCGTACCGGCCGATCGGGTGGCCGACGGGGATTAGGGCGACCGTCTCCACCGTCTCCGGAATGCCGAGTAGCTCCTTCACCTCTTGTTCGTGGCCCTTATGGAGCGTCGTCAACGAGGCGCCCAGCCCCAGTCCGCGCGCGGCCAGCAGCAGGTTCTGCACGGCCGGGTAGATAGAGCCGTAGAGGCCCGCGGCGTGGGGGCTGCCCGCGGGCGGCGCATCGCGGAGGCAGACGAAGATCATCACCGGCACCTCGCTCAGGTGGTGTGCCAGGTGTTCTGCCGCGCCGTAGACCCGCTTCATCGAATCCGGTAGCTGGCCGTCCTCCACGTCGATCTGTCCGTACGTGCGGTTCCAAGCGTCCAGGTACCACTCGCCGATCTTCTTCTTCGACGCCTCGTTGCGCACGACGAGGAACGCCCACGGCTCACGGTTGCCGCCGCTGGGCGCTTTCGTCGCGGCCTCGATCAGCTTGTGCACGAGCTCGTCCGAGACCGGGTCCGGCTTCAGCTTCCGAATCGCTCGTTGACTGTAGATCGCCTCGAACAGTCCGATCTCGTCTGGCACAGGATTCTCCTTCCCGGACGCTAGTAGAGAGCTTAGGGGATGAAACGCTCGGCCGTGACGGTGATCAGCACCCGTCGCTGCTTCTGAAGTACGTCCGCGAAGTTGTCGGGCAGCGGCCTATCGGACATGCGGCGGAAGATCTTGGCGGTTCCGTCTACGATGTCGGTCTCTTCGATCTCGGCCCGGCCGCTGACGGTGACGTACGGCCGGCCGGCCGCCTGGACGATGCAGAGCGTGACGCTGGGGTTGCGGCGGATGTTGTGGTAACGGGCGCGGTCTTTCGTCGTCGAGATGAGGAAGCGGCCGTCGACATAGGCGTAGTTGATCGGCGCGAGCTGGGCGCTGCCATCGCGGCGGACGGTCGCCATCACCGCGATCTGCTCCTCCTGGACGATCTTCGCTTGTTCAGGCGTCGGCTTCATGTCGATAGCTAGAGCTTGAGAGCGAGCAGCTCGCCGGTAAGGCGACCGTCCGCCTGGATATGCACGCGAACATCGATCAGGCGCACCTTCAGTGGCCTGCCGCTCCCCTGGTGGACGTACAGCTCATCGCCCTTCTGGAATCGATAGTCGCTGCTGAACTTCGAGAGCAGCTCTTCCTTCTTAGCCGTGAAGGGGTCCGATGCGTAGACCTCAATCTCCAACTGCCCGCTCCCTACCCTTCAGATTGCTTCCGCATAGTACCAGGCACAGGGGGCGCCGTCGAGGGACGCCGCGTAAGCGACATGCGCCACCGTTTATCAGGGATATTCCTATAGCGACGCCCCTAGGTCATCATCGATACTTTATGTGCAGAGAACGCGCTTTCCCGAATGGCGCAAGGAGGCACCAGATGCCAGGTCAAGCCAACGACAGCAGCACAACCGAAATCGCTCAAGAGTTGGACGACGCCCTCGCCACCCTGAACACAGCCCTGCTGCAAGCAGGGCGATCCGTCGCGATCATCCGCCGCAACCTGCCGCAGTTCGCCGCGCTCGACCGCGTTGTGCGCGAGATGGAAGCGGCGATGGCGCGGGCGCGCCAGCAGCTAGACACCTCTTGGGACTCTGCCAAGGAGAAGACGCCTCTCCGCTCTGTCCCACGCCCAGAGACCGAAGCCCCCGAATCGCCCGAATCGATGCAGAACAGCCTCGATTCACACGCTGACGAGGGCGACAGTAAGGCTGCGGACGATTTGGAACCAGCGACCGCCCAGCAGCCGGGCCTCTCGGCGACGCGCTGCCTGTGGCTGACCGTCGCCAGCAAGATCGGCTCGCTCGATCTGAAGGCGGTCGATGGGTCGGTGAACGAGAATCCGTCCGTGCTCGACGTCGCGCTGCTGGACTACGACGGCCGCCAGGCGACGCTGAAGCTATGGGTGAACGCCTCAGCCGACCCTGAAGGCGTCCGCGAGGCGCTCGTCTCCAGCCTCCGCAACCACCTGGGCGATGCCGAGCAGACCGATCTGAGCATCAACTTCGAACCCGGCTCCGCAGCCTAACAACCGCAACCAGAAACGCCCCGCCGGTTACCGGCGCTGCTTCGCCGCGAACTAGGTCGTTGGGAAGTTAGCCGGCGGCCGCCACGTCTTCCTGGACAACCTCTTGCTCGCGCAACCGCTCTGTGACGGCTGAGAGCAACTCTTGCATGTTCTCTCCGTCTTCAGAGAGCGTTGCAGTCGCGCAGGCGAGCCGTAGCTCCAGGCTGGGCAGGTTGGTATCGCTTAACTTCATCGTGTGGAGTCCTTCCAGGAGACGCGTCCGCGCACGTTCGGCGCCGGCGCGATCCGCCTCCACCAAGATCGTGGCGAAGCCATCCTCGCCGGAGGATCCCAGGAAGTCGCTGTCGCGCATCGCATCATCCAATCGAGCCGCCACCTGTCGTAGGACACGTTCGGCCAGGAAGCGGCCGTAGCGCCGCTGGATGTCATCCAGGTTGAGGATGCGCAACAAGAGGATGGAGAGCGAACGATGGTGGCGCTGGGCACGGCGCGTTTCCTGCTCCAACTCCTCCTGGAATCGGCGTTCATCGTAGATCCAGCGCACCGCATCGACATCGCCGCGCCGGCGGCTCGCTTCGAGATCGCGCAGGTTGGCGAGCGCAACGGCGACGTGCCGCCCGAGCAGCTCCGCTTCTGCCAGCCGACGAGCGGCCGAGCCGCCCATCAGCAGGATCTGCAGGCCGGCGCTGGCGCCGTTCCAGTGCAGCGGCAACAGCCACACCTCGGCCACGCCGAGCTCTCGCTGCGCCCTCCGCAGCGTTTCGGCAGCCAGCGGCAGCGCGTCGCTCAACTCCGGCACGACGATCGCGTGACTCTGTTCCATAGCCTCTGCCAGCGGCTGATGCTCCTCCAAGCCGAACTTCACTACGAAGATATCGGCGTTGAGCGCATGGCGGAGGCGCGCCTGAGAGCGGCCTTGCGTCCCTGAAGCCGGCTTGACGACCGCGAGCTGGCCGCCGCTGCCCCCCTGCCCCGTGCTGACGCAGAGGAAGCTGTACAGGGCGCCCAGGCCCCGCTCAGCAGCCGTTGTGGCGGCATCCGCCAGCCAGGCGACGCTGGACGCGCTGTGGACGGCCAGAAGCGGTTCCACCAGCGTTTCGGCGTCGTACGATGGCGATTGTGACATCCGACTATCTCCGGTCATATCAGACACTTACCGACGGTCCAGCAGTCGAATCAGGTTCGCTAGCGAGGCCGCCATTTCGCCAACCGTCGTGTCCAGGCGGTTGATCGTCGACTCGAGTTCGTCCAGCCCGATGGCGGGCTGGCTGCTCTCCGCGGCCATCGTGTCCAGCAGGCCACGCGCCATCTGCTGCAACTGCTGCTGCTGCTGGATCAGCATCGCCGCTTCTCCGTGCAGCTCCGCGAATCGGCTGGCATCCTCAGTGGGCGCTACGGTCCTATCGGCGAGACGGCGAGCCAGCTCTTCGACGGTGAGCGACGCCCGGCCGGCGGCGACGGAGGACTCGCTGGCGTGCTTGGATGCGCGCCAGGTTCCGATCACCGCCACGGCGGCGAGGAGGAGCAGCGCAGCCAGGCCGATCGAAACGCCGGCAACGGCCGCGACAAACTCGAACGTCTCTCCGCCGTTCACGCGATGCATCCTCCTCTATCCAGCGATGAGGCTCCCTCCTTCAGCAAACAGTCTCCGTGGTGAGTCCCTTCCATCTCCATGATCGGTCAAACTCGGACGCAGCTAAAGACCGCCCGGAGCGAGCTTGGTTCCCGGCAAGCTGATCCCGCCAGGAACCCCACTATGATAACGCACTGCAATCGCTTCGTTTCTGGCCGCCGGGAGGCCCGCCGCAGGCTGTTCTGCTACGATAGGGGGCGATGGCCGTCCGCTCGCTTCTCCGCACGCTCGCCCTGGTGGCGCTGCCGCCAATCGGCGTTAGCTACGCGTTTGAGACGCTGATCCGGCGCAACATCTACCGGACGGGGCCGCATGTCCAGGGTATCCCGGAGGCGACCGGCGTTCCGTTCGAGCGAGTGCCGTTCTGGACCGCCGATGGGCTGGAGCTGGAAGGCTGGCTCTTCGACGGTGGCGGCCTGCCGGCGACGGTGTTGTTCATGCACGGCACCAACTACAACGCCAGCGATATGTGGGCGACGGAGGACGTCGCGCAGCGCTTCGGCGGGTTCGTGCGTGGCTTGGGCTGCCGCTTCTTCGTCTTCGACTACCGTGGCTACGGCCCAAACCACGGTGAGCCGACGGAGCGCGGCACCTACCTCGATGCAGCGGCCGCCCTCGCATGCCTGCACCAACGCGAAGAGATCGACCCGCTGCGCATCGTCTTCTACGGCTTCTCGCTCGGCACCGGCGTCGCGGTAGAGCTGGCGCTGCGAGAGCCTGGGGCCGGCCTGGTGCTGCGCGCGCCCTACACATCGGTGCGCGATATGATCCTGGAGCGCGTCCCCAGGCTGCGCACGCCGCTGGCCCTGGCTCCCTGGTTGCCGCGCACGCGCTATGACTCCGCCTCCAAGATCCCGCATCTCCCCGTCCCCTTGTTGGTGATGCATGGCGACGCAGACGAGACCGTCCCCTACCGTATGGGCCAGCGCCTGTACGAGCTGGCGCCTGAACCGAAGCGGTTCGTCACGCTTACCGGCGCCGCTCACCGGGACTTCCCGCTGGAGATCATGATCCCTGCAGTACGAGAGTTCGTGGAGGAGGTAGCCGGCGACTAAGGCATCGCCGGCACAGCAAGGCGAAACAAAGGCCCCCCGACGAATCGGGGGGCCTTCCCCTCATATTGACGTGAGCGGTCTACCGCTCGTTAGCTGCGGCGAGTGCGATCGGCTGCCAGCCGGTATCCGCGCATCCACAGCACTGCAATCGCTGCCAGGCCGGCGAGGCTGATGCCAGCAAGCGCGGCGGTCAGCCAGTTCACCACGCGGGCGGTGCTCGGTGCGCCATCGCCGCCGGTGCCAACGCTTGGGAAGCCGCCGACAGGCATGCCGTCCGGAAGCGGCGGCAGGCCTTCACAGGCGATGCCGTCCGTGTCCGGATCCAGGTTGTGCGGATCGCTCGGGTCCGCTTCGAAGATCACCTGGGCGGTGTCCTGGTAGTCGAAGTCGGCGCAGTCAAAGACGCCGCCGCTGCTCGGCGTAGGCGCGGCGCCGCAGGTGACGCTGCCGTTCGTCACGACATGGTCGATGACCTGCGGATCGCCGATCGTCGCGTCTACGAGCAGATCCACGTCCACGGTCAGCGCGCTTGTCCCCGCGGCGTCGCAGCGGAAGGTGATGGAGGCGAGCGTGTTATCGCCGGCGACGCCGCCCGCGCTTGCGCCGGTGACGCGAACGACGCCCGGATCAAACATCGTGTTGCAGACGCCGCCGTGCTCCGGAATGCAGGCCAGCGCCGTCAGCAGCGACGCGTCGTAGACGACATCGATGGTCCAGGCGCCCAGGCCGAGGCCTGTGATGCCGTTCGCCTGTATCGTGACGGTGGCCTCGCCGCCGACAGCGGCGTTCGCCGATGTGATGCCAATCGACTCCTGTTGGGCCGATACGTGCGTGATGAGCAGGCCAGCGGAGACAGTGAGGACAACAGCCGCGACTGCGATGATGCGCGAGCCTAGCTTGGTACGTTCATTCATCTGCTACCAACCTCTCTTCCTTGAGCGCGCCTGCGAGTCCGTTCGATGCGGCTACTCCTGCGACGCGCTGTTGTGCCGATAAGGGGATCATACGCGGCATGGCGCACCACCTCTATCAGGGAAGTCCCTACGGCTAGTTGGGGAAAACCCTTATTTTCAGGGTGCAAAGCGGAGCAACGAAGGGGAAACGCTTAGGAGGACGCCATCTGCAGCCGTAGGTGATCGGCTCGCGAGGGTGGCGGCGTAAGGACAGCGGAAGCCCCCCATTGCTGGGGGGCTTCCGTAGCGTTTCTCGTTGCTAGCCTAGCGTTCGGCTACACCGGGAGGCTGGATAGGAACCCGGCGATGAACTGCAGGATGAGCGTGGCGTCTCTGCTGTCCACAGTGCCGTCCTCGTTGACGTCCGCGTTCCCCGGGTTAGCCAGCGTAGTTAAGCCGGCCACCTCCTGGAGGATGAGCAACACGTCGATGGCGTTCACCAGGCCGTTCTTGTTCACGTCGCCGAACGTGTTGGGCGGCGGCGAAACAAGCGTCGGCGTATTCGTAGCTGTGTTCGTCGGCGTGTCCGACGGCGTCGGCGGCACCGGCGTCTCCGTGACCGTCGGCGTCGCTGTCGCCGTGATGGTCGGCGTCGCCGTGATGGTCGGCGTCGGCGTCACTGTCGGCGTCGGCGTCACCGTCGGCGTCAACGTGATCGTCGGCATAGTTGTGGTTGTCGGCGTGTCTGTTTCGGTAGCGGTCGGCGTGTCCGTCGGTGTCGCAGTCGGGCAGGCACCGGTGCCCGTGAAGGCCGGCTCCTTCAGGACAAGCGAGAATTCCGAGGTGCTTCCGTCCGGGTCCGTGGCCGTCGCGACTAGTTCGACCGATCCGGCTGAGAGGCCGCAGAGCTCGACGGAGAAGTCACCCTGGGCGTCCGTGACGCCGCTGGCGATGAACGTCTCGCCTTCCCCTGAAGCGTTGTCATCTGCCAAGAAGACCTCTACCGTGCAGCCCGCGCAATCGAAATCAGGCGCATCATCCGTCTGGACGTGCCCCACCAGCTTGCCCGCCACCAGCGTCATCGGGGTCCCGTTGGTTGCCCCCTCAGGATAGTTCTGCTCGTTGTTTGCCCCGGCGTCGGGGTCGTCCGGGTCGTTGATTGTTGCACCGTTATCCTCGAGGTCGATGCCAACGCCGCCGTTGTCCGAGATGTTGTTCCGCGTGATCGTAATCTCATCGTCGGCTGCGGCAACAATTCTGACGCCGTCGCCGGTGTTATCGCTGATCACGTTGTCTGGGCCGATCTGCAGCCCTGACGTCCCGGCAGCGGCCCCAACGATGATCC
>JADFKB010000177.1 GCA_022565155.1 Chloroflexota bacterium | reverse complement strand
AAAGCAGGTCTTCGATTGGGAGCCAGCCGATATCCACGGCGGTGAGTTTCCCACCTCGCTGTTCTTGCTCAAACGCCCGGACGAGGTGCGGCACGATAAGCTCGCTGCCGGCCAGCCGTTCGACGCGAGCGCCGTTCCTGACGCCTGGTTCGCGGACGAGGTGGATCCGCGGGGCTTCGCCGGCGATCCGCGCAGGGCGAGCGCAGAGCTGGGCGAACGGCTGCTCGAAGGTGTCACGGAGTTCTGGCTGGGCGAACTGCGGCGCGTCGATAAGACGCCTATGTAAGTTCCTGGCCACCCTCTTGCTGGTGGTGGGTCAGTTTAGCCGTTCGCATTCTTCAAGCAGTCCCACAACCTCGTCGATACTCCACTTCAGGTAATGTCAAGATGGTTTGGGCAATTCACGTGAACTATGGAAACGACATTTGCAACTTCGCTCCAGATCATGTATTCTAGGCGTGTGAGGGCCTCGAATCGCGAATGGAAGTGCGGCATGATGATCCAACACTTGAACGGGTGGAGTTCGACAGGAGCTTCACCGCTGGGCTCGCGCCCGGAATCGTCAAGTCCTTCCGTAAGACGATGCAGTCGATTCGAGCCGCAGTCGATGAACGCGACATTCGGGAGAGAAGAGCAGCGCGGTTCGAAAAGCTATCGGGTAAGCGAAGTCACCAGCACTCAATCCGGCTCAATGATCAATATCGTTTGATCGTTGAGTTAGAGGGAAAGGCACCAAACAAGACCGTAGTGATCGTGGGAATCGAAGATTATCACTAGCTGCGGAGGGCCAAAATGAATGAGACTAGGATACCAGCAGAAGTGTTCCCGCCGGGCGAGTTCTTGGCAGATGAGCTAAAGGCGCGGGGCTGGTTTCAGACTGACCTTGCCGACATTCTTGGGCGAGACGACAATCTGGTCAGCGACATCATCCGAGGGAAGCGCGGGATTACTCCTGAGACCGCACAGGGATTGGCTGACGCTTTGGGTACATCAGCGCGCTACTGGTTGAACCTCGATACCATCTACCGTCTCTCTCAGATTAAGCGCACCGATACAGTATCGCGCCGCGCTCGGCTCTTCGAAAAGGCCCCAATAAAGGAAATGATCAAGCGCAACTGGATCGAAGGCTCTGATGAGATCGAGGTGCTTGAGCACAGTGTTACTGAATTCCTCGGCATCGACAGCATCGAGGATGACGTGGACTTCGCCCACGCGGCTAGGAAATCTACGCCCTATGATGAGCCATCATCGCCTGCTCAGTTTGCGTGGCTGAGGCGGGCGCGCAAATTGGCTCCAGCTGTCGATGCGCTTCCCTTCTCGCCCTCTAAGGTGACGCAACTTGTCGAGCAATTGCGCCTGTTGATGGAGAGCCCTGAGGAGATTCGCCATGCCCCCCGTGTTCTCGCCGACTACGGCGTCAGAATGCTGGTGCTTGAACACCTTGAACATACGAAGATCGACGGGACGACATTCTGGTTGAATCGTGCCGCGCCGGTTATCGTGTTGTCCTTGCGTTACGACCGCATTGATCATTTCTGGCACACCCTCATGCATGAAGTCGGGCACGTCAGATTTGGCGATGGCTTGGAGGACGATATAGCGCTACTGGACATCGACATCGTAGCTGACAGGACCCCGCTTACGGTCGTCCAGCCGGATTATGAGACGCGAGCCAACGAGTTTGCTACTAATGCGATCATCCCGACCCATGAAATGGAAGACTTCATTCTCCGAGTGCGCCCGTTCTATTCGGGAGTCAGAGTTCAAGGATTCGCACAGAGAATGGGAGTTCATGCAGGCTTGGTCGTTGGGCAGCTACAACATCGCGGAGAGATCGGCTATGCAAATCTCAGGCGGACGTTGACGCCGGTCCGTAGATTTGTCACGGCGTCAGGACTTACAGATGGGTGGGGACAGAACCTCTCCATCGCAGTATAGAGGAGGCGATGAGATGCCATCATTTCACGAACAGATGCTCCACATTGTGGACGAGTATCGGGCAGCCGGCCAACCGTGGCCCAGCACGTCAAGGCAGCTAGCGGCGTTTGCCCTTGAGAGGGGGCTGTACGAGCCGCATCAGGGCAGGTTGTTAAGCATCGTGGCTGACGAGTTCAGCCGTGCCATGCGGGAGCAGTACATCAAAGACCCTCAGGGCCGCTCCGTTCGGGCAAAGCACGTTGCGAGGCTAGTTGTTGAGGGTGAGCAGAAGAGGCTGTGGGACAGCATTGATACGGCTGGGCCGGAGTTCATGCAGGCAGCGCTCCAGCAATGTCGCCACCAGATCGTGGGCGACTGCAAGCAGCTGAAGACGGATACCGACAGCGATAACGAGAACTGGAATTCAGCGACAGACATACAGATAAGTTTCAACTTCGAAGCGGATCTTGAAGAGCTAGAGTTGGCAGAAACCCCTACCGCTTCCAGCGCGCCGCTGCCGCCTTCTTCGCGATCTCCTGTCGCTGTTTCTTAGAGAGTTTCTTAGCTCTAGCCGGCCAGCCGTTCGACGCGAGCGCCGTTCCTGACGCCTGGTTCACGGAGGAGGTGGATCCGCGGGGCTTCGCGGGCGATCCGCGCAGGGCCAGCGCAGAGCTGGGCGAACGGCTGCTCGAAGGCGTCACGGAGTTCTGGCTGGGCGAACTGCGGCGCGTCGATAAGACGCCTATGTGAGTTTCTGGCCACCCTCTTGCCATAGTCGAACGTTTATGCTACTCTAACGCCGCAATAGGGGGAAATCGAAGCT
>JADFKB010000070.1 GCA_022565155.1 Chloroflexota bacterium | reverse complement strand
TTGTCAGCGGCGTCTTCGATCCCGAGAGGTGGGCGGCCCAGCTCTGCGCCTCCGCCACGCTCATGCGCGTGACCTCGATAACGTGGCGGCCGTCGATGGTGACGGCGAGCGATTCCGGCTTCAGCCGCGTGCCGCCGCAGGCGGGACAGGGGTTGGCGGCCATGTAACGCTCGATCTCGCCGCGAATGTAGTCGGAGTCGGTCTCTTTGTAGCGGCGCTGCAGGTTCGTCACGGCGCCCTCAAACGTGGTGTCCCACTGGTTCGTGTGGCCGCCCGCGGTCGTGTAGGTCAGCGTCACCGGCGACGTGTCGCCGAACATGATCACGTCCACGTGCTTCTTCGCCAGCTTGGCGACGGGCGTCGTCAGCGAGAAGCCGTACTTCTCCGCGAGCGCCTCCAGTATCCGCTGGTGCCAGGTGCTGACTGCGTTGTTGCGCCGCCACGGCTGGATCGCGCCGTCGGCCAGGCTCAGCGCCTTGTTCGGCATCACTAGCTCCGGATCGACCTCCCGCCGCACACCGAGGCCGGTGCACTCCGGGCAGGCGCCGTGGGGGCTGTTGAAGCTGAAGTTGCGCGGGGCGATCTCGCCCAGGCTGATGCCGCAGTCGACGCAGGCGAACTGCTCCGAGTAGAGGCGTTCGTCCCAGGCCGGCTTCTTGCCTTTGCCCTCGACGGCCACCAGGACGGTGCCGCCGCCCAGCTTCAGCGCCAGCTCTACCGAATCCGCCAGCCGCGCCGAGCTCGCCGCGGAGCCCTCGCCGCCCGGCTTCTCGGTGACGAGCCGGTCGACGACGACTTCGATCGTGTGGCGCCTGTTCTTCTCCAGGTCGAAGTCTTCGGAGAGGTCGCGGACATCGCCGTCCACCCGCACCCGCACGAAGCCGGCCTTGCGCGCGTCCTCGAAGACGTGCGTGTGCTCGCCCTTGCGGTCGCGGATGATCGGCGAGAGGATCATCAGCCGGCGGCCGGCCGGCAGTGCGAAGATCGCGTCGACGATCTGCTGCACCGTTTGCCGCTCGATTACCCGCCCGCAGTTCGGGCAGTGCGGCGTGCCGGCGCGGGCGAAGAGCAGTCTAAGATAGTCGTAGATCTCGGTCTGCGTGCCGACGGTCGAGCGCGGGTTGCGGTTGGCGCCCTTCTGGTCGATCGCGATCGCCGGGGAGAGCCCCTCGATGTAGTCGACGTCCGGCTTCTCCATCCGGCCGAGGAACTGGCGCGCGTAGGCGGAGAGTGACTCTACATAACGGCGCTGGCCCTCCGCGTAGATCGTGTCGAACGCGAGCGAGCTCTTGCCGGAGCCGGAGAGGCCGGTGATCACCACCAGCTTATCGCGCGGAATCTCGAGGTCGACGTTCTTCAGGTTATGCTCGCGGGCACCCTTAACGATGATGGCGTCTAACGGCACGGGCTAGGCTACCTCCGATGGCGTATTAGCACATGATAGCCGGATCGTGTGACGCCGGCATGTCAGTAGTGGTAGGAACCTCAGTGTACTACACGCGCCTAAACGGAACAACCGTGCTAAGGAGATGGGGCTAGTGGATGGTCAGCCGCAGAGGCCGCCGTGGCCACCCGCGAATCCGCGGCTGACATACCTATAGTCTGGCGACCACGATACGTCCGGGCCGGAGCCTGAGACGGAGCGTTGCGGGTCTGCGTCTGGGACGACGACAACGTACTCCAGTGTTTCTGGGTCGATTAGCTCCCTTGCCCCAAAGTCGCCTCTCGCGATGAGGCCACTCGGAGTCAACTTAAACCATCTGAGCGACGCGTCAAGCTCTGTCAGATTACTAGTACGCCGGTCGAAGATACGCGTCATTCCGGGGTTCGGGTACGCGCAGTTATCTTCTGTCCAGATGACGTAATCGTCGTTCGCGACCAGCGGCCAGTTGGCGAGGCGCGTCAGCGCAGAGGTAGCGATAAACGTCGCTTCTCCCGTCGCGAAATCGACGACGAAGATGTTTATCGTTCCGTCTCGAGGCATGGTGCCGAGAACGATTTCGCCCGGCCCGGCTAGCGACGCCGTAGACGCTTCGAACTCCAAGATGGCACGTCCGCTTTTGATCTCCACCAAGGAGTACAGGTGCGCGTTGTCCGTCCCCACGCCGTCCTGTTGCAAGCGCAGCTTGCCATCCAGCGTGGAACCGCGAACTCGCAACCGACGTGCGTCGTTTTCTGCAGCGGTCTGCTCGTCCGCAGGTTCCCTCTCGCCCGTTCGCAGGTCGACGAGTTCCAGCCCGCCGGCCCGGAGCTGCATAAGCGCGTGGCTGTGATCTGTGTAGAACAGCAAGTTGCCGGGCGCCAACGATCGCCGTTCCAGCGTCGCGAGCTCGATGACCCAGGACTCTTGCTTCTCGGGGTCGTAGGCAGGTCCTGCCGTCCAGCTCATCCACATTCCGTCAGGGCTGAACCTGCCAAAGCTGCCCTCGCCCAGGTTCAGTTCGTCGCCGGTCACGGTGTCGTAGAGCACGGTTGAGACGCCGTCCCACGGCTGGAATGCAGAGGGAGGGCGCGGCGGTAGCGTTCGGTAGCTGTCGGGGTCGCTCGCTCTTGGCTCGCTGAAGAGCCCGGTCACCGGCAGCGCCGTCGGCGTCGGTGGGAACGCTGTCGAGGCTGGCTGCGTTGGAGTCGAGGATGTTTCTCCCTCGCAGGCGAGCAGCAACATCGCGAAGATCGCCAGCACAATAAGCGCCCAGCCGGAGTGGTTGCGTAGCAGTCCGCCCATGGTGATATCAGTATAGCCGCTGCTAGGGACCCTGCCGGACCAGCTCGAATGCCATTCTCCCGCCGTCGGGACTCCAGCCGCGTGGCAGGTGGATGTAGCTTCCTCTCATGCTTAGACTGACAGGCCGAAGTTCGCCGGTTCCTACGTCGTATAGAAAAACGCCGTGACCCTCCTCGGTCAAGAACGGAATGGCGATCTGCGAGCCGTCCGGAGACCATAAGGGCGTAAATCTGCCAGAGGAGTAGGGCCGTAGAGTGGGGACGTACTCTCCCGCGAAACGGCCATAGTGCAGCGTTGCGACGGCGACCTCACGGGCGCTGCCTCCGTCCGCATCGACGAGCGTGAGCGAACCGCCGCCGGTGATGAAATCGAGCTGTAGAACGGCGATCGTCTCTCCGTCCGGCGACCAGGCCGCCTTGGCAGTGATGTTTCGCGAAAGTGAGAGCACACTTCGGCTGTTGCCTTCTCCGTCTGTGACGATAACATCCTCGTTGGTGGTGAACACGATCTCGCTGCCGTCCGGCGACCAATCGCCGTGTGGCGCGTCGAATGCGGTGATCTCTCCGGTCGCGATGTCGAACAGCCCTGGGTCCGGGTTCTGACCGGGTCCGCCGGCCAATAGTAGCTGTGCGCTGTCCGGCGTCCACGTGTAGCCGAGCTGTGCGTCGAAAGAGCCGGCTTCAGCGATCACAGTGATCGCAGACGTATCGAGCGTGACGACGACCAACTCAGCCGCCTGCTGATCGCGTTGGCGGACGAGCGCGATCTTCTCGCCGTCCGGAGACCATAGTATGGGCGGTTCGGGCAGGATTCGGCCCGCAAGGACAATGCGCTTTCCTTCTCCTGGCCTCTCCGTCTCCGCGACGACGAGCATGCCGTCCAGCACATACGCCACGCGCGCCAGGTCCGGCGCCAGCGACGGGTGATACGCGCCCGCCGGCATCGCTATGGAATCGACGCGCTCGTCGTCGAGCGATGCGATGTGGCTGCTCGGCCTGAAGAGGCCCGGCCAGCGCACGAATGCTATCTGCTGGTCGTCGGGCGACCAAGAGATGTCTCGGAACTGGAACGGCGACGCCTCGAACAACGTATGGGTAGCGCCGTTAGGAGTTGCGATGAGCAGCTCGCCGCCCTCCGCGCCGACGGCGAGCTGCGGCGTCCCGTTGGCGGTTCCCATTCTGACGGAATTGCCCGGCCACTCGCCAATCGTAGCGCCTTCGCTTGTGGCAAACACCGTCCAGGTGGCGCCGCCGCACTGCCAGCAACTCGCGCGCGTTACTGCCAGGTGCCGGCTGTCCGAAAGCCACTGCACGTCGATGTTGATCGTGTCTGTGAACAGCCGGCGGACGGCTCCCGACGCCAGATCCAGTACGAGGACGCCGCGTTCCGGCTCCGGCGGTAAACCTGGGATCGCAACAGCAATCTGAGTGCCGTCAGGCGACCAGGCGTGAGAGTTGAAGTCGGCGCACATCGGTTCGAGGACGCGGCGTCGCTCCCCGCTGTCTACGTCCACGACGTCGATTGCGCTCGTCCGTCCGCCCTCGCAGTCGGGATCCTCGCCCGCCGCGATGAACGATACCTCCTCGCCGTCGGGTGACCATCGTGCGACGCCTGAGCCGATATTCGGCGCAGTGGCAACGTCGTGGACGTTCAGCGTGGCGGCGTCGATTACTTGAAGGTTGGTTTGCACGCCTTCGCTGGTTTGCGTCAGGAGCCGGCTGCCGTCCGGGGACCACGCGACGAGGCGGGATGCGCTGAACGACCCGCGTACGGAACCGTCGCGCCTCCCGTCGCGCTCAATAATCTCCCCTTCGCCCTCCACGAGGATGGCGACCGCTCCCGTGGATGACCAGAGAACGTGGATCGACGATGTTGGGTCATCAACGATCCGAAGTATTGCCGGCTCGTCGCCATCTACAGGCATTGCGGCGACCTGTAGCACGCCGTCTGCCTTCATTACGAACGCAACCTCCTCTCCGTCTGGAGACCACTGCACGTTCGAGATCCAGTCGCGGGTTAGCAGTTTGCGGAGGTTGCCGCCGTCCTCGTTGACGACATACAGGACGCTGGAGTCCGGCCGCGCCGGCAAGCTCTCGGACGGCGCAGCCGCGGCTATGTCGATAGGTAGCGCTAGCGCAAGGTAGATGAGCTCAGCACCGGTCTCTTGCAGGTATTTGATCTGTCCCAACGCGCTGTCACACCACCCGGTCAGCCAGACCACGCTGCCGTCGGATATTCCTAGCTGCGACGAAAATCCTTCAACATTGAGGTCCGTAGGTGAGCTGAGAACGACTCGATAGTCGGCCTCGATCTCTGCAAACGGCTCTCCAACGCGGAAGACTGCGTGTGTGGCAATCTGCCTGTCTCCCACCCAGCCGATTGCATCTGCCACCTCCGCCTGCGTTAACCAGCCAGGGTGGCAGGCGCCGGCCAGGAAGGCATCGACGGCGGCGCCTGGTAGAACGCCCTCAGGGCAGGTCGGCGGAATGACGTAGCCGTCCGCGGTTGGCGACTCGCAGTCGATTCGCTGATACTTCACGAGGCCCAGCAGCGCTTCCAGGTCTTGGCGCTCCACTGCATCGATGATGGCGTCTACCTCTGCGATACCTGTGGGAGACGACGACGGCGCTTCCTCGTTGCCGTCTGCCAGTAGCAACAGAAGAGCGAGCGCCAGACCGATCAGAGCTAGGACAGCTCCAGGAAGGACGATACCGACCCGTTGAAGATAAGGTAGCGATCCGCGCCAGCGCATGACACAGACAGCATACCCCAGCACGCTTCCGATTGCTCGCCTGAGCCTGGAAGTACGCTTAGCTTGTCCCGGCGGAACCGCTGTCGCCGGGGAACTCGACCTGGTAGGTGCGGTAGAGGAACGGGATGCGCAGCACGCCGATCAGGTTCAGTCCCAGCACGATCAGCAGCACGCCGGCAAACTTCTGGATCGTTGGCATGTTGTCCTGGACGAAGAAGCCGGCTACTCCCGCCGCCGCGCCCAGCGCGACGAAGATGACCGAGAAGCCGATCACGAACGCGACCGAATGCCGGAACGTCAGGCCGCGAGTCTCGCTGCTGCCCGCGGCTTCGCCGGAGACGCCGGCCAGGTGCAGCACGTAGGCGGGCACCATCGGCAGCACGCAAGGCGAGAGGAAGGCGACGACGCCGGCCGCGAAGGCGATGCCGAAGCCGAACGGCCCAGTCAGGCTGACGCCGGACAGGCCTTCTTCCGCGCCCGTGACCGTATCAACGCCGCCGGTGAAGTACTGGTTGAAGATCGTGAACTCATCGAGGAAGATCAGTGCGCCGATGAAGATCACCAGCACGCCGCCGACGACCTCTAGCACCGGCATGATCGGCCGGATCTTGCGCATCCCTCGCATCACCGTGCCCAGCGCCAGGCCCGCAAGTATAAACGGCACGCCTAGCCCGATCGACCAGGCGCTCAAGAGAAACGCTCCGTGCAGCACGGAGCCCCAAGCGCTGACACTAGTCCCGGCCGCGCCCGCGTTGTCAGCCGCCGCCAGTGTCAGGATCGCGCCTAAGATCGGGCCGATGCACGGCGTCCAGCCGACGGCGAACGCGGAGCCGATGCCGACCGATTTGCCGTAGCGCATGAACGAGGGCAGCACGGCGCGAGGGCCGCTCTGTGGCGGTGCGATTGTTTCGGCCATCGACTGCGAAGTACTAGCTGCCACGTTCGTTCTCGCTCCTGAGTTCGCCTCTGTCTGCCAGCAGCGCTCGCTGACTACTTCCAGAATCGGCCGGAAACGGCGGGCGGTATGTGACTCACCTTACACGTTATGGCGAGCCATCGCTTTTCTGCTCCAGCCCCAGCAGCTTCCGGCGCTCTTCTTCTACAAGCATGCTAAAGCTTCTCTATCAGTATAACGGCCTGAGCGTCCGGGTTGGACAGCGATGCTGCGCTACGCTTCCGGCGCTGGGTCGGGGGACGGGCTGGGGATGATCAGCTCTTGGCCGATGAACAGCGATGTTGGGTCCGTAATGCCGTTCGCTTCCATCAGCTCTTCGGCCGTAATGCCGAATCGTTCCGCGATGTCGACAGGGATGTCGCCTTCCTGGACGATGTAGATCTCGCCCTCCACGGGCGCCGGCGTCTGCTCCGGCGCCGGCGTGTCTGTCGCTGCCGGTTCGTCAGTTGGCTGGATATCGGGCTCCGACGCCGGCTCGTCAGTCGGCGCGACGACGCTGTCGTCAGGGTCGATGCCGGGGATGATCAGCACCTGGCCGATGAAGAGCGCGGTCGGGTCGGCGATGTCGTTTGCCGCGATGATCGCCTCTACCGTCGTCCCGAACCGATCGGCGATGTCCAAGAGGGTATCGCCCTCCGCGACGGTGTAGCTTGCGCCTGGCACGGGCAGGTCTGTCTGGCCGACGATCACTACGTCCGGCAAGACGGCCGGCGGCGTCGCCGTCGGAATGTCACCGAGAACGGACGGCTCTTCGCCGCCGCCGCCGGATCCGCAGGCGACCGTAAGCGCGACTGCGATGAACATCAGCGCAACACCGGGCCAGAGTTGGGAGCGCATTCGCACCTCCGATATGGGGATCGCGGCGATAGTATCCTATCCTACCGGAGGCGGCAAGCTCGCGCTGCTAGCCGCGCGCCTCCAGCAGCGCGAAGCCCAGCTCCACGATCGGTGCCAGCGATTCGTCGATCAGATTCGCCAGCGTATCGGCCGCCGTGTGGATCGTACCCTTCCCCGCCGCGGTCAGCATCAGCGCCGGTATGCCAGCCTCGAGGAAGCTGGCGTGGTCGCTGCTCACCCTCTCCGGAAGCTGCGTTATCGTCGAATCGAAGCCGAGCTGCGTAGCGAGCGCTTGCGCCTCGTCCGCGAACGCTGCGCTGCCAATGAGCTGCAGCGGAACGAAGCCGGCGGAGGCATCGTGGTTGAACATGACCTCTAACTCGTCCCGTTCTGCGTCCGTCAGCTCCTCGATGAAGAACGCGCTGCCCAGCAGGCCCAGCTCCTCCGCGTCGAAGAGGGCGAAGCAATGATCGGTGAGACCGGCGGCGGCGACTGCCCGCGCCAGCTCCAGCACCAGCGCCGAGCCGGAGGCGTTGTCGTTCGCGCCATCGGCCCAGGGCACGCCGTCGTAGTGGCCGCCGCTCACCGTCCGGCAGCGGCCGGATGGCGGGCGGGCAATGACGTTCCGCGCCGGCACCTCCGCCCGCACGTTTAGCGTCACCTCGACCGGCCCTGCCGCGAGCAGCTCGCGCAGCGCCTCGCCGTCCGCCTGGCCGATGGCCGCCGCTGGCAGGTCGGTCTCCGGCTCGATCCGGCCGGGGAAGAGGCCGGGCTCTTTGTTCGCGACGATGAAGCCCAGCGCGCCCGCCTCCTCCGCCCGCCGCGCCATGTCCACGAAGAGGACGTCCAGACGCTGGATCAGGACGATCTTTCCTTCCGCTTCCGGCGGGAAGTCGGCCGGAAGGCCTGTACCTGCGTCGGCCAACATGCCTCTGACGACGCCGGCGCCCCCGCCACCAAAGGCGACGGCGGCCAGCTCCAGCGGCGCATCCTGGTCTACCGTCGCATCTTGCTCCACCGTTATGGTCGTGTAGCGAAGTGTGCCGGGGCCGGTTGCCGTGAACTCCTGCAGCTCCACGTCATAGCCCCAGCGTAGGAATTGCTCCGCGGCGTACGCCGCCGCCGCATCCACGGCCGGCGACCCCGCGCCGCGAGCGCCGATCTCGTCAGAGAGAACGCGGATGTGCTCCAGTACACGCCCGACCTCCGGCTGCGGCGGGCCGGGGTCCGGCGTCGCCGTCGGCGGAGAGGTAGTTGCAGTCAGCTCTGCGGTTGGCGTTAGCGGAGCGCGGCCGACGTTGTGGTTACAGGCGATGGCGATCAACGCCACCATCACTGTGATCGCGATGAGGATGCGCTGGCTTGTGGTCAGAGCGGAGGCTCCGTCACGCTAGTAGCGCGGGCGCCGAAGCGACTTCAACCAATCGCGGATCCGTTCAGCCAAGGGTGGTTCCCGCAGCTCCAGCGGCTGTCCGCGCCAGCGCTTCTCGACTGCCGGCGGCGAACCGCGATGGACGAACGAGATCGCGAACGCGGTGAGGAAGAGGATGATGCCGCCGACGAGCAGCCAGCGGCCGTAGATCGGATGGATGCGCATGCCGAGAAAACCAACGACGATGAGAATCAGGGCCGTCAGCATCACCTGGCGGATCGAAATGGCCGCTAGCGGCGCCAGCAGCGCGCGCACGATCGCCATCGCCACGCCCGATGACCTGCGGCGCATGCGGCTGGCAGCGCTCTCCTCCGGCACGAACTCGTCCAGCCGGTTGAGGATGTCCTCGATCTCGCGTTGTATCTTGTCGTCGGGCATCGGTTCCCTGTGATCCTATTCTATCACGAACGCCTCGGCAAGTGATGAGATCACTGCCAGAGCGCTGCGGACGTTTTTATTTCGTAAGTACGGTCAGCGCCGCTTGCAGCCGTTTTAGGCAGCGCTCCTTGCCGAGCAGCTCCATGCTCTCGAACAGCGGCGGCGAGATGGCGCGGCCCGTGACGGCGACGCGCAGCAACATGAAGAGCGCGCCCGCCTTCAGCTCCAGCTCGTCGGCTAGGCCACGCATCGCTTCCTCGATCGCGGGATGCTCCCACGCGGACAGCGCTTCCGCGCGTTGAGCCGCCGCGCGGAACGCTGCGGCGGCTCCGGAAGAATCTTCCTTGAACTGCTTGCCGAGCAGATCGTCTGCGGTGTAGGACATCTCGTCGCTGAAGAAGCTGGTCACCAGCTCCGCTAGTTCATCCAGGCGCTTGATCCGCTCCCGCACCAGTGGCACCAGCCGCCGCACAGTCTCGCGGTCGATAGGCCGGGGCGCGGCGTCCGGCAGGTCGCTCTCCAGCCGCTCTGCAAACAGCTCCGTCAGCCGCTCTTCGGGCAGTTCGCGCAGGTAGGCGCCGTTCATCCAGGTCAGCCGCTCCAGGTCGAAGGCGGCCGGATTCTTGCCCATCCGCTCCAGGCTGAAGTGCTCGATGAACTGCTCGCGGCTGATCAGCACCGTCTTGTCATCGAGCGACCAGCCGATCAGGCCCAGAAAGTTGAGCATCGCCTCCGGCAGGTAGCCCTGGTCGCGATACTCGAGCGCGGAGAGCGCGCCGTGGCGCTTGCTCAGCTTCGCCTTGTCCGGGCCGAGGATGACGGACATGTGGGCGAACTGCGGCGGCTCCCAGCCGAGCGCCTGGTAGAGCAAGATCTGGCGCGGCGTGCTGGAGACCCACTCGTCGCCGCGCAGTACGTGGCTGATCTCCATCAGGTGGTCGTCGACGACGTGCGCAAGGTGCGCGGTGGGGAAGCCATCCGACTTCCGCACGACGAAGTCGTCGATCGTAGCGGTCTCGAACTCCACGTGGCCGCGGACGATGTCGTCGAACGACGTCGTCCCCTCGTCCGGCGTGCGAAAGCGCACGACCGCTTCGTCGCCCGCCGCGCGCCGCTCCTCGCGTTCGGCGGCCGTCAGGTCGCGGCAGTGGCGATCGTAGCGCGGCGGCTGCTTGCGCCTCTGTCGCTCGGCGCGGATTTCTGCCAGCCGCTCCGTCGAGCAGAAGCACTCATACGCGTTACCCTGCTCGATGAGCTGGCGGGCGTATCGCTCGTAGTGCTCCAGCCGCTCGGACTGGACGTACGGCCCGTAGTCGCCGCCGGCCTCCGGCCCTTCGTCCCAATCCAGCCCCAGCCAGCGCAGGCTGCCGAAGATCGCCTCCAGCGCCCGCGGATCGTAGCGCGACCGGTCGGTGTCCTCAATGCGCAGAATGAACACGCCATCCGTGTGGCGCGCGTAGAGCCAGTTGAACAGCGCCGTGCGGACGCTTCCGACGTGCGGGATGCCGGTGGGGCTGGGGGCGAAGCGGACGCGGACGGGCATCGTGGGATAGTATAGCAGTGTCTCCAGCTATCGGACACGTGGTAGAAGGGAGATCCCTGAAGCGAACGAATCAGGAGGAAGCGACGATGGATCTCTTGCGCGACGCCGCGGAGCGCGGCATTCGGTATCTGGATGGACTCGATGCGCGGAGCGTCGCCGCGGCGCAGGCAGCAGTCGACCGGCTGAAGGAGTTGGATGTGGAGCTTCCTGAAGAGCCGACCGACCCCGCGACGGTCCTTGCCCTGCTTGATGAGATCGGCTCGCCCGCGACGGTCGGCACGGCGGGTCCACGCTTCTTCGGCTTCGTCATCGGCGGGTCGCTCCCTGCCGCGCTGGCAGCGAACTGGCTGGCGGGCGCGTGGGACCAGAACGGCGGTCTGTTCGCCGCGACACCGATAGGCGCGACGCTCGAGGAGGTTTCGCTGCGCTGGCTCCTGGACGTGCTAGCGCTGCCGGACTCCTGCGGCGGCGCGTTCGTCACGGGCGCGACGATGGCGAACTTCACCGCGCTGGCAGCTGCCCGCCATGTGACGCTAACGGAGGCCGGTTGGAACGTCGAGGCGGACGGACTGTTTGGCGCGCCGGAGGTGACCGTGATCGTCGGCGAGGAGGCGCACCCCACGCTGATCAAGGCGCTGGGCTTGCTGGGATTCGGGCGAAATCGGGTAACGACCGTTCCGGTGGACGCACAGGGGCGCATGCGCGCAGATGCCCTGCCGCCGCTCTCCGGCCCCACCATCGTCTGCATCCAGGCGGGCAACTTGAACACCGGCGCGTTCGACCCGGCGGTCGAAATCTGCGCGGCGGCTCGCGAGGCGGGCGCCTGGGTCCACGTCGACGGCGCGTTCGGCATGTGGGCGGCGGTGGCGCCCGAGCGAGCGCACCTGGTAGCGGGCGTGGCGGACGCGGACTCCTGGGCGACGGATGCGCACAAGTGGCTCAACGTGCCGTACGATAGCGGGCTCGCCTTTGTCCGCGACCCAGAGCAGCTGCGCGCTGCGATGACGCTCACAGCCGCGTACCTGCCTGTGAGCGAGCATCGAGAGCCGTCACAGTACACACCGGAGCTCTCGCGGCGCGCCCGGGGGATCGAAGTTTGGGCGGCGCTCCGGTCGCTCGGTCGCTCCGGGCTGGCCGACCTGATCGAGCGCACGTGCCGCCATGCGACGCGTTTCGCCGAGGGTCTGCACGCAGCGGGCTACGAGATTCTGAACGATGTTGTGCTCAACCAGGTGCTGGTTTCGTTCGGCGATGACGAGACGACGAACCGCGTGGTCGAGGGCATCCAGGCTGACGGTACTTGCTGGTGCGGCGGAACCGTGTGGCAGGGGCGCAAAGCGATGCGCATCAGCGTCTGCTCTTGGGCGACGACGGCCGAGGACGTAGAGCAGAGTCTCGCGGCGATGCTGCGCGTCGCGGCGAGGCTAACGGCTGCGTAGAGGCGTTCAATTGAACGCCTCTACCCCTTCATTTCCGCCAGCGTCGCCGCCAGACGGTGGCTACCGTACGAAGCGGCTGGGAACGCGCAGCAGGCCCAGCAGCGCCAGCACCACCATACAGGACATGGAGTAAGCGGACAGCACGCCGGTCAGCGCGATCGGCCTGTTGCGCGCATAGTCCGCCAAGCCCAGCTGGACGAATTCCGCGATTTGCTCCCTCAACTGATCCCAGATTAGGGCCGTCACCAGCACGGCCAGCACATCGAGCACCAGGATTGCAAACGTGAGGGTGAGGCTGGCGGCGACAAGCTCCAGCGCCGGCGCGCTGTTGCCTCCTGCAGGCGCGAGAAAACGATTCACGTAGTAGTTGATCAGTCCGGGGACGATGAACAGGCCGAGGATAATCGCCAGTGTGATGAATGGCTCCATGAAGGCCTCTCCCTGAACGTCGCCGGCTCACGTATCGCCGAGAGTTTAGCAGAGTGGCTCTTTTGCGGGAAAGGGCGTTCCGTAAGGGCGTTCAATTGAACGCCCTTACCCCTCGATTTCCGCCAGCGCCGCCGCCAGGTCTTCGGCCAGCGCCGCCTCCAGCTCCAGCCGCTCGCCTGTCGCCGGGTGGCGAAACGCCAGGCGGTGCGCGTGGAGGAACTGGCGGGTCAGGCCAGCCGGCGCAGCGCCGCGTCCGTAGAGCGCGTC
>JADFKB010000069.1 GCA_022565155.1 Chloroflexota bacterium | reverse complement strand
CTGCGCGCGACGGTAGTGACGCTGCGGGCCGAGTTCGATGCCCTGGGCACGGACGGCGTGCGCTGGCACCCGGTCCCGGCGAGTGGTGCGTCAACGAGGTGCTCGGCCACCTGCTGGAGGCGGAGCATCGTGGCTTCGCCGGACAAATACAGCGCATCATCGATCAGCCGGGCCGTCGATTGCAGACGTGGGACCAGACGGCGGTGTCCAGAGATCGCCAGGACTGCGAGAAGGACGGCCTGATGGCAGAGTTCGAGCGCGTCCGAGAGGAGTCCATACTACTGGCGTTGAGCCTGAATCCGGAGCAGCTCGCGCTTACGGGCGACCACCCGGACGTCGGCGAGCTATCGATAGCCAACCTGATCCACGAGTGGCCCCACCACGATCGCAACCACGTCAAGCAGGTGCTCTCGAACGTCCAGGCCTACGCCTGGCCGCACATGGGCAACGCCCGGCGCTTCTCGGAGATCGACTGAGGTGAAATAGGGGCGATTCGCGTGTGAGGAATCCTGAGGGTTTCCGCCGAAGGCGGATCCGCCTCTGGAGGAGAAACCCCCGCCTGCCGGCGGGCAGGCTCAGCTACTGTTTTCGCACGGCATAGCTGCGGGATTCCCGCCAAGGGCGGATCCGCCTGTGGAGCACATCCCACAGATTGGAACGTCACGAGCCGAAGAGATACGGGCCGTGAAAAAGTAGCGGCGACCCGTGGATCGCCCTCTTCTCCGTGCTATACTATGTAAAGTAGGGGCTGGAAGCGCGTCTGAGGAGCGGTCGATGGCTGGTGATGAAGACGTAGGGCGAATACGGAGCCTAACTCTGACACGAAAGGTTCAGCAGGGCTTTTGGATTGGCTCAGAAGTGCACATCATGATAGCGAGCGTGGAGCGCGGCCGCGTCAAGCTGACGATCGAGGCACCAGCCAGAGTACTCATCCTGCGGGACGAACTGACAGCGAGACAGCCAGCCACGAAAGTCATCTAATTTCGGCTGCCCGGGAGGCCGCGTCCCCCGGTGAACACCGGCGGGGCTGGCAGCTTCGTTGCGGGCCGGCCAACAGGTCCTTGAGCGCGAACGACGCGACGGCCATGCTTGCCTTCCTTAGCTATGCGCTTTCAGGTGGGAGATGATCGGCTCGACGACCTGGTCGAACGCCTCCTGCACGATCCAGTGGCCGCAGTCGAGTTCGAGCAGCTCGTAGGGCCCGGTCATGTAGTCGCGAGTGGCGACTGTCGCGTCCCGACCGATCGCCATGTCCTGGTTGCCCCAGATGTGCAGCGTCGGCGTGGCGACGGGGCCCCACTCGCCGCCATCGTCGCGGTCAGGGCGGATGCCCTCGCTGCCGCGATACCAGTTCAGTGCCCCGGTGAGCGCACCCTCCTCGGAGAAGAGCGCGATGTACTCCTCTATCTCCTCCGGCGAATGCGTGTCTTTGTAGAGGCCGCGCAGCGCCGCAAAGTCGTTTTGAGATAGCGCCGTTTCCGCCGTGCCGGCCTGGCGGAAGAGGTTGATGTAGCCACTCTTCCCCCGCTGCTCTTCGTTGTCGCGGATCGCCTCGCCGAAGGCGCGGATGTGGGGGACAGACATCGAAGTCCAGCTCTGAACTCGATCGGGCGTCGTTCCGACGGCGGCCCAGCCGGCCAGCGCGCCCCAATCGTGGCCGATCAGGTGCGCCTGCTGCCAGCCCATCGCGTCCAGGAAGCCAACGATGTCGGCCGCGAAGTGTGTGTACGTGTAATCCGACGCATCCGGCGGGCGGGCGCCCGGGCTGTAGCCGCGCTGGTCCGGCGCCAGGCAGTGGAAGCCCTCGGCGGCCAGCCGCTCCATCAGCGGTTGCCACATCCGCGACATCTCCGGGAAGCCGTGCAGCAGCAGCACCGGCGCGCCTTCTCCGTGCTCCCGCGCCCGAAAGGTTAGACCGTTCGCTTCGATCTCGCGAGTACGCATCGCGGGCCGGTTAGGCGGGCACCTCCTTTTCCGCGTCGGCCATCTCCACCATCATCGTCTGCATCGCCTGCATAGCCACGGCGAACGGGGCGAACTGCTCCGGGCCAAGCTTTTCCGCGGCGGCAATGTCGCAGGTCGCATCGTAGAGCGGCTTCGCCACCTCGTTCCGCCGCTGCTCGTAGGCGGTCATCGCCTCATCGAGCGGCCGGCGCTCCGCGAATCCGTCGTCGATGGCGTCCGCTAACAGTTGCGCGTCGCGAAAGGCGTCGGTGATACCGAGGCCGGTGACGAGATCGCGATGATAACCCGCATCGCCGACCAGCGCCCAGCCGGGGCCATACGGCTTGCGGAAGTAGTTTGGCTGGTCGTTCGTGCCGACGAAACGCTCCAGCCGCTTCGCGCCTCGCACCCGTTCCCCGACAGTGGGAACCGCGTCCGCCTCCTTCAGGTAGTTACCTTCGATGTCTTTGCGAAACTCGTGGAACCCTTCGGTCAGACCACCGATGCCGACGCAAGCGCTGCCGTCGTGCGTCGGGAAGACGATCGCGTACCTACCTTCGGGAAAGTGGAGCTCAGCGCCGTCCAGCGGAAAGTCGCTCCAGTAGCTGTAGTAGGCGAATGTGAACGTCGGCTTCGTATCGTACTCGGCGGGCTTTACCGCCGCCGCGACTTTGGAGTGCAGGCCGTCGGCGCCGATGACGATGCGCGCTTCTTCCGTTACCGTCGCCCCGCCTTTTGCAGCGCCACGAACGCCGGTGACGCGGTCGCCGTCCATCACGATCTCGCGCACGGAGAAGCCTTCTCGCAGCTCCGCGCCCGCCTCTACCGCAGCGTCGACGAGGATCTTGTCCAGCACCGTCCGTCGGGGGCAGAAGGCCTCCTGTACAGGCGCGTCGTCGGGCGGCGGCGGCGGGTTGAACACCACGTCACCAAACGTCAGCGTGACCTTCGTAATCGGCGGGCAGTTTGTCGCGCGCAGGGCGTCCAGCACGCCCCAGCGCTTGAGCATCGCGACGCCCGGCTGGTGGATGTAGTGGGTGGACATGATGTCGCTGGGGAAGGTGGACTTATCCAGCAGCAGCACGCGATAGCCCTGGCGCGCCAGCAGCATGGCCGTGGGCGATCCGGCGCAGCGCGCGCCGACGACGATGGCATCGTACATCTCGTACCTCCAACACTAAGCTCACAGAGCGAGCGCATCATAGCACACGGGGGTATCTTAGTGGCCGGACGCGCTCTGCGCGGTGACCGCCCGGCCCGCCGGACGCGCGTTGCGCGGTGGCCGATGCTGGGCTAGAACTCCACCGCTGGTAGGATGAGGCTGGAGAGCTATCCGGCCACGCAGCGGAGGCGCGCATGTCCTTCACCTTCTTCATCTTCAGCAACCTGCTGCGGCAGAAGGTCCGCACCGGCCTCACCGTACTGGGCATCAGCATCGGTATCACGACGGTGGTGGCGCTGGGCATCTTCGTCAACAGCGCGAAGGCCGCTACAGAGGAGCTGATCCTCGCGGGCGGCGCCGACTTCGCCGTCGGGCGGGCAGGCAGCGCGGACCTGACGTTTAGCACCCTGACGGCAGACGACCTGGCTGCGCTGCGGGAATACGACGAGGTCGAACACGTCTCCGGCGTGCTGATGGCGATCTCTAAGGTCGGGTCGAATCCTTACTTCTTCCAGTTCGGCATCGATCCGAACGATCTTGACTTCTTCGAGGCGCCCCTCGTCGAAGGCGAGACGCTGGCCGCGGGCGCGGAGAATCAGATTATGCTCGGCGATGGCGCCGCCGGTCAGCTGGGCGCTGAGATTGGCGACACCGTCGAGATACGCGACCTCAGCTTCGTCGTTGTCGGCATTTACGATACGGGCGCGACGACGTTCGATGGCGGCGCCATCCTGCCGCTCGCAGCCGTTCAGGACTACGAACGCAAGCAGGGGCTCGTCACGCTGGCCTACATCCACACGAGGAGCGGCACGGAGGTTCAGGCGCTAGCCGATCGCATTGAGGAAGAGCACCCGAACCTGGCCACGCTCGTCGATCTCGCGGACGTGGGCGACGTCGATCAGGGCCTCCAGATCCTGGATGCCGTCAACCTGGGGATCACCATTCTCGCTGTCTTCATCGGCGGCATCGCCGTGATGAACACCATGGTGATGGCCGTCTTCGAGCGGACGCGCGAGTTCGGCATCCTGCGCGCGCTCGGCTGGCGGACGCGGCGCATCCTCCAGATGGTGCTGGGCGAAGCGCTGCTGCTCTGCCTGATCGCCGCCGTCTTCGGCAGCATCCTGGCGGTGGCGCTGACGCAGATGATCGTTCTCTTTCCGACCGTGAGCGCGTTCATCACGCCCCACTACACGCTCGATGTCTTCCTGCGCGGCCTTGCCGTCGGCATCAGCGTCGCCCTGCTTGGCGCAATCTATCCGGCCTATCGAGCGGCACGGCTCTCGCCCGCCCAGGCGATTCGCTATGAGTGAGCAGCCGGACACTGTCATCGACGTGCGCAACGTCGTCAAGACCTACGACGAGGGCCGCACGCGCGCGCTGGATGGCGTCAACTTCCAGGTGGAGAGGGGCGAGTTCGTCTCGATAACCGGGCCATCGGGCTGTGGCAAATCGACGCTGCTGCACGCCATCGCCGCCCTCGAACGGCCGGACTCGGGAACGATCTACGTCAACGGAGACGAGATCACCAGCCAGCGCGACCTGAGCCGCTACCGGGCCCGCAGCATCGGTCTGATCTTTCAGCTCCACAACCTGCTGCCGAACCTGACGGCGTCCGAGAACCTGCAGGTGCCGATGTACGAGACGGACCTGTCGGCGAGCGCTCGCCGCAGGCGGGCCGAGGAGCTGCTGGCGCTCGTCGACCTCGGCGACAAGGCGGGGAAGCGGCCGACGCAGCTCTCCGGCGGCGAGCGCCAGCGGGTCGCGATAGCACGGGCGTTAGCCAACGACCCCGGCATCATCCTCGCCGACGAGCCGACGGGCAACCTCGATTCGAAAGCCGGCCAGCAGGCGATGGCGGTGCTACGCAACGTCCAGCGGCAGCAGGCGGTGACGCTGGTGCTGGTCAGCCACAATCGCCAGATCGCCGCGGCCGCCGACCGCACCGTCTACATGCTGGACGGCAAGATCGCGGAGGGCGACGCGGCGGCGTCAGAGCGCCGCGCGTGACAAGAAACAGCGGCCGCGCAGGCGAACGTGGTATACTGATAGTCCACTGGGGACGAAAGGGTTCGACAGTGGAGCGTGAGCCTGAGGTGCAGGTCGAGGTGCCGTTGCCTCGTAAAACTAGCGGCAGCCTTTTACCAGGCGAACGTGAATTCGCCCTCGCTGCGTAACTAACGTAGCGACGTCGCCCACATGCCTACCCCTGGCGGGCAGTGGTGCGGCGCCGATTAGCTGGGGTGCTGCGGTTTGACGCCGATACTAGCCGCCTAAGACTATCGGCTCTATCCGGCGATGCCGGGCCGGCGACGGCTCGCTGGACGAGAATGAACGTCGGAAACGCCTGTAGTACCTCTGGTGGGCCCTTCATTGGACGGGGAGTTCGATTCTCCCCCGTCTCCACCACAATCACCGCCCTCTTCAGATACGATTTAGACCTGGAGAGGGCTTCTTTCTTCCTAATTGACGCCAGCGCTGACGCCAACCCGGAGAGGTGGAGTCAGTTTTCCTGGCGCCCACAACATGAGGGCACTGTGGCCGCCACCCAACCCCGCACAGCCGCACCGGCTCCTCGAACCCCTTCGGCACTACCTCGCGGGCCCCTGCGACCCCGCTCGCCGCTAGTGTACTCCATCCCGCCGCCGCTGCAGCGCCTAGGTACACGGCCCAACCGACGGCGCTCGGCACCGTGCCGCAGGGCCGCCGCTCGCCTGCCCTCCGGCCTCAGCGCCTGCTAAGCTTCTGATCGATGGCAGAGCAGCCCATGATCGAGGTCGAACAGCTCGTGCGTCGCTTCGGCGACTTCGAGGCGGTGCGCGGCGTGTCGTTTGAGGTCGCCGAGGGCGAGATCTTCGGGTTCCTCGGCCCCAACGGCGCCGGCAAGACGACGACGATCAACATGCTGGTCACGATGCTCCGCCCCAGCGCCGGCGAAGCGCGGGTGGCAGGCTTCTCCGTGCGGGAAGATCCCCGCAGCGTCCGCGAGTCGATCGGCATCGTGTTTCAGGACACCACGCTGGACGACGCGCTCACCGGCTGGGAAAACTTGCGCTTCCACGCCGACGTCTACGACATTCCCACGAAGCTGTTCCGGGAGCGCGCCAAAGAGGTGCTCCAGACCGTGGAGCTGGAGGGTCGCCGCGACGATCTCGTGCGCACCTACTCGGGCGGCATGAAGCGCCGCCTCGAGATCGCTCGCGGGCTGCTCCACTACCCCAAGGTGCTCTTTCTGGATGAACCGACGCTGGGGCTCGACCCGCAGAGCCGCGTCGCGCTGTGGGACTACATCCGCGAGATCCAGCAGCGCGAGAAGATCACGGTATTCCTCACGACGCACTACATGGCGGAGGCCGAATACTGCGGCCGCATCGCCATTATCGACAACGGCGACATCGTCGCGCTCGATACGCCCGCGCGGCTCAAAGAGAGCGTAGGCGGAGATGTCGTCACGCTCACCACGAACGATAATCTCCAGGCCGGACTGGAGCTGGAGGAGCTGCGCCTGCGGCCGCGCATCGAGGACGGGCTGATCCGGTTCGAGGCTCCGGAAGGCGCGACGACTGTGGCGAACGTGTTCCGACAGCTCACGCCCAAGATCGTGTCGGTCGATCTCCACAAGCCATCGCTGGAGGACGTCTTCATCAAGCTCACCGGCCGGGAAATCCGCGATGACGAAGCGTCGGAGGCCGACAAGATGCGCTCGCAGATGCGTGCGGGCGGGATCATCGGGCCGGGCGGGCGGCGCATGTCATGACCGGGCCCGGCCTGCGTCGCGAGGTACGGGCGGGATGGAGCCTCTTTCGTCGCGACATGCTGAAGTTCCGGCGCGAGCGCGCCCGGATCGTCAGCTCACTCCTGCAGCCGATCATGTTCCTGGGCATCTTCGGTCTGGGACTGAAGAACGTGCTGGGCGGGACGGGGCCCTTCCAAGAGCTGGATTACATCCAGTACATCTTCCCGGGCGTGATCGGCATCAACGTGCTGGGCATCAGCATGTCGACGGGCGTGACCATAGTTGCCGACCGCGAGTTCGGCTTTCTGCGCGAGGTGCTCGTCGCTCCGATCTCTCGGCTGACGATCGCGTTGGGCAAGGTGGCGTCCGGCGTCGCGACGGCGATGTTCCAGGTGGCGATCCTGCTCCTCCTGAGCCCGCTCCTCGGCCTGACGCCCGGATTCGTTCAGATCGTGCTGTTGATGTCGGCCGTCGCGCTGCTGGCGATCGCGACGAGTGCGCTGGGCGTCCTCATGGCGAGTCGCATTCGCTCCGTAGAGTCGTTCCAGTATGTATTCCAGTTTATGCTGTTCCCGCTCTTCTTCCTATCGGGCGCGTTCTTTGTGCTGGACCGCGTCCCGCCCTGGATCGCCTTCATCGCCAACTTGAACCCGCTCACCTACGCGATCGACCTCTTCCGCCACATCCTCTACGGCGACATCGAACTAGGTGAGCTAAGCCGCTCGCTATTGCTGGTGAACAGCCCTGCCGAGGACATCCTCATTATCGCCGTGATCAGCGTGGTGCTGCTGTCGGCGTCCGTCGTCAGCTTCGTCCGGATGGAGTAGGGGCGCCCGATCTGAATCGATCCTTGCGCTGGAAGCGTAAGCCGAGCGACGCCGGTTGGCTGCGTCTCGCTCGGCTTAATCGGCGCGCCGCCCAAGGTTCAGAAGTAGCCAGACCCGTCGCAAAGGCGCGGCTACGCGAAGAGCTTCTCCATCGCGTCGGCCGCCTGCTGCTGCATCCCCGGCAAGACGTGCGAGTAAGTGCGTAGCGTGATCCCGACGTCGGCGTGGCCGAGCATCTCGGACACGATCTTGATCGGCACGCCCTGAGACATCAGCAGTGTAGCTGCCGTATGGCGGAGGTCGTGGAACCTCATCTTGGGCAGGCCAGCCTTTGAAGCAAGGCTGGTATCATTGCGACATGCCACAAAATAGCCAGCCTAGTTACGAGTACCGAGGCTTGATTGCCGAGGTGTGGGATCAGCTGCGCGGCGACACGTCAGGCTGGCCGGACCGCTCATTCTACCGCGATCTGATCCTCGAAGTTGGTGAGCCCGTGCTGGACGTTGGGTGCGGGACGGGACGCCTGCTATTGGACTACGCATCGGAGGGCATCGACGTCGATGGCGTCGACAACTCGCCTGAGATGCTAGCACTCTGCCGCAAGAAGGCGGCTGCGCTCGACCTGCGGCCGACGCTGTTCGAGCAACAGATGGAGACGCTGGAACTGCCGCGACGCTATCGCGCGATCATCGTTCCGTCGAGCTCGTTCCAGCTCGTGATCGAAACGGACGACGCGCGCGAGGCGATGCGCCGGTTCCACGATCATCTGGAGCCCGGCGGCTCGCTGGCGATGTCGTTCATGTTGATGTGGTCGGGCACGCCACAGACGACTGAGCAGGCGAACAAGTGGCATAAGCGAAAGCGAGTGGGAG
Organism: Chloroflexota bacterium; assembly: GCA_022565155.1. Taxonomy (GTDB): domain Bacteria; phylum Chloroflexota; class Dehalococcoidia; order DSTF01; family RBG-16-68-14; genus JADFKB01. The sequence continues at coordinate 4,321 of JADFKB010000069.1, read as the reverse complement.
AGCGTGAAGACGGTTCGACCGTGCGGCGCTGGACGCGGGCGCGCTACGACTCCGAAGCGCAGCTCGAGCACACGGAGGACCGCTACGAGATCATCGTCGACGGCGAGATCGTCGAGACCGAGAAGCACAGCCGCTCGCCTTCGGCGCGCTGGTATACCCAGGATCAGTCGCGAGCGCTCTACGAGGAAGCGGGATTCGTGGATGTGCTCCTATACTCGGGTTTCTCGAAGGATGCCGCAAGCGCCGACGATCGCATGTGGGCGGTGGTGGGACGGCGGGCGGCCGATCTAGAGTAGAATAGCTACGCCAGAGGCCGTGCTCGGACGAAGACGGACGCCGCGACAGGAGGTGGCCAACATGAAACCACGCACAGCAGCGCTCGCAGTCGTCGTAATTGCGCTCGTGGTCGTATCCGGCCATCCAGTTCCCTCCAGCGACGCATCTCAGTCCGCTCGTAACTCCGGCCATTTCGCGAGCGAGTTGCTCGTCGGAAACATCCCTGCACCAACAGATTTCGCGTTTGCTCCGGACGGGCGCATCTTCGTTGCCACGCTCGCGGGCGACGTTCTTATCGTCAAGAACGGCATGCTTCTCCCACAGCCGTTCATTTCGATTTCCGTGAATAACTGGTACGAACGCGGCCTAATCGGCCTCGCGCTTGATCCTAACTTCGACACCACGCCCAACGTGTACCTCTACTACACTTATGAGAGCAATCCTGATGATTTGGAAGGCCTAAAGACTGGGCGGCTGATCCGCGTCACGGCAGACGGGGACATTGCCCTTCCCAAGAGCGAGATCGTACTGCTGGGCAGCGAGGTCGGTAGTTCGGCTCGGCCCGCATGTGGCCATCTCCCGTCCGGTTCGGACTGCATTCCTGCAGACGGACCTAGCCACCTGGGCGGAGCGCTCGGATTCGCGCCCGATGGCAACCTCTTTCTAGCAACGGGTGATGCCGCCTTCGGTACAGTGAATCCGGAAGAACTGATGCCACGTGCTCAGGACCTAGCTAGTCTGGCCGGGAAGCTCCTTCGGCTGGATGTGGATGGAAACGGGCTGGAGGACAACCCCTTTTACACCGGTGATCCGACGGCCAATCGCTCTAAGGTGTGGGCGTACGGACTGCGCCAGCCGTTTCGCATGGCTATCCAACCCGAAACCGGGCTACCGTTTATTGGCGACGTGGGTTCCGAGTACTGGGACGAGATCGACGTGGGAGCATCTGGACGGAACTTCGGCTGGCCATGCTTCGAGGGAGAGTTCCCTCACCCTGAGAACAGGGAGCTTGTCTTCTGTCACGACTTCTACTCGAACGCCAATGCCCCCGCCCAGCCGATGTACAGCTATTCGGTTCCGCCCGCAGCGGCCGTAATCGCCGGGGTCTTTTACGAAGGAGGGAACTATCCAGAGGATCTCATCGGTTCTCTCTTTTTCGGCGACTGGGCGCGAAGGTCCATCAGCGTCCTGAAGGTCGATGCAGAAGGCGAGTTAGTTGCCAACAGCGTGAAGGGACTGATCTCTGAAGCGGGCGCACCGGTAGATCTGGAGTTAGGTCCGGAAGGCGATGTGTACTATCTGTCGTTCCAAGGGGCAGGGTTCCGGGAAAGCGAGACAGGTGAGATCCGGCGCATCCGATTCGTCGCGAAAGAGTCCGGCGTCTGGTCCGGCCGCGCTCGAGTTGTCGCCGTTGGTGGTATGGGCGCCATGACCATGTTCGCTGTAGGAGGAGCGTTCTGGTGGGTTCGGCATCGGCGTCCGGCATCCTCGTAAGCGCGGTCTGTGTCTCAGGACTCGCGTGACAGCGATGGAACCACTGACACCTAATCTGAGACGACACCTTGTTGCCAAGCAAGACTGGCTAATAGGCGGAGCGCTCTTCGTATTCGCTTTACTGGTGTTCCTTTCGTTCAGGCCGTGGGACCTGGCGGCGCTGGGTGATATCGCGATCTTCCAGCTATTCGGTCGCCTGATCGCGGACGGCGCAGTTCCTTACAGAGACTTCTTCGATCACAAAACTCCACTGGTCGGCTATGTCAACGCGGTGCCGGCTATTGGAAGCAACCTGTTCGGAAGTGACTATGTCATCTCAACGCGCATCGTCTCCATGGTCGTCGCAGCGTCCGCCAGCGTTGGATTGTACATGCTTGGCAGGGCGGCATCTCTCTCAAGAATAGCCAGCATCGCGGCGGCGGGAACCTATGTCGCATTCAACTTCGCTTCGTTTCTAGTCGCGTTCGGCATAGATGCGAAGGCGTTGGTATCGTATCTCGGAATATTTGGCCTGCTGGCAGCCTATCGATCGCGATGGGTCGCAAGCGGTGCGCTCTGTTGCCTTTCTGCTCTTGCCTGGCAACCGGGCGTGGTGTTTCTGGCTGGAGCCGCGACGTGCGCCCTCGTCAGACGTGATAGCGGGCGCACGAAGAACCTGGCACTCCTAGGCACCGGGTTCTTCGCTCCCTTTTTCCTGCTGATCTTGTATTTCGCTCTTACGGGCGCACTTGATGAGTTCTGGCAGGACGCGTTCGTCTTCAACCGGCAGTACGTTGACCGACAGTTTACTCTGTTGCCGCGCCTAGGCGAGGTGGCGGAAGTGATCGATCGCGGCTATAGCTCAGAGCGCTGGGTCTTCCTGCTCGCATCATTCGGTGCCACGCTCTGGTTGGTCCTTGCTGTTGCAGGCCTGTGGCAGAAGCATCTGTCTGCTGCCGTGACGCGGTCTGCGCCCATCGCTGTCGTGACATTGGCGGTGCTCGTCTACTCGTATGTGAACTTCACAAGTGAGGTGGATGTTCTTCCCTTCTTGCCCTGGGTAGCCTTCTGGACCGCCTTTCTTCTCGATCGGGTCTCACGTCCGATGCGCTCCGCTGCTCCCATGCTAGCGATCGCGGGCACGGCTGCGTTGTTCATCTATGGTCATCAGGGGCTCACGGATCGTCTTCCGCTATTGACCTCCGAAGGTGGTCTGTCAACAGAGAAAGCGATCGTCGCTGATGTCGAACGGCAGGCCGGCCTCCGCGACGACGAATCGATCTATGTGATGAACGAGCCGTGGTTCCTTCTAGCCAGCGGGAGGGATCACATTGCGCCGCCATACTATTACCTCTGGAGCGGTGTCGAGGATCTCATACGCGAGCGGGAGGGGATCAATGCAGCGCTGGTGCGTCCGCTGCTGGATGAACAGCCCAAACTCGTCGTACTCGGCTTCCCTGCTGTATGGCTGCATCCAGGAGATCGGAGTGACATCCAACAGAGCTACGCTGGAGCCCTTCTCTTCAACTACGAGCGGTTGCCGACTTCTGGCCTGAGAGGATCCTTTGTAACTCGCGCGGCTAACTACTGGGTGCTTCGCGAAGAAGGCGAACAGGTGGACCCGTCTGCGCAACTGCGCGCGGCTGCGAGCATACCGTGGCTCATCGGTGGCTGGGCTGCTAGTGATTTGCGCCCGCTGCTTGGCAATCCGGCGCTTCTCCAGCGGCCTCCGTCAAGCCGCTTAACTGACGCACTCGTGTGGACCCTCGATGGATCGGGAGCCACCGAGATCGTTGGTGACGTAGGCGCAGTGATACCTGACGACATCGACCCCAACGATGGAACGCTTGACTTTGACGTAGTCGTCGCTCTTTCAGTTGACGGTTCCGATGGTGATCATGTAACCCTGCAAATCCAGGTTGACACCGCGTCTTCCGATAGTCCGGAGGACGGCGGCGCTCGCCAGATCGCGACAGCCACGCTTGATGTGAGCACTGCGCGCTCCGGCCAGGTGTTCCTCATCAGTCTGTCTCCGGAATTCGTTTTCGCGCCTGGCGAAGGGATGATGCTGTCGATACGACGCCTAAGCGGTGACCCTAGAGATACGTACCCGCACGACCTACATTTGTTTGGACTTACCGCGGCGTATAGGCCAGTCCTGAGATGAACTCTTTACCAGGAGATTGGATGTACTTCAACGATGTTCCCACAGTAGGACTCCCCAGCGCCGACCTCGCCGCAGTTCAAACGCACCGCCGCCAGAAGGCGGCACGCCAATCAATGCGCTAACCTAGTCCACGGAGGCCGAGGATGAAGAACGCCAAGGTGGCCGACTGGGATGCCCTCGTACCGCTGACCCCCGCCTACGCGCTGGTCGCCAACGTCGACCTCGTCGTGATCCGCTCCCCCGCGCCAACGGCGAGTCCGGCACAAGACGAAGCGTTCGTGCTGTACGGCCGCTGCCTGCATCGCGGCGCGCTGCTGTCGGATGGGCGGGTCGAAGGCGAAGACTTGATCTGCGGCGTCCACGGCTGGGACTATCGCTACAAGACCGGCGTCAGCTCCTACAACA
>JADFKB010000068.1 GCA_022565155.1 Chloroflexota bacterium | reverse complement strand
AAACAGTTGGGTTCCAGATCGCCAAAGACGCGTCTAAGGTTCAGATTGATAAGGACTCGATTGCCGCTTACCTTGCTCAGGACGCGCAACTGCTACGACTCGGCGCTCAGATGGCAGCCTACGAAGCACGCGAACTGGCGGCTGAAGATCCTGAGCCATACGCCGGAAGCTTGGCTGTGTGGCTCACGTATGCTGGGCTAGAGACGATCCAAGACGTTCAACAGGCTGTCGAGGATGAAGCCGAGTTGATGATCAAGTACCACCAAAGGCACATAGCTTTGCTCCGCGCTAGTGGTTTAGCTCAGAAAGGCGTGCTACCTAAGTCCCACGTGCCGTTCCGTCTTGGGCTGGTTCTCATCGCTAGACGCGGTGAGCCGAGCGACATCATCGCAGGAATTAAGAAGGCGGGCTACTCGGTAGTTAATGACGAAGAATTCGCGCAGAGCGCCGTGTCGGCGCTGCTAGAGGTTGAGGCTACACCGTAGCCTCACGGCCTGCTTCTGACACCACGCCGTCACGGGCGTTCGCTATCATGTAGCCACCATGCCCGACTTCAAGCTCGTCTCCGACTTCAAGGCCACCGGCGACCAGCCGCAAGCGATCGAAAAGCTCGTCGCCGGGCTGGACGCGGGCCAGCGCTTCCAGACATTGCTGGGCGTCACCGCCAGCGGCAAGACGTTCACCGTCGCCAGCGTCGTCGAGCAGGTCAACCGGCCCACGCTCGTCCTGGCGCCGAACAGGACGCTGGCCGCGCAGCTCTGCTCGGAGTACAAGGAGTTCTTCCCGGAGAACGCCGTCGAGTTCTTCGTCTCCTACTACGACTACTACCAGCCTGAAGCCTACATCCCCCGCTCCGACACCTACATCGCCAAAGACGCCGATATAAACGATGAGATCGACAAGCTGCGCCACGCCGCCACGCGCGCGCTGTTCGAGCGGCGCGATGTCCTGATCGTCGCCTCCGTCTCCTGCATCTACGGCCTGGGCGAGCCGGCGGAGTACGAGTCGTTCATCCTCACGTTCAAGAAGGGCGAGCGCTTCGATCGCGGGCCGGCGATGCGCCGCCTCGTCGATATGCAGTATGAGCGCAACGATATGAATCTGGTGCGCGGCAAGTTCCGCATGCGCGGCGACAGCCTGACGCTCCAGCCCTCCTACGACGAGCTGGCCGTGCGCATCGACTTCTTCGGCGACGTGGTGGAGCGCATCATCGAGGTCGATCCGCTTACCGGCGAGATGCTGGCGGAGCGCGACAGCGTTGATATCTACCCGGCCAAGCACTTCGTCACGTCCACAGACAAGCTAGCGCAGGCGATCGAGGACATCGAGGCGGAGCTGGCGGAGCGCGTCCAGGAGCTGAAGTCGCAGGACCGCATCCTGGAGGCGGCGCGGCTGGAGGAGCGCACGAACTACGACCTGGAGACGATGCGCGAGACCGGCTACTGCCCCGGCATCGAGAACTACTCGCGCCACCTGGCCCGCCGCGCCGCCGGCAGCACTCCCTGGACGCTGCTCGACTACTTTCCGGACGATTGGCTGCTCGTCATCGACGAGTCGCATATCGCCGTGCCGCAGGCGCGCGGCATGTACCACGGCGACATGTCGCGCAAGCAGACGCTGGTCGACTACGGCTTCCGCCTCCCCTCGGCGATGGACAACCGCCCGCTCAACTTCGGAGAGATCGAAGAGCATATGAACCAGGTGATCTTCACCTCCGCCACGCCCGGCCCGTACGAGTACGAGGTGAGCGGCCAGGTCGTCGAGCAGCTCGTCCGCCCCACCGGCCTGCTCGACCCGACGATCGAAGTGAAGCCGACGCGGCACCAGGTCGACGACCTACTGGAGCAGATCAACGCCCGTGTGGAGCGCAAGGAGCGCGTGCTGGTGACGACGCTGACGAAGAAGATGGCGGAAGACCTGGCCGACTACCTGCAGGAGATGGGCGTCCGCACCCACTACCTCCACTCTGAGATCGATACGCTGGAGCGCGTCGAGATCCTGCGCGACCTGCGCCAGGGCGTCTACGACGTCGTCGTCGGCATCAACCTGCTGCGCGAAGGCCTCGACCTGCCGGAGGTCAGCCTCGTCGCGATCATGGACGCTGACAAGGAAGGCTTCCTGCGTTCGCGCGATTCCCTCGTCCAGACGATGGGCCGCGCCGCCCGCCACCTCAACGGCAACGTGATCATGTACGCCGACGACATGACCGACTCGATGCGCAGCGCGATCGACGAGACGAACCGCCGCCGCGCCGTCCAGGAGTCGTACAACCGCGCGCAGGGCATCACGCCGGAGGGCATCCACAAGGCGATCCGCGACATCACCGACCACGTGAAGAAGGTGGCGGAGGAGCGCGAGGAGTACGCCACGACGCGAGGCCTGCCTAAGGACGAGCTGGCGCGGCTGGTCAAGGATCTGGAAGGCCAGATGAAGGCCGCGGCCAAGAACCTCGAGTTCGAGAAAGCGGCGCTGCTGCGCGACCAGGTCTACGAGCTTCGGAAGCAGCTCATCTCCGATGAGGATGTGTTGCACCAGTTCGCGGAGACCGCCTACGGCTCGCTGGGCGGCCGGCGGCCCCGTCCCGGCGGCGCCCGCGCGACCTCCAACCGCACCCGCCGCGGCAAGCGCCCGCGCGTGCGCTACGGGAAGTAGGGAATCGCAACCTTATTCATACCTTGAATATTATGTAGTAAATTGATATGATGTACTACTATTGGGAGGAGGTACGATAAATGAGACCGCGGCAGAGAGTAGTTGGCAAGAAGGGTCAAATAACGTTGCCTGTTGAGATGCGGCTCGCGCTTCAGCTTGAGGAGGGTGACAAGGTAGTCGTCACACACGAGGGCAACGTGATTCACGTAGCGCGAATTGGCAGCGTGGTAGAGCAAACGGCCGGCGTGATCAAGAAGCGAGACGGTCGCCGTCTGAGCGCCAGAGAACTGAAGGAAGTAGCTGAACAGGCCATCGCCGATGATGTCTACGCGCGAATGAACCGGTAGATGGCCGAAGTCTTCGTCGACGCGAACGTCTTCATACGACACCTCACACAGGATCACCCCGTCCACTCACCCAAGGCGACGGCATTTCTCGCGCGGATAGAGCGTGGCGAGTTTAGAGCGCGAACGGCGGATACCGTCATCTTCGAGACAGTGTTCACATTGGAAAGACACTATCGAGAGACAAAGCACGTAATTCGAGATGCCCTTGTTCCGCTCATTGAGCTACCAGGAATACTGCTGTCTGGAAAGAAGCGATTGCGTAGGGCCTTCGAACTCTATGCGGACCGAAACATGTCCTTTGGGGACGCCTGTCACGTTGCCGTGATGGAGCAGTACGGCATAACTGAGATCGCCAGCTTCGACAAGGACTTCGACCGCGTACCGGGCATCACGCGAGTGGAGCCGAACTGACCCCCCGTCCCGGCGGCGCCCGCGTGACCTCCAGCCGCACCCGCCGCGGCAAGCGTCCGCGCGTGTGCTACGGCAAGTGGGGTTCACCCCCCGCCTGCGGCGGGCAAGCCGCCTTCACGCCCACCTGCCGGTCACCCCTCTCCCTCAGGGAGAGGGGCAGGGGGTGAGGGCCGGTACTTCCCCGTGCTACCATCACCTCTAGGGGCGTGGCAGCAATGATTACCGAGCGCGATGTCACCGGCTTCGAGTTCAAGACCGTAGCCACCGATAGCCTGTCGGCGGCGGAGCGGGAGAGCATGCGCCGGCTCTTCGACGCATGTTATCGCGAGGCGAACCACGAGCACCTCGAGAAGTCGCTGGCGCGCCTGCGCTTCGTCACCTATGCCTGGCAGGACGAGCAACTGGCGGGCTTCGGCATCGGCGACAGTCTAGTGTCGGACCTACCCCGCCTGCCGCAGACGAGCGTGACGCTGGGCGGCCTCTGCTGCGTCCTGCCCGACTTCCGCCGCCGGGGGCTCTTCAGCGCGCTCGAGGTGCGGTCCATCGCCGCGGGAGGCGCGCCTCTGCAGGAGCGTGCGCTGAGCGTTGGGCGCATGGCACACCCCGGGGCGTTCAGGCTGATGGCCCGCAATGCCACCGTCGTCCCGAAGCCCGGTGTTACGCCCACACCGTGGCAGCAGGAGGTGGGGCAGGCGATTGCGGACATCTACGGCGTCGAGAACTTCGACCCGGAGACGTTCGTCTGCGTCGGCTCCGGCAAGCCGATAGGCTACCCGGTCATCGAACTGGAGACCAAGGAGGAGGAGTGGGAAGTCTTCCGCCACGTCGACCGCGCCCGCGGCGATGCCCTCCTCGGCATCTTCTGGAACCCGGACGCTCCGGAGGGTTGGTGAGGGGGCTGGCCTGCCCGCCGCAGGCGGGGGGTGAGGGCGCTACCCCCCGTTGTCAAACATCAGCACCGTCCGGGCCACCTCGCCGTCCTTCATCGCGCGGAAGGCCTCGTTCACGTCCTCCAGCTTGCCGCGCTTCGTGATCATCTCGTCCAGCTTCAGCGTCCCCTGCAGGTAGAAGTCGATGTAGCGCGGCATGTCGACCGGGAAGCGGTTGGAGCCCATGGTGCAGCCCTGAATCTTCTTCTCCATCAGGAACTGCGAGCCCGTCAGCTCCACCTTGTCGCCCACCGGAATCATGCCGATGATCGTCGCCGTGCCGCCGGCGCGCAGCGCGTCGAACGCCTGCTCGGCCACCACCTTGTTGCCGATCGCCTCGAACGTGTAGTCGGCGCCGCCGTCCGTCATCTCGCGAATCTGGCCGACCGGGTCGCCCTGCGACGCGTCGATGGTGTGCGTCGCGCCCAGCTCCTTGGCGAGGCCGAGCTTGCTCTCGACCATATCGACGGCGATGATCTTGAGCGCGCCGGCGATGCGGCAGCCCTGGATCGCCGCCAGCCCGACGCCGCCCACGCCGAAGACGACCGTCGTCGAGCCGGGCTCGACGCGCGCGGTGTTCAGCGCCGCGCCGACGCCGGTCATCACGCCGCAGCCGATCAGCGCCGCGCGGTCGAGCGGCATGTCCTCGCGGATCTTCACGATGGCGTTCTCATGCAGCAGCATGTGCTCGGCGAAGCTGGAAACGTTCAGAAACTGGTGCACGCGGTCGTCCTTGCCGGCCAGCGTCATCTTCGGCGGCTGGTCCGCGCTGCGCTGCGTCTCCGGGCTGTTGCAGAGGTTCGGGTGGCCGGTCAGGCACCGCTCGCAGTTGCCGCAGAAGGCGGAGAGGCAGGCGATCACGTGGTCGCCCGCCTGGAACTTCGTCACCAGCTCGCCGACCTCCTCGACGATGCCGGCCGCCTCGTGGCCGAGCACGGCGGGCGTTGGGTACGGGTAGAGCCCGTCGACGAAGTGGAGGTCGCTGTGGCAGACGCCGCTCGCCACCGTCCGCACCAGCACCTCGCGCGCCAGCGGCTTGTCGATATCGACGTCCTCTATCGAGAGCGGCTGGTGTGCGCCGTGAAATATTGCTGCTTTCATGGTGAACTCCTCTCCTTTGTGGACTCATCGCCGGGGCCGAACGACCCCGGCCTACGGAACTTGGCATAGTCCGGCGTACGGAACTTGGCCTTAATGTAGTGCGTTTGATCTAAGCGGGGCGCGCCTGTCGTGTCAACTGGCCGGATGCTCTGCCCACCCGCCGCAGGCAGGCAGGCGACCTGCCGGTCACCCTCTCCCTCAGGGAGAGGGGTTAGGGGTGAGGGCGTTACCCCCCTTACTCGAACATGATCACCGTCCGCGCCACCTCGCCCGCTTTCATCGCGCGGAAGGCCTCGTTTACGCCCTCCAGGTTGCAGTGCCTCGTCACCATCTCGTCCAGCTTCAGCATCCCCTGCAGATAGAAATCGACGTAGCGCCGTATGTCGACGGGGCCGCGGTTCGATCCCATGTCCGTGCCCTGGATCTTCTTCTCCATAAGAAACGACGTCCCGTCCAGCTCCACCTTGTCGCCCTCCGGAATCATCCCGATCACCGTCGCCGTGCCGCCGGCGCGCAGGCAATCGAACGCCTGCCGCGAGACGTCCTTCAGGCCGATGGCATCGAATGCGTAATCTACGCCGCCCGCCGTCAGCTCGCGGACGCGCGCGACAGGGTCGTCCTGCGACGAATCGACCGCGTCCGTCGCGCCGAGTTCTTTCGCTAGTTCCAGCTTGCTCTCGATGACATCGATGGCGATGATCTGGCGCGCGCCGGCGATGCGGCAGCCCTGGATTGCTGCCAGCCCGACGCCGCCCGCGCCGAAGACGGCCGCCGTCGAGCCAGGCTCCACGCGAGCGGTGTTCAGCGCCGCGCCCAGGCCGGTCATCACACCGCAACTGATCAGCGCCGCCCGGTCCAGCGGCATATCGTCGCGGATCTTCACCGCCGCGTTCTCGTGCAGCAGCATCCGCTCCGCGAAGCTCGACAGGTCGAAGAACTGGTGCAGCGGCTCGCCCGTCGAGGCCAGGCGTAGCTTCGGCGGCTCGCCAGGAGCCCGGCGGGTCTCCTGGCTCTCACAGAGGTTCGGATGACCGGTCAGGCACCGTTCGCAACTGCCGCAGAAGACGGAGAGGTTGGCGATCACGTGGTCGCCCGGTTGCAGCCCCCGTACCAGCTCGCCCACCTCCTCGACGATGCCTGCCGCCTCGTGGCCGAGCACCGACGGCGCGGGGTAGTGGTAGAGGCCATCGACGTAGTGGGCGTCGCTGCGGCAGACACCGCTGGCCACGGTGCGGACGACGACCTCCCGCGCCAGCGGCCTATCGATCTCCACGTCCTCGATCGATAGCGGCTGGTGCGCTCCGTGAAAGACTGCGGCCTTCATTCGCGTTCCTTCCTGCGCGCGCTGCTCCTCTGCGCGCGCCTGATCTAAGCGACAGGCAACTGTGAAGTCAAACACATGCGATGCTTGTGGCCTCTGCTAGACTAAGAGTAGGGTCCCGCCGCCGGGCATCCAGCGTGACACCTCGGCCCTGTCAGGGCTCCCGTCCGTTCAACGCCGCCGTCAGGAGGTTCGCATGAACGTTTGGGAATACAAGGTCTGTTACGTAGATTTTCGCGGTAGGATCAGCGCGGAAGGGGTGGAGTTCATCCGCCAGAGCGGAGAGCATCGCACCGGGTTCGTTCGCCAGTACCTCGAAGCCTTAGGCAAAGAGGGCTGGGAAGTGACCGGCATCCTCCCCTTGGGGCGCTCAGAGAGCAGCTACTTCATCCTGAAGCGGCCTCAGAGCGAGGCCGCAACGAACGAAGGTTAGCTAGCTAGTACAGGCGTTGAGGACGGGCTCGCGCTACGCGAGCCGTAGGAGCTCCCTGGGCAGGCCGATAGGACGCGCTGGCGCCGGTGGTGGATTCACCGCCGGTGAGTTGCCCGGTCGGCGGGGCCCTGCTTAAAGGCTGGAAGCTGGACGCTGGAGCTTCTCGACCCTCGGCCCTCGACCCATCACCCTCACCCAAGCCGCTCCGCCGCCCGCCGGAACGCTCGCGATGCGTCCTTATCCAGCGGCTTCCCGTGCCCGAAGCAGGCGACGTCGAAGTCGAGCTCCGCCAGCTTGCAGAACGACTCGCGGGTCTGCGCCGGATCGACGTTGAAGACACCGGCGATGACTCGATCGTCTGGGAGCCTGGCAGCGGCATCGCCCGTGAAGAGCACTCGCTTGGCCGGTAGATAGAGGGCGATACTGCCCGGAGTGTGGCCTGGCACATGGACCACGAGAGCGCCGCCGCCCAGATCGATCTCATCGCCATCGTCCAATTCACGATCCACTCGTGCAGGGGCGGCCGGCGGAGTTGCCTTAACAGCCTGCTCGTGGAACGGGCGCTCGATCTCTGTAATCTGCGCTTCCGGAGGCTGCTGATCACCTCTGATCACCGGCGCTTCGAGCGCGTGCGCCATTACCTGCGCATCTGTGCTCTCTACGAGCTCAGCGCATCCACCCATGTGATCTGCATGATGGTGAGTGAGAATGATTGTATGGAGTTGTTCCGGCCTGCCGCCCTGGGCGCCTAGCGCATCAAAAATCTTCGGGGCGATTCCCGTAATGCCCGCGTCCACCAGAGTGAAGCGGTCAGCCTCTCGATACAAGTACGCCTGTCCGTGCCTCTCGATTATCCAGAGGCCGGGAAAGATTTCCATCAGCCGAGCTTTTCCGCCGCCCGCCGGAATGCCCGCGATGCGTCCTTATCCAGCGGCTTCCCGTGCCCGAAGCAGGCGACGTCGAAGTCGAGCTCCGCCAGCTTGCGGAACGACTCGCGCGTCTGCGCCCTGTCCGCGTTGAACATGCCGAACGGGCCGGAGGGCGGGCCAAGACCGAGCGCGTTGACGGCGGCGTCTCCCGCGAAGAGCAGCCGGCGTTGCGGCAGATGGAGCGCGATGCTGCCAGCCGTGTGGCCGGGCACGTGCAGCACCTTCGCGCCGCCGCCGAGATCGACCTCGTCGCCGTCCGCCAGTTCGCGATCGACCGCCGCCGCCGGCGCAGGCTGCATGGCTCTGGCAAGCAGCGGCCGGAGCAGCCGCAGCGCGCCGCCTGGGTTCGGCCGCAGTAGCGGCGCATCGCCTCGCACCACCGGCGCATCCAGAGGATGAGCCGACACCTGCGCTCCTGTCCGCTCGACGATGTCGGCGAGCGAGCCGGTGTGGTCGTTGTGGCAGTGCGTAATGATGATCTGGCGCAGGTCGCCGGGCTTCCGTCCTGCCGCCTCGATCGCCGCGAAGATGCGGTCGGCGCTGCCGGCGAGGCCGGTATCGATCAGCGTCAGCCGGTCCGCCTCCGCGTAGAGGTACGCCCGGCCGATGCCGAGGCTGTCGATCGCGTGTACGCCTTCGATAATCTCCATGCTAGCCTCTCCCACTACTACCGCGATCTTCGCCCTGCTATCATAGTCGGGCTGCGACCGACGAGAAAGCTGCAAGGAGAGACGCCTATGTGCCATGAGTTCAACGCACTGCCGCCAATAGTACCCCTTACCGGCGCGGCCATCGAATCCCAAGACCTGGAACTCACCTCCGCGGACGGAACGAAGTTCGCGGCCTTCCTCGCCAAGGCGAGCGATGCGGGCGGGGCGGGCATCGTCGTGTTGCCGGACGTGCGCGGCCTGTATCGCTTCTACGAGGAGCTGGCGCTCCGCTTCGCCGAGCAGGGCATCTACAGCATCGCCATCGACTACTTCGGCCGCACAGCCGGCGCCAGCAAGCGCGACGAGGAGTTTCCGTTTATGGAGCACGTGGCGCAGACGAAGGCCGCCAACATCGTCGCCGATGCCGCCGCCGCCGTCGCCTATCTGCGCTCGGACGCGGGCGGCGGCTGTTCGTCGGTGTTCACCGTCGGCTTTTGCTTCGGCGGGTCGAACTCCTGGTTGCAGGCTGCCGGCGGCCACGGCCTCGCCGGCGTCATCGGCTTCTACGGACGGCCAGGGCCCGGCCGCGACGGCTCGCCCGGCCCGGCGCAGCGCGCCGCCGAGTTCCAGTGTCCGGTGCTGGGCCTGATGGGCGGCGCTGACCAGGGGATACCGCAAGACCTGGTGGACGAGTACGACGCGGCGCTGGAGGCGGCCGGTGTCGAGCATCAGTTGATCACATACCCGGGAGCGCCGCATAGCTTCTTCGACCGGTCGTACGAGGAGCATACTGACGCCGCGGCCGACGCCTGGCAGCGCGTGCTCGCGTTCATCGCTGGCCACGTGGCTTGAGCGAACACTACCGGCGCCCGGATCGGCGCCGAGGCGCTCCGGCCTATCGAAGTGATGGGCCGCGACGTCATCTCCCAGGTAAGGAAGCTCTAGCTTGTCCCGGATCTTACGCCGGCAGGCTCGCCAAAAGCCCGGCGACGAACTGAAGGATCAGCGCCGCGTCGATGCTATTCACCTCGCCGTCGACGTTGACGTCGGCGTTGGCCTCGCAGGGGAGCGAAACGATGAGGCCGGCGTTGCGCTGGAGCGCCAGCGCAGCGTCGATGCTGTTCACCTCGGCGTCGCAGTTCGCGTCACCTGCTAAGCCTCCCGGGCCGCCGACGGCGACCGGCAGATGCCGTTCGGTCTGCGTACCGTCGCCCAACTGGCCTGCGCCGTTGTGACCCCAGCACAGCACCCTACCGTCTTGGACGATCGCGCACGCGTGCGCGTCGCCGCTCGATAGCGCAACGACCGGGCCGCTCAGCCCGGTGACAGCGACCGGCGCGGCGCGGTCTACCGTCGTGCCGTCGCCCAACTGGCCGTTGGCGTTGTCGCCCCAGCAGGCGATGCCGCCCGCGCCAGTGATCGCGCAGGTGTGACCGCGGAAGCTGCCGTTCGCGCTGATCGCGAGGATGTCGCTCAGGCCGGACACCGGCACCGGCGTGACGCGAATGTTCGCGCTGGTGCCGTCGCCGGACTGGCCGCCGAAGTTGAAGCCCCAGCAGCGCACCGTGCCGTCGTCCAGCAGGGCGCAGGTATGAAGGCCGCCCGCGCTGATCGCCGCGACGCCGGAGTCTAGCCCCGCCACCGGCGATGGCGCGCTGCAGCGCCGGCCGCACGCGCGGTCGTCGCCGATCTGCCCTTCGCCGTTCGAGCCCCAGCAGACCGCCGCGCCTGCCGACGTCAGCGCGCAGCTATGGGATTCGCCCGTAGTGATGGCAATCGCAGTTGTGATGCCTACAACGTCCACAGGTGTGTCGCTCGCCGTCTGCGTGCCGTCTCCCAACTGGCCGTCTTCGTTGTCGCCCCAGCACTTGACCGTGGCGTCGCTCGTAACGGCGCAGGTGTGCGAGCTGCCGGCGGCGATCGCTACGATGCCGGCCAGCGGCGTTGCGCAGGCGGCGTCGGCGCAGACTGGCGCTGGCGTTGCGCTGGGCGCGTTCGTCGCCGCGCCGGTCCCGAGCTGGCCGCTGTCTTGGCCCCAGCAGAGCGCCCCGCCGCCCGTGGTGAGCGCGCACGTGTGCAACGAGCCGCTGCTAATGGCCACGATGCCGCTCGTCAGGCCAGCGACGTCGATGGGTACTGAGCTATCCGCCGTCGTGCCGTCGCCGAGCTGGCCGGAATCGTTCTGGCCCCAGCACTGGACGCCGCCCGCCGAGGTGATCGCGCAGGTGTGGCGTCCGCCCGCGCCTATGGCCGTCACGGAGTCAGCGGAGCCCGCCTCAGCCTGCGGAAAGGCCGCGGCCGCGACGGCTGCGAGCGCCAGAAACGCGAGAAGTAGGTAGCGTGGTATCTGCATCACGCTACAATCTTACCGGACGCTCGCCGGCGCGATACGTTCGTTCTGCCCCAGTCGACACTTCCCAGCCGCGCCAGTAGCCGCCTTCTTTAGGTATTCGCCCGGGAGGCCATACTTGCGGGCTGAAAATCGCCGGCAAATCTTTATGCCTACCCTCTTGCAAGATTCTCCGGGCGGGTCTACACTTGAAGCCTGCCGGAGTTTCCTCCGGCCCTCTTACGCCTCTCCACGAAGGAGGAGGCTGCGTCATGGATGACCGCAGGCGTCACGGATCGCTATCGCACTTGGGCCTTTTCGCCATCGTGGCAGCCGCCGGGCTCGCCGCGCTGAAAGGCCGGTCGCAAGCCAGAATGGGCTTCCGGCTCCTCGGGCTCTGGGCTTACTTGTCCGTTGTCAATAGAGGCGGGCCGAACGTAGGGCTTGCGAGAGACATTAATCGCTGCTGCACAGACGACGACATCGTGGCGCCGTATTGGGGATACCAACCGCTGCTTTCAGCCCAACGCCTGCCGCGGCCAACGCCGCCCCACCGCCTCAGGCAGCCTGTCAGCTAACCGCAGCGCCAACTCACAACAGATGTCACGCCCTAGCCGCGTCTGCGGCCGCCCTGCTATCATGGGCGCGCCATGACCGAAGAGCGTGTCCGCGTCACCGTCGTTTCTGACTATATCTGACCGTGGTGCTACATCGGCCTCGTGCGGGCCGAACGGCTGGAGCGGGAGTTCGAGATCGACATCGTCTGGCGCCCGTACGAGCTGCATCCGGAGATCCCGGCGGCAGGCATCGACCGAGGCGAGCGCGCGCCTCGCCCCGACGGCTACGTTAGCCCGTTGCGCGCGTTGGCTGAGGAGGCTGGCCTTCCCTACGCACCGTCGAGCCACGTGCCGAACTCGCATCGGGCGCTCGAAGCGGCCGAGTTCGCCCGCGAGCAAGGGGCGTTCGAGCAGTTTCATCGTGCCCTCTTCGAGGCCTACTTCGGCCGGGGCGAGGACATTGGCGATGTTGATGTGCTCGTCGCTCTGGCCGCTGCGAGCGGACTGGACGCACACGGCCTGGAAGCTGCGCTGAGAGACAGCCGCTATACAACTCTCGTCAATGAGAGCACGCAGGAAGCGCAGCGGCAGGGCGTCACCGGCACGCCCACCTACATCTTCGAGGCCGGCGACCGGCGCTTTCCGCTCGTTGGCGCGCAGGACTACTCGGTGTTTCAGAGCATCGCCCAGCGCATCGGCGCGGAGGCCAAGGCTAGCTAGGCCAGGCGAAGGAGGACGAGATGGACTTTCGATTCACGCCCGAGCAGGAGCAGTTCCGCGAGGAGGTGCGCGAATTTCTGCGTCAGGAGCTGCCGGCCGATTGGCAAGGCGCCGGAGGCTACGGCGAAGAGGGCAGCGAAGCGACGCGAGAGCTGAGCCGCCGCATGATGGCGAAGCTGGCGGAGCGGAAATGGCTGGCGATGGCCTGGCCCGAGGAGTACGGTGGCCTCGACGCGTCCCACATGCAGCAGCTCATCTACAACGAAGAGATGTCGTACCAGGGCGCGCCCGGCAGCTTCAGCATGGGCGTCGCCTGGGTCGGCCCGGCGATCATGCTCTACGGCACGGACGAGCAGAAGCAACGCTACCTGCCACGCATCACCGGCGGCGAGGACGTCTGGTGCACGCTCTACTCCGAGCCCGAGGCCGGCTCGGACCTCGCCTCTCTGCAAACCAAAGCTGTCCGGGACGGCGACGACTTCGTGATCAACGGCCAGAAGA
>JADFKB010000176.1 GCA_022565155.1 Chloroflexota bacterium | reverse complement strand
GCTCTACGGAGTCCTGCTTCAGGTTGCGCGGGCTGACGGTGATGCGCAGCGGCATGCCGAGCAGGTCGGCGTCCGCGAACTTCACGCCGGGCGACTCCTCGCGGTCGTCGTACAGCACCTCGATGCCGCGTTCGCCCAGCTCCGCGTAGAGGCGATCGGCGGTTGCGCCTACCTCGTCGCGCTCGGGGTTGAGGACAACCAGGTGGACGGCGAACGGCGCGATCTCGCGCGGCCAGATGATGCCGTTCTCGTCGTGGTTCGCCTCGATCGCAGCAGCCAGCAGCCGGTCGACGCCGATGCCGTAGCAGCCCATCACCGGTACGCGCCGCTGCCCCTCCGCGTCCAGGAACGTCGCGCCCAGCGGCTCCGTGTAGACAGTGCCGAGCTTGAAGATGTGGCCGATCTCGATGCCGCGCTCCACCTTGAACGTGCCGTCCTCGCAGCGGGCGCAGGCGTCGCCTTCGTGCGCTAGCGAGATGTTGGCGACGATATCGGCCTGCCAGTCGCGCTCGTAGTTGACGTTGCGCAGGTGGAAGCCCTCCTTGTTTGCGCCGCCGACGAGGTTCGGCGAATCGGTGACCGATTCGTCGGCGACGACACGCACCGGACGCTTCGCCATCTCTTTCAGGCCAACAGGCGACGCCGAGCCCGCCACCAGGCCTGCGGCCGCGACTTCACGGTCGTCCAACAGCCGCAAGCCGGCGCCGCCCAGCGCGTTGCGCAGCTTCGTTTCATTCACGTCGAGATCGCCGCGGATGGCGACGAAGACTGGGTACTGAGCTTCCGGTTCCGCCTGCGGCGACGAGCCGGTACCGGTAGCGGCATAAAACACGGCCTTGAGCGTCTTCCGCTGCGGCACGTCCAGGAAGCGCGCGACCTCTTCGATCGTCGTCACGCCCGGCGTCGCTACCTCCTCCATCGCCGCCTGCTTTTCCGCGGGCAGCGTCAGCCGCCTATGATCGGCCTTCTCCGTATTCGCGGCGTAGCCGCAGGAGGTACAGATCAGCACCTCGTTTTCACCAACTTCGGTGAGGTGCATGAACTCCTGGCTGTCCTTTCCGCCGATCGGCCCGGAGTCAGCCTCGACCGCGATGGCGGGGACGCCGATTCGCTCGAACAGCTTGGTGTAGGCTTCGAACATAGCCGCGTAGCTCTCGTCAAGCGACTCCCAGCTCGCGTCGAACGAGTACATGTCCTTCATCGTGAACTCGCGCAGGCGGATCAGCCCGCCGCGCGAGCGGACTTCGTCACGGAACTTGGTCTGGATCTGGTAGACCAGCGCGGGCAGCTCTCGATAGCTCTGCACCTGTCGCTTGAACAACTCGACTACGACCTCCTCGTGCGTCGGGCCCAGCGCCAGCTCCCGCTCGCGTCGGTCCTTGACGACCAGCAGCGGCGGCACGTACGTATCGCGCCTGCCGGACGTCTCCCACAGCTCGATCGGCTGCAGCACCGGCATGTGCACCTCCTGGCCGCCGGCGGCGTCCATCTCCTCGCGGATCACCTGCTCGATCTTGCGTAGCGCCCGCCAGCCCAGCGGCAGGAAGCTGTAGATGCCGGCGGCGAGCTGCTGCACCAGCCCGGCCCGCAGCAGAAGCTGGTGGCTGGGCGTCTCGGCCTCGGCGGGCGCGTCACGCAACGTGCGGGAGAAGAGGTGAGAGAAGCGCATGTCGCTTGAGGATACGAGCGCGTGGCGGCACCGGTCAAGGAGCCGACATTGATGGCCGGCAGTCTCGCTCGCCTTTCCTTCCAGCCGTGCCTTTTCTATACTGCGCTAGCTACTACCTCGGATAGCAAGGAGGCGGGGAAACATGGCCAACCTGAAGGATCGGGTAGCACTCATCACGGGCGCGGGCAGCGGTATCGGCTATCAGACGGCGCTCAGCTTCGCGCGGGAAGGCGCGAAGGTCGCAGTCGCCGACCGGCGCGAGGAGCGCGTCCAGGAGCTGGCGGACCGCATCGCCAAGTCGGGCGGAGAGGCGCTGGCGATCGCGGCCGACGTCTCGAAACGCGAGGACGTGCGGCGGATGGTGCAGGCGGCTACGGAACGCTTTGGCCGCATCGACGTGCTAGTGAACAATGCCGGCTACGCGCTCGGCGCGTCGATCGAGGACACCACGGAGCGCGACTTCCAGGAGCTGTGGGAGACGAATGTATTGGGGGTGCTGATGGGGATGCAGGAGACGCTGCCCGTCATGCGCCGCCAGGGTTCCGGCCATATTATCAACGTCGCATCCGCCGCGGGAAAGATCGCCTATCCCGGCATCGGCGCCTACTCCGCAACGAAGCACGCCATCGTCGCGCTGACGGACGCCCTGCGCGCCGAGGTGGCCGACGACGGCATTCACGCCAGCATCGTCTACCCCATCGGCACGCGCACCGAGTTCTTTGAATCGGCGCGGCTGGTGAACGGTGCGACAGTCGGCCCGCACGGCCCGACGCAGTCGGCCGAGCATGTAGCGAAGCGCATCGTCGCCTGCGCCAAGCGGCCGACGCTGGAGGTGCTGCCGTACCGGCCGCTGCGCCTTGGTATCATTCTCAACAGCATCGTACCGGCGCTGCTGGCCTTCATCGGCCGGCGGGCGCATCGACAGCAGACGAGACGCGGCGAGCGACAGAGCGCGCCGCCGATACAGCAAGAGGAGGAGGCGCCACATGGCTAAGCTAGACAGCAAGGTAGCAGTCGTCACCGGCGGCAGCAGCGGCATCGGCCGGGCGACGGCGATCTCGTTGGCTGCGGAGGGCGCGGCCGTCGCGATCGGCGGGCGCAAGGCCGACGCGCTGGCGGAGGTCGCCGGCGTCATCACCGGGCAGGGCGGC
>JADFKB010000175.1 GCA_022565155.1 Chloroflexota bacterium | reverse complement strand
ATTATTGTAATAGCGATCGTCTCATCCTCAGGAGGAGGAGGAGGTGGCGACTCCAGCGATGCCGAATCGCCTTCAACAGACGCTCAAGGCCAACAAGAGCAATCTCGACAAGAGCCTCCGCCCAAAGACACCGGGCGCTATTCAGATAGCGATGTCGAGTATCAACTGGCCGTTGTAGACAAGGGTGGATTTGTCGCCACTGACGATTCGTCTATCGATCTATACGATCGGGCACTGGATCGCGCCGAGAGAAAATGCACCGACAACCGCCGAAGAATAGGCGACTATGCCGTGAAAGCTCAGCAACTCTTAGAAGAGCGCGGGATTCGAGCCAGCATCTTAGAACTGATCAATGCGATTGACCAGTCGATACCCGCAGAAATCGCGCCCACGAGTTGTGCCGACATTGTAGCGGCGCTAGTCACGCTCATGATAGGAGGTTAGTCTCGACGTACGAGGTCATCATGCTCTGTCCCTCCTCTGTTTTTCGGGCGTCAGCACGACCGAAATAGATTCGAAATTGGGCGTGTGGTGGGCCCGCCAGGATTCGAACCTGTGACCCAACCGGTTATGAGCCGGCCGCTCTAACGCCCATATCTGGACGATCCCGCTGTGCTCATCTATCTTACGCGATGCTGGACTTCAGGCAACGCTAGGGAGTCGGCGAAGGTGACACGCAGGGGGCGCCGGGCGGCGCGTGGCCGCATACGAATCTGGCGGTGTTGACGAAGACGCGATCGCCTACGATCGACACCGGATAGCGATCCAGATCGCGCAGCGCTGGCCCGAAAACTCGTTTGCCTGTGATGTCGTACGTCGAGCCGTGGCAAGGATCCCGGAACCAACTCCGCTTATCCCGGCCCGTCGCTGGGTCCGGCCAAACGAAGCCAGCCTTCCAGGGTACCGTGCAGCCTGAATGAGAGTCTCGCCATGAGAGCGCGACGAACACCTTCTCGCTCAGTCTTACGAGGTGGAACGCGCCTTCTTCAACGGTGGTAACCGACCCGACGGAGAAGGAGTCCACGGGCCCAACGTCAAAGCGGCTGGGGGCCGAAACATCCTGAGGCCAAGCGAACACCAGCGCGGCTACCAGAGCGCCAATCCCAACCAGCATCATGGTTGGCCAAATCAGCCAACGTCTGGCATAGTTGTCGCCGTCAACGCGTGCCGTACCGCCCATAGCACGGCCAGTGTACCACGCGGACTCGGCCCTTAGCCGTTCTCGCCGGCCAATCTAAACGTAACGCAAGAAGCCACTGTCAAGAGGCATTCGCGTTATTCTTAGGCTCTAACGGCATAGTCGATGCTTTCCGCGATCCAGCTACGGAGCGCCTTCCGGTCGTCGATGATGCTGGCAGGCAAGACGACGTACTCTTTCTTGAGCGGAGCTTTGGGAAAGTAGCGGAGAGGTGTTGCGCCGTGCTTCTGGAGCAGCGTTGTTCGATGCTCCTCCGGCAACTTCAGCGCCAGTCCTGCGGGGGTGAGGGTGATGCATATCGCGCCGTTGGCATAGACGGCGGCGCCGGAAAAGAAGTGCTTTATCTCCAATCGAACGTCTCGATGCTGTTCTGATGCCGCCTGCTTCATCAGCTCCGCCAGCTCCTCTACGTATGCTTTAACCATAGTAGTTTGTGGTGGGCCCGCCAGGATTTGAACCTGGGACCACCCGGTTATGAGCCGGACGCTCTAACCACTGAGCTACGGGCCCGCACAGTGTACGTGACGAGTATAGCAGCAGCCCTCCCGAAGAAGGACCTAGTCGAGCCGCTCGATCACCGTCGCCGTGCCGAGGCCGCCGCCGCAGCACATCGTCTGCAGGCCGTAGCGGCCGCCGGTGCGCTCCAGCTCGTGGAGCATCGTCGTCATCAGCTTGGCGCCGGTGCAGCCCAACGGTGGCCTAGCGCGATAGCGCCGCTGGATCCGCGACTTGGCTCTTTGCGCTTCCCGTGACCAGCGTTAACGATACGATCAGCACTAGAATCAACCACCGCATGGTATCATCGCTCCTTCCTCAACTACGCTCAGCGCCTCGTGTGTTATAGCGGTGTGCCGTTCGTAGTCCTGCCAAGCCTCAATACGAAGCCGTTGGCCAGGCCTGATCGTGAGTACACTTCCGTCCAGCGCTCGGAGACCAGCTAAACGGAACTCTAGCGTGACAGAACCGTCTTCATCTGGGGTCTTCTCGCCCAGGCTGACTATCTCACTACGCTCCAGTCTGCTCAGGACTATTACGTCCGAAGCCTGTTCGGTAAACAGGTAGAACCTAACTGGTTGGAGGCTGCTCCAGCCAGTCCCAGTCATACACACTATTTCGCCTGGGCCAGCCTCATTCGGCTCCAACCTTAGCTTACCTGGGTTTTCCAAGCGGGTCGCCGTACTGCTTGCTACCGCCTCTGTCTGGGTTGGCGCCTCATTGACGGGTTCAGTGCTACCGCCACACGCTGCCATCAAAGCGAACATGAGGGTGAAACTAATCAACAACCCCGCTACCTCTAACCTGTGAGTACTCGCTACTGGACGCTGCATGGGATAGGCTGCTCCTCTAAATTGGGGGGCACGACAATGAAGTCTATACAGAGCTCGCGGTTCACTCTGCCGTCACTATTGAGGCCGCCGTCAGCATTGTTCCAGGTTTGGAAAGATTCGTAGCGAAGCCCGTGCTCCTCCCCGCAAGAAGTGGCGGCGTCTAAACCTTGATAGATGCTGCCGTCACCAGATGCCCAAGAGACAGCGTATGCACCCTCTATACTTTGCTGGGCCGTGAGTCGGCCCAATCCAGACAACCGCCGTTGCTTTCGGGCCGCCTCCGCTCGGGGCTGCGCGTC
>JADFKB010000174.1 GCA_022565155.1 Chloroflexota bacterium | reverse complement strand
TGATAGCCACGTGGCCAAGCTAGCGAAAGCTGACAGCCACAAAAACGACACAATCGGGAAACGGAAACGCAAGAAACAGCTAGCCTGAGCCGACTTAATGTGTTCAGTCTAAACGACTTGCGGGACGTGGTGATGAGGACAGGATTGGTGCAGGTATTGGGTGGAGTACCCAGAGCCAATGACGGCCCTGTCGTACCGCATGGGAATCAACTACATCATTTATGCGATGACGCATTGAACGACGAAAGTCTCGATTGCCGCCCGGGGTCGCACCAGATCAGATCGTTACAAGCGTTGATTCCGAGACTGGAAGCTGTGAATTAATTGCCTTTCGACCTCTTCCCGTCAAGCTAAGTCCTTTGTTTGCCACATCGGATTCTGCGACAAGTTGATTTCTTCACACCTTCCCGTGACCCGCCCCGGAAAACTAAGCCCTATCTAGGGTGAGCAGTGTCGGGTCGAAGCGGTTCTCGGTGTTGAAAACAGTGGCCTCGGAAGGCCTAACCTGGCTCATGATAGCTCCTCTCGAAAATGGTTGCGGCAGGAAGGGCCGGGGCCATTGGATCGGGCGCACCGCAGCCTCCGATCGCGGCGTGCGAGTTTCTTACGCTGCGGGTGCGTCACCGTCAGTCCTTCCTCGCTGTAGAGCCGATAGATGCTTCGGGTTGACCTTCCAGCCTTCGCGGCGCAACAGCACCGTCAGACGCCGATAGCCCCAGCGTACGCGCGAAGCAGCCAACTCACGCAGTCTCGGTTCGCGGATCGCTGCGGCTCGGGCAGCGGCAAGTCGATCGATACCAGCCTGCAGGCGCGGCGTTCACTCAGTTGGAAAGCTTGTTCGGCCCAACGCGCCACGCAACAAATTGTACAGAAAGGTCGGCACGGCGCCGGGGGGAGCCCACAATCCCACGCAACTCGCTGCTAGCTAGGACCGCGGAGTCCGAGAACCCAGTTGGAAACGACCTTCCCCGCCATCTATTCGCCAGTTTCTGCGATCGTCTGAGAGCAACTTCTCAAGGCCAGACACTAGTCGGACATCGAGTCCGCCTGACCGCTTACTCCCGCAGTCCCTGCCGCGCGGAGCGGCAGATCATTGACTGCCACTGTGAACCCGGAGTTAGGTCCCGAGGGGACCATCGTGAGCCAGAACCTACCGTACTCGGTATTGAAATACACCCGAGTGACAGACGACGGCGAACCATGCATTTTTGGCTCTTCCGAGTTTTTAGTGGGCAGGAGCCATATCGAGTCCGCCGCAGTGGAAGTAGATGGCGTTGATGAAGTTCTGTTGATTGCGGAAGCCGCGTGCGGTCGCCTTGACCCATTGAATCCTTGAGTTCAAGCCCTCGCTCACCGCGTTCGTAATGCGGTGTTTCAGATACGTAAGTATGTTGTCGAGTCGCGCCGTCAACATCCGCGCCACGGCGACCATCGGCGTTAGCCGGCTGCGAGAGGCCCAACCGCGCCACAGCTCGAAGAAAGCCCGCGCCGCCGATTCGCGGTGATAGTCGAACAGCCGCATCGCCGTTTCCTTCAAGGCCCAGGCCCGAGCCGTCTTCAAGTCGCTCTCGCGTAGCGCGCGAAACTCTCGCCAAGCGTCCTCGGTAAAGTTCGCCGGATGCCGCAACCAAGCGTACTTCGTGCCGCTTAAGCGCTCGTCTCCCGATGCTCTCAGGAGCTTGTTCTCAGCCCGCCTCACCTGGTCCACGGCCTTCGATAGTTGAGCCGCGATGTGATATTTGTCGTAAACAATCTTTTGATCCGCGTCTGGTAAATGCTCGCGCGTCGAGGCGACAAAGGGATCCCACATGTCCATCGCAATGGCCTCGATACTAGTAAGTTGCCCTGCGCTCAACGTCTCCCAAAAGCCGTCCAGACTTGCCTTGCGACGTCCCACGGAGACGAACAACACCCGTGAGCGGTCGAGGTCGTTGACGACGGTTACGTAGCGATGGCGCTTGCGGAAGCTCTTTTCGTCGACGCCCAGGTGTGGAATCGGCTCGGTGCCGCGGCGTGTCAGCCCACGCTCGACGGCGCGTTCCAGGATGCCGTGAATCTCGTCCCAACTCAGCGCCAATAGTTCGGCTACGCCTTTCTGGCTAGCTTCTCTTAGCCATGAGATCGCGAGCGCTTCAAACAGCGCGGTGAAGCGGCTGGAGGCCTCGGCCCAGGGTAGTCGCACGACGCGCGGCCCATGCTCGTGGCAGTCGCTGCGCGGCGGTTGAGCGTGCAGGATCGTGCGGTACTGGCAGGTGTCGAGATGACGCCAACGGCGCTCGGGCTGATGGTCGTGGAGAGCGCACTCGGCGTTGCATTGGGGGCACCGCCAGCGAACTTGCTCGTCGTGCTCGAGGAACACGTGGACTTCCCCGTCGGCTCTCCGCAGATCCACTCGCTCGACTTTCCAGGGACTTTCGATGCCTAGGATCTGGCGGTACAGCTCGCGGTCTTGCATGCCGCGACCCTAGCAGCTACCCCCGATCGCCCACTAAATACCCGGAAGAGCCCTATTTTACCAACCGTCGCGAGATAGGAAGCTGTGAATAAATCAACCGGGATCGCGAGACCACTCAAGAAAGGCACAGGCACGCATTTTCGCGTTCTGGTGCCCGCTGCTAAACGACTGATTCTACGAGGCGCGAAAATACGAGCCCGTCCCTGGCAGCGGCAGTCGTCTTCCCAAGATGTCTGTGCGTGAACGGATGGTGATTTCTTCACAGCTTCCTGTCACACTGCCACCATAACTGGACCCCCTTTCCAGCTATGGTGGCGGGTTACCCGGCCTACTTTCTGCGGCGGGTCGGGTAGCCACATAAATCAGAATCGCCACTTGGCCGGACTG
>JADFKB010000067.1 GCA_022565155.1 Chloroflexota bacterium | reverse complement strand
ACCATCCGATAATCCGTTTCTCATCCGTTGACGACCTGTTATAGTGACGAAAAGCACGAATCGAGGAGACGCCGTGCTCGATACCGAAGCCACGCTCGAGATCCAGCAGCTCGTCGCCGAGTTCAAGCCCGGCAACGCCGACCTGCTGCGCGCGCTCCACAAGGTGCAGCCGGAAGCCTGTCGCTAGGACGCAGCCGTTTGTGGGCCTGGCAGCGCGCTCGGAGGCCGTAGCCCTTGCACATGATTGGGTATGCGCACATAATACATTTCGGCTAGAATCGGAGTGTGCCGGCGGGCCGGATGGCGGTTGCCAGTCATGCTCCCCAAGTCCGGCCTGTCGGCATTTCTGTGCCTAGTCGCTAGGACTCACCTGCTTGTGAGCCTGGACAGGACGCTCCGCGGCCGTGGCCTTCGTGTAGTGACGGAGCATCTGTCCTGACTACCCCCTCCTTGTCCCCATACGCACCCCACCTGTTATAGTGACGAAAAGCACGAAGTAGCGTCGTTCCGTGGGACAGGCTTCAGCCTGTCGCTGTCGGGCTGAAGCCCGACCCGCAGAGTGTCCGGAGGCGTCCTTGCTCGATACCGAAGCCACGCTCGAGATCCAGCAGCTCGTCGCCGAGTTCAAGCCCGGCAACGCCGACCTGCTGCGCGCGCTCCACAAGGTGCACCACCGCTACGGCTACATCCCCAAGGAATCGATGGCCGTCGTCGCCCGCCAGCTCCGGCTGAGCGAGGCGCACGTCTACGGCACCGTTACCTTCTACTCGGAGCTGCGGCTGACGCCGCCGCCACGGACGCGCATCGACTGGTGCAGCGGCCCGGCCTGTCGAATAAAGGGCGGCGAGTATGTGCGGACGGCGCTGGAGTCGGTGCTGGAGATCGGCATGGAGCAGAACACGCCCGACGACAAGCTGGGTCTGCACCTGGCGCAGTGCAACGGCACCTGCGACTTCGCCCCGCAGATATGGGTTGGTGGCAAGGTCGTGGGGCCATTGAGCGCGGCTGACACGATCAAGCTAGCGCGAGAGCTGAAGGAGCAGGCGTGAACGCCGAAGTAATCACGCGCGCCGAAGGCGCGTCCGACAACGACAATACCGTGGGGCCGCTCACAGCCGCCGAGACGATCAAGCTGGCCCGTGAGCTGAAGGAGCAGGCGTGAACGCCGCCTACACAGAGCTGCGCGTGCAGGCCGATACCGTCTGGCAGGCGGTCGCTAAGCCGCAGCGGCCGCTCGTCCGCGTGCCGATCGCCACCTGCAGCCTGCCCCGCGGGGCCAGCGAGACGCTGGACGCGCTGAAAAGCGCCGTCGCCGACCGCGGCCTCGACGTCGACGTTGGCATTATCGGCGAGACCGGCCTCTGCTGGCTGGAGCCGCTGGTCGAGGTGCGCAGGCCGGACGGCTCCGCGATCCTCTACCAGAAAGTGACGCCGGAGAACGTCGAGCAGCTGATCGAAGAGGCGCTGGCGCAGGACGGCGTCTGCGCCGACCTCGCGTTCGCCGTCGCCGCCGGGGATGACGTCGATGGCATTCTAAGACTCTCGGACTTGGACTTCTGGGCGATGCAGGAGCGGCGGCTGCTCGCCCGCTGCGGCGTCATCGACCCGGATAACATCGACCACTACATCGCCACCGGCGGCTACTCCGGCCTCGCCAGCGCCCTGGCGATGAGCCAGGAAGAGCTGATCAAGACGGTGCAGGAGTCGACCCTGCGCGGCCGCAGCGGCTCCAACTTCCCCACCGGCACCAAGTGGGAGTTCCTGCGCGGCAAGGAGCGCGAGCCGAAGTACCTGATCTGCAACGCCGATGAGGGCGACCCCGGGGCGTGGGTCAATCGCATCCTGATGGAGAGCGATCCGCATGCTGTGATCGAAGGGATGGTTATCGCCGCCCACGCCACCGGCGCGACGTATGGGTACATCTACCTGCGCGACGAGTACCCGCTGGCGATCGATCGGATGGAGAAGGCGATCGAGCAGGCGCGGGAGCGCGGCCTGCTCGGCGAGAACGTGCTCGGCAGCGACGTTACGCTCGACCTCACGGTCTGGCGCGGCGCCGGGTCGTACGTCTGCGGCGAGGAGTCGGGGCTGCTCGCCTCGCTCGACGACGAGCGCGGGATGCCGCGCATCCGCCCGCCCTTCCCCGCCGACTCCGGCGTCTTCGCCCAGCCGACGAACGTCAACAACGTCGAGAGCTACGCCGACGTCACGCTCATGCTGGAGAAGGGCATGGAGTTCTACCAGTCGGTCGGCACCGAGGCAAACAGCGGCACCAAGCTCTTCAGCGTCTCCGGCCACATCCAGCGCGTCGGCGTCGTCGAGCTGCCGTTCGGCTTCCCGCTCCGCGAGCTCTACCACGCCGCCGACCCCGCGCCCTGGCAGGAGCGGCGGACGCTGAAGGCGGTGCAGGCGGGCGCGGCGCTGGCCGGCATCCTGCCGGCGCACATCGCGCTGAAGCTGCCCCTCGAGCCGGAGGCGTTCCGCGAGCAAGAGGTGATCATGGGCGGCGGCGGCATCGTCTTCATCGACGACAGCGCCTGCATCGTCGATCTCAACGTCATGTTCTCCTGGTTCCTGGAAGACGAGTCGTGCGGCCGCTGCACCACCTGTCACGGCGGCACGCAGCGCATGTCCGAGATCTTCCTCCGCATCGCCCGCGGCGAGGGCCGCCAGGACGACTACGGCAAGATGGCGATACTGGGACAGACGCTCCAGTGGTCGAACTGCGTCCACGGGTCGGCCTCGCCGACGATCATGTTGCGCAGCGCGGAGCACTTCCGCGAGGAGATCGACGAGCACATCAACAATCGGCGCTGCCCCGCCCAGGTCTGCCGCGGCCTCGTCCGCTACGAGATCACCGGCGAGAGCGAAGCGTTGCCGGATGCCGCCGCGATCTGCCCGACGGAAGCGATCGTCCAAGCCGATGACGCCTGGAGCATCGATCAGGCGCGCTGCATCAAGTGCAACGCCTGCCGCGACATCGCGCCGGACGCGGTGCAGGTGGTGGACATCTCGGCGGAGCCTGTACCGGCCACCGCTACGTAGCCGCGGACGGCTCGGCCGCCACACCGGTCGTTCCGGAACCAAGTCAGCAAGACCGCTAAGGGCTCCCCCGTCCCGCAGTAGGCGCTTTCGCACTGCGGGATCGCCGCCGCCGCGCTGCCGTTGGGCTGAACGCGCCCCGCTTCTTGTTCTCGCTGGCGCCTTCCTGTAAAATCGAGCAAACGTTCTACAGCAGGACGCCCGCCCGTGACGCCGATCCGACGGCAGTACCTCGAGATCAAGCGGCGCTACCCCCACGCCATCGTCTTCTTCCGCCTCGGTGACTTCTACGAGACGTTCGACGACGATGCCAAGCTCGTCGCCCGCGAGCTGGAGATCACGCTCACCAGCAAGCCGATGGGCAAGGGTCTGCGCGTGCCGCTCGCCGGCGTCCCGTACCACGCGATCGACGGCCACCTCTCGCGCCTGATCGCCAAGGGCTACAAGGTCGCGATCTGCGAGCAGATGGGCGATCCTGCGACAGCGGAGGGGCTGGTCGATCGTCAGGTGGTGCGCGTCGTGACGCCGGGCACGGTCGTCGGCGGCGACCTGCTGGACGAGCGCGCCAACAACTACCTGGTCGCGCTGTCGCCGCCCCAGGCTGGGCGGCCATCACGCGCCGAAGCCACGGACGCGATCTGGGAAGACGATCCAAACGCCGTAGTAGGCCTCGCCTACGCCGACATCTCTACCGGCGAGTTCGTCGCGGGCGAGATCACGGTCGATGCCCTCGCCGGCGAGCTGCTGCGCCTGCAGCCAGCCGAGCTGCTGTTGCCCGATGATACACCTCCGCCGGCGGGCGTGGAGACGTTGGTGACGCACGTCGAGCCGGACGCCTACGTCGTCGACGTGGCGGAGGCCGCGCTGCGCACGCACTTCGCCGTCGCGTCTAGTGAAGCATTCGGCCTGGCGGGCCAGCCGGCCGCCGTCGCCGCCGCCGGCGCGCTGCTCCACTACCTGCGCGAGAGCCAGGGCGCTGCGGGCGGCGGGCTGCCGCAGATCACGAAGCTGAGCTCTTATCGGCCGGACGGCTTTCTCGCGTTGGACGCTGCCAGCCGCCGAAACCTGGAGCTGTTTGCGGGTGGCCGCCAGGGCAAGCGCCAGCACTCGCTGCTGGGCGTTCTGGACCTGACCAAGACGGCGATGGGCGCCCGCCTTCTCGCGCGCCGGCTGGGCCAGCCGCTCCTCGATCTGGTTTCACTGGAAGGCCGGTTGGACCAGGTCGGCTACTTCTTCCAGAGCGCCGTGCGGCGGGGCCAGGCCCAAGAGCTGCTGGGCGGCTGTCCCGACATCGAGCGGCTCTGCGGCCGCGCCGTCGCCGGCCTCGCCTTCCCGCGCGACCTCGTCGGCCTGAGGCGCGGCCTGGAGCAAGCGCCGTTGCTGCGGGAGTTGCTGCCGCCGGCTGGCTCGCCGCCGCCGGAGCTATTGAAGGGGGCGAAGCGGGCGGAGCGGGACGCGGCTGGCGCTGTTATCGAACTTGCAGGCCGGCTGCGGCCGTGCGATGACGTCGTCGCTGCGATCGCGCAGACCATCGACGACGAGCCGGGCGCCACCCTCGACCAGGGTGGCGTGGTCCGGCCGGGTTTCTCGGAGGAGCTGGACAGCCTGCGCACGATCGCCACCGACACCAAGCGTTTCCTCGCCGAGCTGGAGTCGAAAGAGCGCGAGCGCACCGGCATCCGTTCGCTGCGCATCGGCTACAACAGGGTCTTCGGCTACTACATCGAGGTGAGCAAGCCCAACCTCTCGCTCGTGCCGGACGACTACGAGCGGCGCCAGACGCTGGTCGGTGGCGAGCGATACGTCACGGCCCAGTTGAAGGAGTACGAGACGCGCATTCTCACAGCCCGCGAGCGCATCGCCGAGCTGGAGGGCGAGATCTTCCGCCGCGTCTGCGGCCAGGTCGCGGCCGCCGCCGGCCCGATACTCGCCCTCGCCGCCGCGATCGCAGAGGTCGACGTGGCCGTCGCGCTGGCCGAGGTATCTGCGACTTACGGCTACGTGCGGCCGGAGCTGGACGACGGCGGCGAGATCGAGATCCGCGACGGCCGCCATCCGGTCGTCGAGCGAGCGCTCGCGGAGGCCACGCCAACGGCCGGTGAGTCGAAGGCGTTCGTTCCGAACGACACGCAGCTCTCGAACGGTGACGCCCAGATCGTCGTGCTGACCGGCCCAAACATGGCAGGCAAGTCGACCTATCTCCGGCAGGTGGCGCTGATCGTGCTGATGGCGCAGGTAGGGAGCTACGTGCCGGCAGCGTCGGCGCGCATCGGCCTGGTCGACCGCATCTTCACCCGCGTCGGCGCGCAGGACGACCTGGCGTCGGGGCAGTCGACGTTCCTGGTCGAGATGCTGGAGACGGCGAATATTTTACATAACGCTACGCCCAGGTCGCTCGTCGTGCTGGACGAGATCGGCCGCGGCACCAGCACCTACGACGGCATGGCGATCGCCCGCGCCGTCGTCGAGTACCTGCACAACAAGCCGGAGACGGCGGCTAAAACGCTCTTCGCCACGCACTACCACGAGCTGGTGGAGCTGGCGGGCGTGCTGCCGCGCGTGCGCAACGAGAACGTCGCCGTGGCCGAGGAGGAGGGCAGGGTGGTCTTCCTGCACAAGATCGTTGCGGGCGGGGCCGACCGCAGCTACGGCATCCACGTCGCGGAGCTGGCCGGCCTGCCGAAGGCCGTTGTCCAGCGCGCCCGCGAGGTGCTGGCCACGCTGGAGGACGGAGCGAGGAGTCAGGTAAGCGTCGCGGTGAAGGCGGGCGCTACGGGAGCTAGTTCGTCCGCCCGGCAGCCATCGCTACTGCCAGCCCGTCCTCAGCTACTTGATGACCTGGCCGCGCTGGAAGTAGACGGCATGACGCCTCTAGAGGCGCTGACGAAGCTCTACGAACTGCGCGAACAGGCGCGTTCAACGGATTGAGAAACGGATCAACGGATGCCGCCCTCACCCCCGGCCCATCTCCCTGAGGGAGAGGGGAGAGAGCATAGGGGATTTCTTTTCGGGGATAACTGGGGGTGAGGGAGGCGCTAACGAAGCTCTACGAGCTGCGCGAGCAGGCGCGGGAGTCAGCGGATGGGGAAACGAATTAACGGATGAAGGATAGGTATACGGGAGACCTTGGCGACTTCGGGAAGTATGGATTATTGAAGGCACTGTGCGGCGATTCGCAAGTGGGCCCAAGCCTTTCTCTGGGTGTGGTCTGGTATCTGACTCCTGACGAGGAAGGCAGTGGGGATGGCGGGCACGTGCCCTCGGACAAGAATAGAGACCGGCTTCGGCCATGCGACCCACCACTATTCGATTCTCTCCATGACATCATCGAACGAGGGCCGAGAGAGGTAGCCAGCATTCGCAGACGCGGGCTTCTGCCTGCAGGCACAGTCTACTTCGAGGCAGCGCTGTCGTTCGATGGATTACAGGGGAGCGAGCAGGGTGCCCGCGAGGTGCGGCTTGTTCATCGCGAGCGTTGGTTCAAAGGAGCGCTCGATGCCACAGAGGGATGCAAAGTTGTATTTCTCGATCCTGACAAGGGACTAGAAATTGCCAGTACTGGGCGTCACGAAAAGGATAGTCCCCAATACGTATATTTCGATGAGCTAGAACGCTTCCGGACTAGAGGCCAAAGCGTCGTTATCTACCAGCACATCCATCGAAAGAGAGGTGAGACGGCGCAGATTCAAATCGATCAACGGTTCGCCGAGATTCGGGAGCATATCGGGAGCGAGGATGCCTTCGCACTCCTATACCATCGAGGTACGGCACGTGCATTCTTTGTCGTCCCGGCTGATACTGAAACTCGCCAGTTGCTACTTGAGAGGTCGCAGAGTTTTGTTGAGGGACTCTGGGGCCGATATGGGCACTTTGATCTCGTGATACAACCTTCTTAGATGTCCGTCCCAACACCTATCGCTGAGCCGATGCCAAAGACCCTCACCCCAAGCCTGTTCGAGAACTGAGAGTAGTTTTGGCGATCGTCCCTCTCCCGCGAGCGGGAGAGGGGTCGGGGGTGAGGGGAGCCAGCAGTCCGCGATAGCGAATCTAGATGTCCGTCCCAACACCTATCGCTGATCCGATGCCAAACGTCACGGCCGCTGCCACCGCGCCGATGACGAGCTGCCGGCCGCCGCTGTAGAGCCCGCTTCGGCCCGTAAACAACGAGACGCCCGCGCCCACGGCGAAGAGCGCCACGCCGCTCATCGCGGCGCTGACGGCGAACTGCACCAAGCCCGCGCCCGTGAAGTAGGCGAGCACCGGGATGATCGCGCCAACGGTGAAGGCGAGGAACGAGCTGATCGCCGCGCCCCACGGCGAGCCGAGCTGCGCCGGATCCAACCCCAGCTCTTCGCGCGCCAGGGTGTCCAGCGCTACGTCTGGATTCTCCATGATCCGGCTCGCCAGCTGCGCTGCTTCGGTCGCGGGCACCCCCTTCGCCCGGTAGATCAGCGCCAGCTCCGCTTCCTCTTCTTCCGGCATCAGTTGTAGCTCCGTCTCCTCCAGCGCGATCTGGCGCTCGAACAGCTCCCGCTGGGCGCGCATCGATACGTACTCGCCGGCGGCCATCGAGCAGGCGCCGGCGATGAGCCCGGCGACGCCTGCCAGCATGACGAACTCGGCGTCGGCCTGGGCGCCTGCGAAGCCCATCACCAGCGCCAGGTTGGAGACCAGCCCGTCGCTGACGCCGAAGATCACCGCGCGCAGCGTGCCGCCGCTGCCCTTCGGGTGCCAGCGTTCGTGCCTGGCGATGGTGGCCGCGTCCGGCCGGCCGGAGAGGCCGCCCAGCGCTCGATAGTGGCGGCGCTCATCGCCGGCCAGGCCTTGCACCACCGGGTCCTGCTCCGGCTCCAGATAGGCGGTGACGTCCTCGGCTTCGATGCTGGAGACGATAGGCAATACCGCGCTGGTGCCGAACACGCGCGCCAGCAATCCGAGCACGCGTACGCGGAAGCTGACACGGTACTCCGGCAGGGAGACGCCTATCTCCTGCAGCCTTGCCGCCATCACCTCCGCGTGGCGCTCCTCGTCCTTCACCATCTCCAGCAGGATCTGGCTGCGCTCCTCGGAGCGCTCGTAGCGCGCCAGCAGCTTGTAGAGCTCCACAGCGTCCAACTCGCCGCGCCAGTTCACCAGTAGTAGGTCGGGCGCGATAGTAACGCCGGCCGATTTCGGGCGATCGTCTGTTGTCATGGCTACCTAGTATAGCGGCGTTTCGCTTGACAGCCGAGCGGCCAGGATAGTATCGTTCGTTCGCGGGAACACCATTCGATTTCAAGGTAATTGCAGAGGAGGAAGAGATGGAGTTGAAGAACGTAGTGTTGATCGACGCCGCCCGCTCGGCGTTCGCCCGCGGCGGCCGCGGCATGATGGTGGCGACGCGACTCGATGAGGCCGGAGCCCAGGTGCTGCGCGCCGTGATGGAGCGCAACCCCAAAGTCAAGCCGAGCATGGTCGACGACATCGGCATGGGCAACGTCATGGGCGTCGCGGAGCTGGCCGGCATCGGCGCCAACGTCATCGCGCGTATGGCCGGGCTGCCCTCGGAGGTCTCCACGTTCGACTCGAATCGCCAGTGCGGCTCCAGCATGGAGACGCTGCACCGCATCACCCAGTCGATCATGGTGGGCGCGACGGAGTGCGGCATCGCGCTCGGCGTCGAGCGCATGGGCCGCACGTTGGCCGGCGGCGGCGGCGGAGAGAAGACGCGCATCACCGAGTTCAACCGCAAGCGCCTGGAGCAGACCGAAGAGCAGCGCAACTTGGCGCCCAACCACGACGACGACTTCTCCGTGCCCATCCCGGACTACCTCCTGGACGCGACGCCGCTGATGTCGATGACGCAGACGGCGCAGAACGTCGCCGAGATGTACAACCTCAGCCGCGAGGCGCTGGACGAGTACACTGTCGACAGCCAGCGCCGGACGGCCGAGGCGTACGATAACGGCATCTACAAGGACGAGATCATTCCGCTCGAGGTCGAGACGCCGGTCTTCGACGACGAGGGCAAGTGGCTGGAGGAGGAGCGCGGCGAGCAGGCCGTCTTCGACCAGGACGAGGGATTGCGCCGCGGCACCAACATGGAGGGCCTGGCGCGGTTGAAGCCCGTCGGCGGCATCCAGAGCTATAGCGACCAGGAGCTGCTCATCACCGCCGGCAACTCCTGCCCGACGAACGACGGCATCTCCGTGGCGCTGCTGATGAGCGAGGAGAAGGCGATGGAGCTCGGCTTGGAGCCGATGGCGCGCATCATCGGCTTCGGCGTCGCCGGCGTCAAGCCGCAGGTGATGGGCCTCGGCCCGGTGCCGGCGACGAAGAAGGCGCTGCGCCACGCCGGCATCACCGCCGACCAGATCGATCGCGTGGAGTTCAACGAAGCGTTCGCCGCGCAGGTGCTGCCCTCCTGCCAGGAGCTGGGCATTCCGCTCGACAAGGTGAACGTCAACGGCGGATCGATCGCGATTGGCCACCCGCTCGGCGCGACGGGCGCCCGCCTCGTCGGCACCGTCGCCCGCGAGCTGCGGCGCTCCGGCAAGCGCTACGGCCTGAGCACGCAGTGCATCGGCGCCGGCATGGGCATCTCGACGATTATCGAAGCCGTCTAACCGCGAACCGCTAGTCGATGAAGAAGAGGCCCAGGATATTACCTGGGCCTCTCTGCTTGCAGGGTATCCTAGACCAAGCTCTCGTTACCTGGCTGGCGCTGCGCAGCCCTCGGTGCAGCCGAGCGCCTCGGCGACCTGCCGGGCGAGATACTCAGGTTGTTCGAACTCCGTCCGGCTCAGGTACAGAGCTGCCGCGACCTGTACGTACCCCGCGATCTGATTGGGGCTGTCATCGAACAACTCCTGCGGCATGATCCGGCCGCCGAGCTTGAGTCGGTCGATCGTTGCGAGAAGATCAGGGCCCACTACATGCACGTAGAGGATAAATGGGCCCGGTTCGTCCACGATCGGAACGTTTCCGAGCTGCTCCATCAGGTTCGCGGTGCGCTCATCGAACGTTGGCCCTTTGGGACAGGGGCTGTCAACCTGGATATCCTCGACCTCGAGGAACGAGCCCTTCCAGAGTGCGGCCTTGTTCTCCTCAACAGCTCTTTCGACCCGAGCGGAGAGGCCTGATCCGTCTGCGGACGGATCAGTGTAGTCGGAGACACAGATGGCGAATTCACTGCGGCCACGTTTGAAGAACTCGCTGTTCTGTTCAAAGTCGGCGCGGGGGCCAGCCTCACCCTCGCCGGTGGATGAGAGTAGCCACAGTCCAACCCCGGCTCCAACAAGCACGGCGGCTGCGAGAAGTGCAACCCCGGCCGTTTTCATAGTTGTTCGAGTAGGCATTGGCCACGCGCAGATGAGTTAGTAGGTTACGTCCCGCACGAAGTATGCTAGCACGTCTCGGTCCGCTGAGATCGGCCAGAAGTATCAGACACTACACGCCTTGTCAGCATGAGTCCAGACCTTAGGTTGTGTGCGGCGGTCCAAATCCGCGGTCGGCCTGGCGACAGTTGGCCCGTGAACTGACCCGGCCAAATCTCGTGCTACAATGGCCGCGGAGGTCGTCTCACCTTGACCATCCGGGTGCTCACCCCGCACGAAGCCGCTCGCATCGCCGCCGGCGAGGTGATCGAACGGCCCGCCTCCGTCGTCAAAGAGCTGGTCGAAAACGCGCTCGACGCTGGCGCGCGCCAGATCACGGTCGAGACGCGCGGG
Source organism: Chloroflexota bacterium (assembly GCA_022565155.1). GTDB lineage: Bacteria > Chloroflexota > Dehalococcoidia > DSTF01 > RBG-16-68-14 > JADFKB01. The sequence continues at coordinate 2,776 of JADFKB010000067.1, read as the reverse complement.
GGCGGTATCGCCTTCCTGCGCGTCACCGACGACGGCTGCGGTATCGAGCCCGACGAGCTGAGTATCGCCTTTGAGCGGCACGCCACCAGCAAGCTCCGCTCCGAGGAGGAGCTGTGGCGGATCGAGACGCTCGGCTTCCGGGGCGAGGCGCTGCCCAGCATCGCCGCCGCCGCCGATGTCGAACTCGTCTCGCGGCCGGCGGGCGCGCTCGTCGCCGGGCGCATCGTCCTGCGCGACGGCGAGATCGAGCGCCAGGGCAGCGCCGGTGCGCCGCCCGGCACGTCGATTACCGTCCAGGGATTATTCCGGCGTCAGCCCGCACGGCTCAAGTTCATGCGCTCCGCCGCCGCGGAAGGCGGCCAGATCGCGACGGTGCTGACCCACTACGCGCTCGCCTATCCGGAGGTACGCTTCACGCTGCGCGCGGACAAGCGCACGGCGCTGGCGACGCCCGGCAACGGCGACCTGCGTGACGCCGCCGCCGCTGTCTACAGCGTCGATGTCGCGGCGGAGCTGCTTCCGTTGGATGCGGAGCCACAGGGTCTAGTAGAAGTCAACGGCCTGATCGGTTCGCCGGCCGTCTCCCGCGCCAACCGCAACTACATCTCGCTCTTCGTCAATAGACGCTGGATCCGCCATCGGGCGCTGACCTTCGCCGTCGTCGAGGCCTACCAGGGGATGCTGCCGTCAGGCCGCTTCCCGATCGCGATGATCGACGTGCGTCTGCCGCTGGATGAAGTCGACGTTAACGTCCACCCGGCGAAGGCCGAGGTGCGCTTCCGCGACGAGCGCGCCGTCTTCGCCGCCGTCCAGCGCGCGGTCCGCGCCACGCTCTCCGCGCGAACGCCCGTGCCCGCGCTGGACGCTGCCGGTCCAGCGTTCCAGGCTGGCAACTGGCAGCCCCAGCCGGCCGAAGGCAACGGTGCGGCGTCCTCGAACCTCGAACTTCGAGATTCAAACTCCGAACCTCGCACGCCGAGCCTCGAGCCGGCTGCCAGTCCTCAGCTTCCCGCTGCCAACGACCTGCCGGTGCTGCGGCCCGTCGGCCAGGTGAGCAACACCTACGTCATCGCCGAAGGCCCGGAGGGGTTGTACCTGGTCGACCAGCACGCCGCCCACGAGCGCGTCCTCTACGAGCGCTACCTGCGCCAGCAGGCCGAGGGCGTCGAGGAGCTCCAGCCGCTGCTCCAACCGGCGACTGTCGAGCTGACGCCCAGCCAGCGATCGCTTCTCGCCACGTTCTCGGACGAACTGAGGGCGAGCGGCTTCGTGATCGAACCGTTCGGCGACGGCGCGTATCTCGTTCGCGCCGTTCCGCCAGCGCTCGCAGTCCGCGGCGACGTGACGAAGGCCGTCGGAGAGCTGCTCGACCTGCTCGCCCGCGAGGACGGCCCGCGAGATTCGCCAGCGCACCGTGTCGCCGCCTCGCTCGCCTGCCACGCCTCCGTGCGCGCCGGCCAGACGATGACCGAAGACGAGCAGCGGGAGCTGCTCAGCATGCTGGAGGCGGCGGAGCACCCCCGCACCTGTCCCCACGGCCGCCCGACGATGATCCACATGAGCGCCAACGCGCTGGCCCGCCAGTTCCGCCGCCGCTAGCGGTGTTGTAGAGGCCAGGTCGGCGCGATAGCCTAGGCCCCAGCTAGGGTCTCTCCGACGGGCTGTACTCCGATACCACGTGCGGTAGCCGAGCGTCTTAGGCTTTTTGCCGCCCAGCCTGCCAATCGAGCAGCCGGCGCAAGGCGCGGGCGGCGTTGGAGACGGCCGGGAAGATCGCCAGCCCCTGCCTGGCGGCCTCTTCCATGAAGGCGATGCTCGCTTCCATCGCCTCGCTGGTCAGCGGCGGCCGCATCAGAACGACGATTGGCTTGCCGAACTCCCGTACCGCTTCGCCCGTGGACGTGGCAATCTGCTTCGCGATCTCGACGGTGCTGGGGCCTTCGTCGCCACGCGGCGGGCCCCAACCTATCGCTGCCTGGTAGAGGATGACGTCGATGTTCGGCGCCTCGGCGACCAAACGCAGCGTCTCCCGCATCAGCCGCGGGCCTTCAGGCCCGAAGCCGACGTTGGTATCGACCGGGTTGCGTACGCTCGTACCCGCTACAGGCGTAAACTCTGTGAGCTGGCGCTGCGTTTCTTCCGGCAGCGGCGGCACCTCCAGCCCGGCCGCCGCTACAGCGTCGGCTGCTAACACGCTGTTGCCGCCGCCGACGCCGACGATGCCAACGCGGGGACCGTCCAACCGGCCGAGGAAGCAGAATGCAGTTGCCGCGTCGATGAGCTCGTCGATGCTCTCGACGCGCATCGCGCCGGCCTGTCGGCAGACGGCATCGAATATCTGCGCCTCGCCCGCCAGGCTGCCGGTATGCGACACGGTCGCGCGGCTGCCCGCTTCCGTGCGGCCGCCCTTGAGGATGATCACGGGCTTGGCGGCGGCCGCCTTGGCCAGCGTGCGGAGAAAGCGTTGCCCGTCCTTCACCCCTTCGATGTAGCCGGTGATCAGCGTCGTTTCAGGGTCGTCCGCCAGGTAGTCCAGGAAGTCGCTCTCCGTGAGGTCGGCGGCGTTGCCGTAGCTGATCACCTTGCTATAGCGCAGGCCGCGCGCGCCACCGGTGCGGCAGATGTCGCTGGCGTTGGCGCCGCTCTGCGACACCATGCCCACCGGCCCCGGCTCTGTAGGGAGGCCGGGCATGAACGAGAGGCCGGTCGCGGGGCAGTAGAGCCCCAGGCAGTTCGGCCCGATGACGCGCATGCCCAGCTCTCGCGCCCGCGCCAG
>JADFKB010000066.1 GCA_022565155.1 Chloroflexota bacterium | reverse complement strand
ACCCCCTTCCGTGGTGATCGTGCGCCGCAATTGTGGCAGGCGGGGGAGCACAAGTCAACGCCCGCCTCCCGCGCCGACGCTGGAAGCGCGCCCTACTCCAGCGCCACCTAGACATCGTCGCCGGACGGCACCTGGCACCCCTACCGGCGCGTAGGCTAGAATGCCCCAGCCGTCACGGAACGCTCGCCCAGCGAAGGAGCCCGACCATGAGCCCGCCCGACATCGCCGACATCGATTGGGACGCCGTCACCGAAGAGGCGACCGATCTCCTCTCGCGCTACATCCAGATCGACACGACGAACCCGCCCGGCAACGAAGCGCCCGCCGTCCGCTTCCTGGAGGAGATCCTGCGCAAGAACGGCATCGACGACATCACGTTCTACGACGCCTCCGACGACGAATCGCAGGGCAGGCTGAACATGCTGGCCCGTCTGCCGGGCGATGGCTCCGCCAAGCCGTTCGTCCTGCTCAACCACACGGACGTCGTGCCGGTGGAGCGCGACGGCTGGGACGAGGAGCCGTTCGCCGGCCTGGTCAAGGACGGCGTGATCTGGGGCCGCGGCGCCGTCGATATGAAGGGCATGGGCGTGATGGAGCTGATCGCCATGCTGTTGATCAAGCGCCAGGGCATCCCGCTCAAGCGTGACATCGTCTTCCTCGCCGTCGCCGACGAGGAGGCGGGCAGCGACTACGGGGCGGAGTTCCTCGCCCGCGAGCACCCGGAGACGCTAGACGCGGAGTACGTGCTCAACGAGGGCGGCTGGGGCACGACCGAGATGATGGACACCGATCGGCCCGCCTTCAACTGCGCCGTGAGCGAAAAGGGCCCGTGCTGGCTGAAGCTGACAACGGTGGGGCGGCCGGGCCACGGCTCCGTGCCACACGGCGACAGCGCGCTCGATAGGCTGCTGCGGGCGCTGCATCGCGTGCAGGAGTGGCAGCGTCCGCGTACCGTGGTACCGGAGCTAGCCGAGTTCTTCGCTCAGGCCCACGCCGGCGGGTATATCGAAGACGAGCCGACCGAAGAATCGATCATAAAGCTGGGCGAGCGCAACCCGATCTTCGCCGCCCTCACCACCAACACGATCAGCGTCACCACCATCAACTCCGGCGTGAAGCACAACGTCATCCCCGCGACCGCGGAGGCGACGCTCGACTGCCGGCTGCTGCCGGGCACAGACGCCGAGAAGTTCATCGAGGAGCTGCGCGGCGTCATCGATGACCCGGAGGTGGGCATCGAGCGGGTGCTGATCTCCAGCACGCCTTCGTCGCCGCTCGACACCGGCCTGATGGCCGTGATCAAGGACGTGGTGCGCGAGCACGTGGAGGATGCCGTGGTGCTGCCCAGCGTCTCGTCCGGCTTCACCGACTCGCGCGTCTTTCGCAATCGCGGGGTGACGGCCTACGGCTTCATCCCGGTGCTGATGACGCCGTCGGAGTCGATCGCGATCCACGGCCACAACGAGCGGCTTTCGATCGACAACCTGCGCCTCGGCTGCCAGATACTCTACGAGATTCTCCGCCGCACCTGCGCGTAGCGCCCACGCCGCCCCACCCATCCGGGGTCGAGGGTCGAGGTTCGAGGTTCGAACTTTGAGAGTAGAGCGGACGTTCCTTGTTCCCAGCTTCTCCTTCCTGTTACCATCTGCCCGGCAGCAAACCAGGTACAGGAGGAACGCCATGAATGCAGACCAGATCGAGCTGATCGGAGTGATGGGCGGCGGCGTGATGGGCGGCGGCATCGCCCAGTCGTGCGTCGCCGCTGGCTTCAACGTCCGCGTGCGAGACCTCACCGATGAGCTGAACGAAAAGACACGCGAGACGATGGTCAAAGGCCGGTTCGGCCTGCAAGGCGCGGTCGAGCGCGGGAAGCTAACGCAGGAGCAGGTGAACGCTGCCCTGACGCGGCTATCGTTCACGACAGAGGTTGAGGAGCTGCGCGACGCCGACCTGATTATCGAGGCGGTGCCGGAAGACCTGGATATGAAGAGGAAGGTCTTCGCGGAGCTGGACGGCGTGATCAAGCCGGAGGCGGTCTTCGCCAGCAATACGTCGGGGTTCTCGATCGCCGACCTGAGTCAGGCGGTTTCGCGCAAGGACCGCTTCGCCGGCATGCACTGGTTTAGCCCCGCGTTCGTGATGCGGCTGATCGAGATCATCCACGGGCCGGACACGAGCGAGGAGACGATCCAGTTGCTGGAGCAAGTGGGGGCAGCGATGTCCAAGGAGACGATCCGCGTGAAGGACACGAGCGACGCGTACGGCTTCGTCGCCAACCGCATCTACTTCGCGGCGGTGGCGGAGGCGCGGAAGGTGATGGACGAGGAGATCGCCACTGTCGACGACATCAACAAGGCGATGCGCTTCGGGTTCAACTGGCCGGCCGGGCCGCTGGAGATGATCGCGGGCGCACGCAAGGGCTGGCAGTAGGGGACCTGGAAGCTGGAGGCGCAGAACGCGGGCCTCGCCGGCTGGCGTGAACGGTCTCCAACGGCACCTCAGCCAGTCGCTTCACGAACCTCGGCAAGCCTGGCCTGAGCCGCTGCGTAGAGGGTTTCGAAGTTGTCGCCGTCGGCTGGTAAGGAGCTAAGAGCCGTTATCACACTGCCAACGTCAGTTTGCAACCGGCGTAGAATCGTCTGGGCACCGGGCACGTCTGTATTCGTCATCACCGCGACGAATCGACCATTGCCAAGATAGCCAGTGATGTCCACGTCCCGAAGGTGGAGCCGAAGCCAATCGGTGAGAACGCCCTGCATCGCCCAAGGGTTTGCGCCCCCTACACCCTCGATGATCGCCAGGGTCAGCGGCGATTCGTAGCGGCGCGCCCGATTGCATTCGTCGTCCCCACGCAGCGCCAGATACCAGAAGGCGTACAGACCAGTTTCGCCCTCATAGATGGCAAGCTTGCGCACCTCTTCGACATGATGCGAAAGCCCCTCCAAGTCTGGAGAGCTCTCGCCGTTTGAGCGCAGGCGATTCAAGAGATTGAACATGGTTTGTCCTGCCATATGTTGTCATCGGCATTTGAGGGCCGATCCTTGAGATGCTAGTCGGCAGCTCAATCCTACGTACCATGTAGCCTGCGGCGTCGGCGTCCATCAGTCTGGCGACCCGGATTATGTTTACTTTGGTTGACAATTTCGGCGATTTGTGTCAAGCTAAACCTCGCCACAACTTCATACCCGCCTGCCGAATCCCGTCCGGGGAACGGGGATGTAGGCTGGCTATTTCCGGCCTAGCCGAATAGCCAACCTCGTAGGCATATGGAGAAGGCCCTTCGACAACCTGCCGGCAGGCAGGGCTCAGGGTGAGACCATTCGACGGGCTCAGGGCAAGCTTCTTCGACTTCGCGAAGGGCCAAGGCCAACTCCCACTCGGCAGCAGGGTAGCTTACGCCAGGCGTACACAGGAGGTGGACCATGGCTCAAGACGAAGATGACCCTGACGATCCCACGGCGACACAAGCACGCGGCCTGCTGATCACCGCCGACCCGGCGCTGGCGCGCGCGTTCCGCAACGCGCTGCAAGCGTGCGATGACTGCGCTATCACGTTCGATCTTCACGGGAACCTGGACGAGGCGCGGCGCGCCGGCGGCGGTTGCTACCAGAACGTGACGATCGACCTCGACGGCAGCTTCGTGGCGGACCAGGCCGTGCGGCTGGTGCGCGATACCTGGCCGGACGCGCGCATCGCCGTTCTGAGCCACTGGTGGAGCGAACGCGAAGAACTGAACCGCGAACAGGCGGACGTGGTGATCCATAAACCGCTCCGGGCCGCTGAGTTGCAGGCCTTTCTGCGCTCGCCAACGGGCGCGCCGACGGCGGCGAACCAAGAAGCTGACGCCGGCGCTGCGACCAACGTTGCCGCCGCGAAGCGCGGCTAGCGTACCGCAGTCAACCCGTCGCCCGCGCACCGTTGTGGGAGTCCGCACGCTCCGGCCACCGTATCGCAGTCAACCCGTCGCCCGCGCACCGTTGTGGGAGTCCGCACGCTCCGGCCACCCGCCATCGGCCGCGATCAACGGCACGAACCGGCACTCCCCTAACCGTTCGACCGTGACGCCGCGATCCGACTTGCTAGCCCGGACGAGCTGCTGCACACGCCGGCCGCCGACCGGAACGACTAGCCGGCCGTTCATCGCGAGTTGATCGACGAGCGACCGTGGTATCGCGGGCGCGCCCGCGGTGACAGAGATGGCATCGTACGGGGCGTCTGACGGCCAGCCGAGCGCTTCGCCTGCAACGTGGACGCGCACGTTGGCGTAGCCGAGGTCAGCTAACCTGCGGCGAGCCGATTCCGCCAGCTCCGGCACGCGCTCGACGGTGACGACCTCGCGGGCGAGGTGCGAGAGCAGAGCGGCCTGGTAGCCGGAGCCAGTGCCGACCTCCAGCAGCTTCTCATCGCCCCGCAGACGCAGCGCCTGGATCATCAGAGCGACCATCAGCGGCTGCGAGATCGTCTGGCCGTTGCCGATGGGCAGCGGCCGGTTCTCGTAGGCGTGCTGTCGCAGCGGCGCCGGCACGAACCGTTCGCGGGGTACGCGGCCGATGGCGTCGAGGGCGCGTTCGTCGCGGATCTCCTTGCTAAGGATCCGCACCAGCGACGCTCTCGCTGCTGGGTAGTCGATTGCCACGCGTTCGCTCCTTGCCGCTGCGCTAGAGCACGGCTCGGCGAAAGCTTAGCATACGGGCGCGCGGGGAAGACGATAGCTGCCCAGGTAGAGTAACGCTGCGCTCAGCCGGACGTTGTTACAGTATCGGGGCAGGCTCGATTCGCTAGTTGAAAGGTTCTGCCGCACGGCATACCATACGGTGGTAACCCTGCCGATCATTTGACAGAGAACGGCAGGTTTTAGGAGGCACGCCATGAAACTACTCCGCTTACCGCGCACAATTCTCTTCGGCGCACTCGCCTTCGGCGTGCTGCTGGCCATCGTCGCTGTATCGTGGTCCCAAGGCCAGGGTAAGGCCCAGGCCGACGCCGGCGATAGCATCGGCGTCTGCTGCGCCTGGAATAGCGAGCTGGCCGATGGTGACCTCACCTATAAGATCTCCGGCGGCGACGACGCCGCCCAGTTGGTCGTGCGCCTCGCTGTGGAGGAGTGGGAGGTGGCGGTGACTGGCCTCACCCTCACTGAGATCACCGACAGGACCAAGCCGAACATCAAGATCAAGTTCAAGAGGGGAGGCGGAGTGATCGCCGGCCAAGCCCTCCGTAAGTTCGATGATGGCGGTTTCATCAAGTCTGTTGACCTCACGATTTCCGGCAGCAACTTCGGGGAAGGGAACAACCCTGATATCGTCGGGCGCATCACGAAGCACGAGATGGGCCACGCCCTGGGCACCGGCCACGCCAACTTCGATGGCGACCTCTTGTCCACCACGGTGGGCGCCGGCATCTCCGCGATCTCCACCTGCGATGTCCTCGCGGTTCAGGCAGCCAATGCCTGGTTCTTCAGTAATCCGCTGCTGGGGCCCGTGGCGCCTTCTGTCAATCACGTCCACTGCGGGCCGGCGCCGACGCCCGGCCCAACGCCAACACCGGGAGCCCTGGAGATCGTCACCGTGGATTCGATTGGCTGCGCGGTGATCCGCAACCGGCTGATCTACACGATTACCATTGTGGACACCATCTCAGAACCCGTCGAACCCGTCCAGGGCGCGATCGTCACGGGCACTCGTCTAGATCCACGAGGCCGACTCTTCAACTTTGAGGGCGAGACGAACGCCGACGGACAGGTCAGCTTCCGAGCTAGCCGCCCCACAAAGGGAGACCACCTGATCACCGTCCTGGACGTGACCGGCGAAGGCATAGACTTCGGCAGTCCTGTTAACGAAACCTGCACGGTCTAGGCGGGGCAAATCTATGTAGACCGCAAGAGGCGGGCCATATGGCCCGCCTCTGTCTGTGTACGCTGAACACGCCGGTCCTCGACAACCCTACTCGGCCGCGGCCAGGGCGTCTTCTGTTGGAGGCGCGGCCAGGGCGCGCCAGGCAGCGTAGCCGAGCCTGCCGATGTGGACGTTGCCTTCCGACTCTCGGCCGGTGCCGCCGGGCGCCATACCGCCCTCGCAAAAAGCCGCCATGACGAAGTGGCCGCGCGCGCCGTGGAAGATCGCGCCGCCAGTGCGGATGCCGTTGAGGAAGGCGCCGCCCTTTTCAGCGACCCAGTTTTGCTTGTAGTCCAGCAGCATGTTCATCTCGTTCCAGGGCAGCTCGCGTGACAGCTCGTGCCGATAGTCTTGCCGGCGCAGGATGCGCAGCATGTCCTGGGATGCTTCCGGCGAGACTGCCTCATTGCGGGCGATGAGCGCGAGCAGCCTCGTCATCTCCGTCGCCGTGCTGACCGACATCGTACGGGCGTCCAGACCTTGCGCCCGTTCGCCCAGGCGCTGGAAGATCGCCGTCTGCTCGAGACCGAGGCGGCGTAGCTGTTCGTTGATGTAATCGAGGCCCATCAGGTCGATCACCATGTTCGTCGCGGAGTTGTCGGAGATGATGATCATCAGCACTGCCGCGTCGCGCACCGACATCTCGACGCCGGGCGTCAGCCGTTCGAGGACGCCGGAGCCGAGGCAGCGGTGCTCCTCGCGATACGTGGTCCGATCGTCGAGCGCCAGCTTTCCTTCATGCACCGCCTGGTAGAGCGCGTTCAGGATTGGCACCTTGATCAGCGAGGCTGTCGGCATCACGTCGTCCGAATCGAAGCCGATCTGCTCGCCGGACGCGATGTCGATCAGCGCGTACGTCCACGTGCCGCTGTACTCGCTGCCGATGCGGCGCAGCTCCTGGTCGAGGTCAGCGAGGCTGGTCATGGGCGGACGACGTCAGCAGCTAGAGGTCTAGGCGAGCTGGGGGTCGAAGGCGGTGTAGGAGTGCTCGACGTGGGAGTCCTCATCGATCAGCTGCATGAGCTCCGACCGCACCGAGAGGTCGTGCTGGGTGGTGGCGGCGTTATTCGCGTCCGTCTCGGACGACCAGAGGACGAGCCGCCCGACCGGTCCCTGGGGATCGTGGGCCTCGCCCGAAAGCTTGTAGCCCCGCACGTAGCCGGGCTGGGTGGGCAAGAACCTGAGCAGGTCGTCCAGGATCTGTGAGACGCGCTCCTCCTGGCCCGGCTTCGGGTGCATGAGGGAGAGTCGCACGTAAAACGTGGCTTCGGCGGGGTAGTCCATGGCGCACCTCCTGAGCATTATATCTTAGCATCATGAACGGCCAGTGGTTCTAGTTAAGATGGCCTAACTCCTGCAACCACTTTTCCACCTGAACCAGCATGGTTCTCTAAATGTTGGCGATATCGAATTCTTCCCAGAGCGTGCCCATGATGTCGGCGCGGAGATTGTGGAAGGCAACGTCCTGGCCGCAGCCGATCTGCTCGCCGGACGCGATGTCGATCAGCGCATACGTCCACGTGCCGCTGTACTCGCGGCCGATGCGGCGCAGCTCCTGGTCGAGGTCGCGGAGGGCGGTCATGGTGGGAGTAGGGTAACAGAACGGCGTGCATTTCGGCCCTCACACCTGCCTACGGCCCTCACCCCAGCCCCTCTCCCAGAGGGAGAGGGGGAATGGCGCAGTGCAGACCCTTCGACAGGTTTCGGCGTGAGCTCAGCCGATCGGCTCAGGGTGACGGCGGTAGATAGAGCTCAGGGTGACGGTGAAGATGCCCATCGCCTCCCGCTACACCAGCTCCTTCACCTTCTCCGCCAGGCTGCGCGTGAAGCCTACGGTGGCGGCGATGTCGTCGACCTCCGCCTCTCGGACGGCTTTGACGGAGCCGAACTTGCGCAGCAGGGCTTTCTTTCGCTTCGGGCCGACGCCGGGGACGGCGTCCAGCGCCGACTGCACGGAGCGCTTCTGTCGCAGGCCGCGGTGGTAGGTAATGGCGAAGCGATGCGCCTCGTCGCGCACGCGCTGGACGAGGTAGAGCGCCTGCGAGGTGCGCGGCAGGATGATCGGCTCCGACATGTCTTTGACGAAGAGCTCCTCGTTGCGCTTGGCGAGGCCGGCGGCGGGCACCTGCTCGACGCCGAGGTCGCGCATGACGTCGAGCGCGGCGTGGAGCTGGCCCTTGCCGCCATCGACGATGACCAGGTCCGGCAGGTTGCGCCAGGCCTGGGCTTTTTCTTGTTCGCGTGCCGCATGCGCGGGGGCCGCTGACGCGGACGCGGGATCTTCGCCTCGCTCGGCGGGTACCGTCGCTCGCCTGAATCGGCGGCGGAGCACCTCGGCCATCGATGCGAAGTCGTCTGATCCGGCGACGGTGCGGATCCTGAATCGCCGGTACTCCTGCGGCCGCGGCTTGCCGTCGACGAAGACGACCATGCTGCCGACCGAGTTGGTGCCCTGGGTGTTGGAGATGTCGTAGCACTCGATGCGGTGCGGCGTCTCCGGCAGGTTTAGCTCCTCCTGCAGCTCGTCCAATGCCGCCTGCGTCTTACCGCTATCGGCCAGCCAGCGGGCGTGCGCCTGGTCCTGGGCTTCCGCGGCGTTGTTGTTCGCCATCTCCACGAGACGCCGCTTCTCGCCGCGCTGCGGCACGACGATCTGCACCGGCCGCCCGCGCCGCTCCGAGAGCCAGGCCTGGAGCAGATCGCCCTCCGGCACCTCGACCGGCAGCAGCAGGCGGCGCGGGACGTACGTCGCCGATTCGTAGAACTGCTTGAGGAAGCTGGCCAGCACCTCGCCGTCGGAGGCTTCGCCCGCGCCGTCGAGCGCGAAGTGGTCGGTGCCGACCATCTTGACGCCGCGGACGAAGAGCACCTGGACGACGGCGCCGGCATCCTTGCGGGCGAGGCCGAAGATGTCCTCGTCAACGGGCCGCGTAGAGGCGACGGTCTGCGTCTCGGTCACGCGCTCGATGGCGCGGATCTGGTCTCGGATATGGCTGGCGCGCTCGAACTCGAGCGCCTCCGACGCCGCGTTCATCTGCTCTCGCAGGTTGCGCAGGACCTCTTCCGTGCGACCTTCCAGGAAGAGGATCGTCTGGCGGATCACCTCGCCGTACTCCTCCTGCGTGGAGTAGGCCGTGCAGGGCGCGATGCAGCGATGGATGTAGTACTCCAGGCAGGGCCGCGACTCCTTGCCCGTGATCGTCATCGTGCAGGTCCGCCAGGGGAAGAGCTTCTTCGCGATGTCCAGCGTCTTGCGGATCGAGCTGGCGGAGGCGTACGGCCCGAAGTAGCGGCCGCCGTCGTTCTCCACGCGGCGGGTGATGTAGATGCGCGGGAACGGGTCGGTGAGATCGACCTTCAGGTAGGGGTAGTGCTTGTCGTCCTTAAGCCGGACGTTGAAGAACGGCTGGTGGCGCTTGACCAGCGTCGCTTCCAGATGGAGCGCCTCCTGCTCCGTATGCGTGACGACGTACTCAAAATCGGCGATCGCCGCGCGCAGATTGCGCGTCTTCGCCTCCATGCTGGAGGGAGCGCCAAAGTAGGAGCGCATGCGCGTGCGGAGCCTGGCCGCCTTGCCGACGTAGATCACCTTCGCCTCTTCGTTGCGGAAGAGGTAGACGCCGGGCTTGCGCGGCACGGCCTTCACCCGTTCGAGCAGCGATTCTGCCATGGCGATCTCATGGTATCGCACGAGGGGTCTCAAAGTTCGAGGTTCGATGCTGTGATATACTTGGCCAACCGTCGCTACCGGACAAGGTTGTTGCTTGTTCAGATACTACCTCGATCTTCTCGAAATCGATTTCTTCCTCTTTCTCGCCTTCGCCGGCGCGGTGACCGCGGCGCTGCTGCTAGGCATCGCCTTTCATGAGTTCTGCCACGCGCTGAGCGCCAGCTATTTGGGCGATGATACGGCCCGGCGGCTGGGTCGCGTCTCGCTCAACCCGCTGGTGCACCTGGACCCGTTCGGGACGCTGCTGCTGTTTTTCGCCGGCTTCGGCTGGGGCAAGCCGGTGCCGGTGAATGCGTACGCGTTGCGCAACGGGCCGCGCACGGGCATGGCCATCGTCGCGGCGGCCGGGCCGGTCTCGAACCTGGCCGTGGCGACGCTGCTGGCCCTGCCGATCCGGCTGGGCATCACCCCGTGGCACAACCCGTTCTTGATCAGTCCGTTCGCCGTCGACGCCTGGGGGTTCAACGACTATTTCGGCCTCTTTCTTAGCGCCGGCGTGCTGCTGAACTGCATCCTAGCCGTCTTCAACTTCCTGCCGCTGGCGCCGCTGGACGGCTTTCGGGTCTGGGTCGGTCTGCTGCCCGAAGAGCTGGCCCGGCCGATCGCCCAAACGGAACGGTACGGTATCCTGATCCTGATGGGCCTCTTCTTCATCGGCCCGGCGATCGGCATCGACTTCTTTGGTCGGGTCGTGCGGCCGCTGGTGGAAGGGCTGGCGACGGGACTGACAGGGGTATAGTATGCGCGTTGCGACTCGAGCGCTGTATCGAAGCCGGCAGCTCTTCGGCGCTGTCCGGCCGCACATCGATGCCGAACTGCAGACGGAGGCCTTCCGGCTGCTGAGCGAGCCGGAACGGCGGCTATTCGAGACGATGACAACGCGCGACCGGCAGCACTGTCTGACGGTCTACGCCCGCCTGCGCGGGCAGGGTGACCACGACCTACTCACCGCTGCGCTCCTGCACGATGCCGGCAAGGGGCGGATCGCCCTCTGGCATCGGGTCGCCTACGTGCTGCTGGAGGCCGCCAGCCCGGCGCTGCTACGACGGCTGGCGAAACCCGGCGACGGCCCCGGATGGCGGCAGGCGCTCGATCGCTGCCACAGGCACCCGGAGCTGGGGGCACAGTTGGCGGAAGAGGCCGGATCGTCGAGCATCGCCGTCGCCTTGATCCGCGAGGACAGCGAACATACGTCTAAGGAACTGCTCGCCGCGCTGAAGGCGGCGGACGAGGGGGCGTAACCAGATGCCACGACTAGCGATCATCGGGTTAGGGCTAATCGGCGGGTCGATCGGGCTGGCGCTGAAGCGCGCGCAGTTGCCCGACCTGGAGATCGTCGGGCACGATGCCGAATGGGGCGTCAACCGCAAAGCGCGCAAACTGGGCGCGATCGACAGCGAGGCGCGGACGCCGGAATCGGCCGTCGAAGGCGCGACGCTGACAGTGATCGCGACACCTATCCTACAGGTGCGGCCGGTACTCGAACGCATCGCGTCCGTGCTGGGCGAAGGAGTGACGGTGACGGACACGGCGAGCACGAAGCGGGACGTGCTCGCCTGGGCGGAGGAGCTACTGCCGGATACCGTCAACTTTATCGGTGGCCACCCGATCGCCGGCACGGAGCAGGCGGGCATTGATGCGGCGGACGCCGATCTCTTTCAACGCCGGCCCTGGGCGATCAGCCCATCGATCCGCGCCTCGGAACAGGCGATCCAGAGCGTGGAGGATATGATCACGCTCACCGGCGCCCGCCCTACGATCATCGACGCGGCGGAGCACGATAGCTACCTGGCGGCCGTCAGCCACCTGCCGCTGGTCGTGTCGTCGACGCTCTTTTCGCTCGTCAGCGGCAGCCAGGCCTGGCCGGAGCTGGCGGCGCTCGCCGGCCCCGGCTTTGAGAGCGCGACGAGGCTCGCCTCCTCCAGCCCGAGCCTGAGCCACGACATCTCGCTGACGAACAGGGAGAACCTGCTCCACTGGCTCGACCGCTTCGACGAGGAGCTGCGACGCTTTCGGGGGCTGGTCGCGGACGCCGGCAACCAGGAGGAGCTGTTCGAGGCGTTCGCGACCGTGCAGACGGCGCGCGACGCCTTCCTGGAAGCGCCGCCGGAGAAGCCCGGGCCGGATCGCCCGACCGACACGGCCAGCGCCGGCGAACGCATGATGACGTTCATGGTCGGCGACTACGTCGTCCGGCGAACAAAGGAGCTGCAGAAGCTGATGGACAAGCGCGAGTCCGACGCCGAACAGCGGCGAAAGCGGGGAGGCCGCTAGGCGATGGCCCGCACCGTACGACGTCCGTCCCGCCTGCAAGGCACGATACACGTGCCGGGTGACAAGTCGATCTCTCATCGGGCAGCGCTGCTGGGCGCGCTGGCGACGGGGACGACGCGGGTACGCCACTTCCTGGCCGCCGGCGACTGCCTCGCCACGCTGAGCTGTCTGCGGGCGCTGGGCGTCGAGTGGCAGCTGACGGAGGAAGAGCCCGGCGTCGCAACGTTGGAGCTGGCCGGCGCGGGGCTGCACGGCCTGCGCGAGCCGGACGACGTCCTCAACGTAGAGAACTCCGGCACAACGCTGCGGCTGCTCCCCGGCATACTAGCCGGCCAGCCCTTCACCGCCGTTCTCACCGGCGACGCATCGCTGCGGACGCGCCCGGTCGACCGCATCATCGAGCCGCTGCGCCAGATGGGCGCGCAGCTCGTCGCGCGGGACGGCGACAGGCTGCCGCCGCTCACCGTCCGCGGCGGCAGCTTGCAAGGCATTCGCTACCGGCCGCCCGTCGCCAGCGCGCAAGTGAAGTCGGCCGTGCTGCTCGCGGGCCTGTTCGCGGAGGGCGAGACGGTGGTGGAAGAGCCGCTCGCCACGCGCGACCACACGGAGCGGATGTTAAGGCAGATGGGCGCGGACGTGGTGCGGGAGGAGCCAACCCCCGACGGGCCGCCCAGCGGAGGCAACGTCAGGTTGCAGCCGCCGAAATCGCTCTCACCGCTCGATCTGAAGGTACCGGGCGATATCAGCACGGCGGCGTTCTGGCTGGTCGCGGGCGCAGTTCATCCGGAAGCGGAGCTAACGCTGCCTGACGTGGGCATCAATCCGACGCGCACCGGCCTGCTCGATGTCCTGTCGATGATGGGCGCAACGATCGATATCGGAGAGCAGCGCATGGCAGGAGAAGAGCCGGTGGCGGACATCAGGATCACCAGCTCCCGGCTGCAGGGCGTCGAGGTGGGCGGCGAGCTGGTACCACGCCTGATCGACGAACTGCCGGCGCTGGCCGTCGCAGCCGCGTTCGCCCAGGGGCGCACTGTCGTGCGAGACGCCGCCGAGATGCGCGTGAAGGAGACTGACCGCATCGCCGTGCTCACGTCGCAACTGCGACGGCTGGGCGTAGCGATCACGGAACGGCCGGACGGCTTCGAGATCGAGGGCGGCGGCGGGCTGCGAGGCGCAGCCGTCAGCGGCGCCGGCGACCACCGGCTGACGATGGCCTTGGCGATCGCGGGGCTGCTGGCAGAAGGCGAAACGGTGGTGGAAGACGATGACGCGGTGATGGTATCCTATCCTGGGTTCTGGAGCGATCTAGAGCAGCTCAGTCATCATTAGCGTGGGGAGCTAGGCAGAACCAGGCAAGGAGGCGGATTATGGCGACAGAACTAATCCACATCGGCTTTGGGAACTTTGTATCGGCGAGCCACATGGTGGGCATCGCTTCACCCAGCTCCGCGCCGATCAAGCGCCTGATCCATGAAGGGCGCGAGAAAGGCACGACTATCGACATGACCGGCGGCAGGCGGACGAAGGCCGTGTTGTTCATGGAGAGCGGCGCGGTCGTGCTGGCGGCGATCACCCCAGAGACAATAGAAGGCCGGGTGCGGAACCAGCATTCGAACGAATCCGACGGAGCGGATGCGTAGCAGCGAGCCCTCGCCCGCAGCAGGAGACCCGCTCCTCGTCGTGATCTCAGGGCCGTCGGGGGCGGGCAAGGACAGCGTCCTGGAACGCTTGCGCGAACGCGGCCTGCCCGCCCACTTCACCGTCACCGCCACCACACGGCCCCGGCGGGAGGTGAAGTCTGAGGATCACCAGTTCCTCTCGTT
>JADFKB010000065.1 GCA_022565155.1 Chloroflexota bacterium | reverse complement strand
GCTGCGTGAGGCCTAGATCTTCCGCGGCACGACTGAAATTGCGACGCTCCGCCACTCTCAGATAGGCCTCTAGCTGACCCAGGTCCACTAAGCTGGCCCCTCCCTATCGACAAGTTCTATGGAACCGATAGGATAGTATAGCACTCACGAACTCGACCGTCGACACAAGCTCGCCGTATAATCGTTCTGGAGAGAGAGCACCATGCCGAAGAGTAGATCGAGCAGAAGGAGTCGCAAGGGCCGCAAGCCCGCCGCTAGGCCCGTAGGCCAGCAGGCCGCCCGCGTCGTCGCGCAGCCCGTGGCTGTAGCTGCGGCTGGGGAAGCTCCTACCGTCTCCGCTCCCAAGGAGCGCACCGTCACATCCAGAGTGACGCGACGCGACTACTCGTACGTGCGGCGCGACCTCCAGCGCATCATCCTGCTCAGCGTCATCGTCCTCACCACGATCATCGTCCTCTCGTTTTTCTTGCCCTAGCTGAGCCAGGGCGCCTTCCTCCCTAGCTGAGCCAGGCCATCTTCCTGCCCTAACGCAGCCGGTTTACCGCCACAACCACGCCCAAGATCACCACGATGTATCCGAAGACGTCGTTGGTGACGATATCGATGACGGCGATGTTTCGGAACGCCGAGGCGAGGATGGCGCTACGCACCAGATACGCCAGCACCACGCCGGCGGCGGCCATCACCTGCAGCGGCAGCCCGATCTTTCGGTTCGTCGCCGTGCTCACGGCCTCGCCCACCACGTAGCCGACGCCGGCTCCGACCGCCAGCCCGAAGAAGAACGAGATGGTGAATGGCAGCAGCGTCCCCCAGACCACGCCCAGCACCGTGCCCGACACGAGCGCCGCCCCCAGCCCGCGCAGCAGGTGCCCCGCCGATAGGTTGTACATCGGCAGGCGGCGGATGTTCGCGCAGGAGCGGCAGCGCGCGCCGACCGGGGTGTGGTAGAGGCAGCGGGGGCAGATCGGCGTTTCGCACTTGCCGCACGCCAGTTCCGTCTCGACTGATGGATGCTCTGTGCACTGCATGGTAATGCCGGGCTCCGCGAACCTAGCTACAGCGTAGCACCCGGCCGCGGTCGCGGTCGAAGGCGACCGCGACATGACGGATAGAGAGGATGGAGAAAAAAGTCAGGGATCCCCCTAAAGGGTTATCCCTAACGGCCGATACTAAGGTTGAACGACATGAGGGGCAGCGACCCCTCCCATAGCTCCGACAAGGGCAAACCTGCCGAAAGGCAGGGGCGCAAAGCTCCGGGTCTACCGCCTCACAGGCTACGACTGCCGGGCTGCCGAAGAGCTTCAGCGTTTAAGCTTTGGCCGCCCGTCATTCTCGTCCTCGAGGCCGTGGGCGGCCAGCTGGAAAGGAGCCAAGCGCCATGCTGAAGGGAATTCTCCTCGTGATTGCCGCCATCGGTCTTCTTGCGTCACTCAGCGGTATCGTCAGCCTCGCCGTCTTCACTGACGCGGACTCAATAGGCAGCAACACCTTCACCACGGGCACCATCGACCTTAGCTCGGTACCCACCACCGCCCTGGTGACATTCACCGCCATGGCGCCGGGGGACTCCGTCCAACCCAACGCGGGTATCGTCGTCACCAACGACAGCACCACCCTGGAACTGCGCTACGCCATCACCAGCACGACCACGGAGGACGTGCTGGCCGCCGCGCTGGACCTCACCATCAAGACCATTGATGTGGAACCCACCGTCGCATGCGACGCCTTTGACGGTACCGTTCTCTATACCACTGGCGACTTGGGCAGCATCGCCGGTATCAACGTCGTCGGTAACCCAGCCCAGGGAGTGCAGGGAGGCGAACGCGTGCTGGCCGCCGGTGCGAGCGAGACGCTCTGCTTCCGGGTGGAGCTGCCTCTCTCGGCGACGGGCCCGGAGGGTACCACCACCACGGCGACCTTTACCTTCGACTCCGAGCAGACGAAGAACAACTCGTAAGCAACAGGAAAGGAGCGAAGGACGCAGCGGAACCGCCTTCGCAGGAGTAGACAGGGATGGCGACGAAGAGGATACCTCTCGAGGGACAGGCGGCGATCTTGAGAATCGTCGCCCCAACCGAGACGGATACGTCTCACAACGACTTGACCGACTGGGTAGGAGCCGTCAGCGCTCTTGCCCAGTCGGCATCACTTCGTCCAGCGGTCCGCTACCTCTCCTACGCTCTATTCGCCATCCTGATAGGGGCTCTTCTCCTCGTCGCGACGGCGACGGTACCCATGCTCTTCGGCTACCACAACTATATTGTCAACGGTAGCAGCATGGGCGCCAGCCTGCCCCGGGGAAGCGTCGCCGTGAGCAAGCCGACCAGTCCTTATGCGTTGGAGATCGGCGACATCATCGCCCAACGCTCTTCCCCGGACAGCACGCCCGTGCTGCACCGCATCGTTGACATCAATGTGGAAGACGGGCAACGGCTCTTCGTCACTCAGGGCGATGTAAATCGAACGCCGGATCCCGAGCCCGTTATCTTCCAGGGCCTCGGCGACAGGGTGGTCTACAGCGTGCCATACGCCGGCTACATCCTGAACTTCGCCGGGAGTGGACTAGGGCGGCCCGTGCTCATCGGGATACCTCTGATCCTTCTCGCCGTCAATATCCTCCGCGACAAGCGGCCCTCACCGCAACTGAGGACCACAGCCAGCGCGGAAACCGGCGCCGCCCAGGAGCTTTCCTCCCGCGGATTCACGCCTCCCGCAACGACGGAAAAGAACGTTCCCGAGGCCGCGTCCGGTCCGCTCGATCTGCCGTCACGTTCGTCACCTACGCCGTGGCGCGCCACTACCCAGCCAGATCGCCTGCGGCCGGTCTCAGAGGGTAGCGCACCGAACGGAGGCCGCCGGTGGTATGACATGCCTGGGCTGATGCCGGTGCGGTTGACGGTGGCCCTCCGCTTAGACCAGGCGGAGCGTGCCAACGGTGCTGCATCCGGGCAGCAGACCGAGCCGGAGGGGCAGCGGGAGGAGCAGCGCGTTGCGTAGCCTCAGCATCCTGATCGTCATCGCTAGCCTGGCGCTGGTGCTGGTGGCCACGCTGGCGCTCGGCAGCCTGGCGGTCTTCACCGACCAGGCGACCGTCGCGGGCAACACCTTTACAACCGGCGCCTTCCCTACTGCGACGCCAACGCCGGCGCCGATCTCACTGGGCGCGGTGGCCGACACCTACGTGAAGGAGGACAAGGGCGGCGACGACAACTTTGGGACCGACGCGGACATGCAGGTCACGGCCAACTCGTCAAAGGTGAAGCGCTCGCTGGTCGCCTTCGACGTCTCGTCGATACCCTCCGGCTCCGAGATTACCTCGGCGACGCTGACGGTTTGCCTGTCGGCGAATCCCCCCTCCGGCTCCCAGGGCAGGACCGAAGAACTTCGGCTGGTCACGTCGTCCTGGACGGAGACCGTTGTTGTCTGGAACACCCAGCCCACCGTGTCGGGGACGGTAACGGGCACCATCACGGTGCCGACCACAGCGCAGTGTCTGACCTTCACGGTGACGGCCGATGTCCAGGCCTGGGTGGCCGGCGTGGCGAACAACGGCTGGCGGATCAGCGACCAGGACGAAGCGACCAATAGCGGCGACGTGGAGTACCGCACCAGGGAGAACGGCACCGCCGCCGAGCGGCCGAAGTTGGATGTGAACTACCAGTCGTGCTCGGACACCACGGCGCCTGGCGCGCCGAACGGTCTCGTGGCAACCGCCGGCCAGGACATTACCCTCGACTGGAACGATAACGGCGAATCGGATTTGGCCGGCTACAACGTCCACCGGAGCACCGCGGCGGGAGGCCCGTACACCAAGGTGAACAGCTCCTTGCTGACCAGCAGCGCCTACACGGACAGCGGCGTGACCGGCGGCATCACCTACCACTACGTGGCGACGGCGGTGGACGACTGCGCCAACGAGAGCGCCAACTCCAGCGAGGACAGTGCGAGGGCTCACTCTGTCTTGAACCTCCAGTCGAACGACACCGAGATGTCGACCGCTACTTCGCCTACGGGCAACATCGACACGAGCACCGGCGCGACCGACTACTTCACGGCCAGCTCGCCGGTCACCTGGGCTTCCAACGAGACGGACTGGTCGGTGGTGCTGGTGCTAAGAGACAAGCCGGCCGTGGCCGCCCCCGCAACTATTAACGTCTGGTGGCAGAACGGCGGCGCCTGCAGTGACGGGACCGTCTCGGGCCAGATCTTCGCCACCGGATCCGTGACTGTGCCTATCGCCGTCGACGGGCTCGGCACTACCCTCACCGTGCCTAAGACCGGCGGCACCGTCGACCACACCTTCGGTGGTGGGGACGAGCTTTGCCTGTCCATCAGCCCGGACGGCAGCGGCGGCACAGAAGATCTCCACTACTACGCGAACGTCGCCTCGACCAGCGGCACCAGCGGTGTCTCGCGCCTGCGCGGGCCCTTCAATTGATGTCAAGTCGCGCCCACCGGCGTCTCGGCCGCGCCGACACTCATCGTCGGTGCCATCGACCTGAGCTGGACGGCGACCGTGGACGTCTATGCAGACGGCTATCGAATCCTCAGGAGCACGACAGCGGGAGGCCCGTACAGCAAGCTGAACAGCTCCTTGCTGACCAGCAGCGCCTACACAGACACCGGCGTGGCCAACGGCGTCACGTACTACTACGTGGTGACAGCGGTGGACGATTGCGCCAACGAGAGCGCCAACTCCAACGAGGAAAGCGCGGCCTACTCGGTCTTCGGCGCGGTGGCCGACACCTACGTGAAGGAGGAAAAGGGTGGCGACGACAACTTCGGCGCCGACGCAGAGCTGACGGTGAAGGCCGACTCCGGTAAGGTGAAGCGAGCTCTCGTCTCCTTCGATGTCTCGTCGATACCCTCCGGCTCCACCATCAATTCGGCGACGCTGACGCTCTGCCTCTCGGCAAACCCGGGATCGACCCGGACACACGAACTGCGACGGATCACCTCGTCCTGGCTAGAGACGGTGGTTGTCTGGAACGACCAGCCCACCGCATCGGGCACGGTGACGGACACCATCACGGTGCCGACCACAGCGCAGTGTCTGACCTTCACGGTGACGGCCGACGTCCAGGCCTGGGTCGACGGCGCCGCTAACAACGGCTGGCGGATCAGCGACCAGGACGAAACGACCGACAGCGGCGACGTGAATTACCGCAGCCGTGAGAACGGCACCACAAACGAGCGGCCCAAGCTCGAGGTGGTCTACGCGCCGCCCTAGTCCTCCAACCTGAGCCAAGCTGTGCCCTGAGCACAGAACACATGTTCCCTTGCCTCTCCCTCTAAGGGGCGGGTAGGGCTGACAGCAGCTAAGATCAGGGCGTCCCCTAATATCGCTTCCCCTGCCCTGGCGGGACACTGTCAGAGATAGGCGCCATGAGCAGAAAGCGTGCGAAGAGAGACCGGCAAGGTGGCCCTGCGCACCAGGAGTCCTCCCAGGCTAACCGCGGCCGGTCAGCCGACGGTGTGATCCGAAGCCCCGCAGGAGCGAGAACGTGGCTGCAGCTCGCGACACCGTTGGCGCCGTACGTGATCGTCTTCGTGGCCAGCGCCTGCGTCCTGATCATCGAAATCGTCGCCGGCAGGATCCTCGCCCCCACAATCGGCGTCTCGCTCTATACCTGGACCAGCATCATCGGCATCGTTCTGGCGGGGATCAGCGCTGGCAACTACCTCGGCGGTCGCATGGCCGACCGTTATCCCTCACAGACTACGCTGGGGCTCATCCTGCTGGCGGCGAGTATCTCCAGCCTGACCGTGCTCTACCTGCTCGAAGCCGTCTCGCACGCCTTTGAGGGGCTGCCTCTCCAGTGGCGGATCGTTTTCCTGACGACCGTTCTGTTCTTCCTGCCCAGCATGATCCTGGGCATGGTGACCCCGGTGGTAATCAAGCTCAAGCTTCAAAACCTGACCGACGCCGGCAACGTGGTAGGCAAAATCTACGCCTTCGCCACCGTTGGCAGCATCTTCGGAACCTTCATCACAGGCTTCGTGCTGATCCAGTGGATCGGGTCGCGAGAGACCATCCTTCTGGTTGCCCTCGTGCTGTTCGTTATGGCCTTGGCTCTCGGCAACCTGTGGCAGGCGAAATCGGCCAGCGTTCCGTTAGTCGCCGTCTTCGTGGCCCTAGGGAGCTTTAGCTTCTCCAGCGGTACCCTTGACTCCGATTGTATACGGGAGAGCAACTACTACTGCATCCGTGTCACGGACGCCGAGGTCGAAGGAGGCCAGCCGGTGAAGGTACTCCACCTGGACAACCTGCTCCACAGCTACGTTTCGCTGGAGGACCCTACCCTGTTGGTATACAGCTATCAAAACGTCTTCGCAGAGATAGCGACCTACGTAGCCCAACAGAATCCTAGCCCCCGCGTCCTGTTCATCGGAGGCGGTGGCTACACCATGCCCAGGCATCTCGAGGCGGTGTACCCCCAGAGCACGCTGGAGGTGATCGAGATCGACCCCGAAGTTACCCGGGTCGCGTTCGAGTACCTGGGGCTTCGGCCAGACACGGCAATCGTGACCTACAACGAGGACGCGCGCATGGCGGTGCCCAAGCTGCCTCGAGGTCAATATGACCTCGTCATCGGCGACATGTTCGGCAGCGACGTTTCCGTTCCTTACCACCTCACCACCAGGGAGTTCAATGAGCAGGTCGGAGCGCTGCTCAAGGGCCGCGGCATCTACGCCGTGAACGTGATCGATAGGCTCCACAGCGGGAGGTTTCTCAAGGCGTATGTCAATACTCTACAGCGGACGTTCCCTTACGTGTACATCCTTCAGGACAACGCGAGGTGGGATGACGACCGGCTGCAAACCTACGTGGTGGCGGCGTCCTTCCAGCCCCTGTCTCGGGCAGCCTTAGAGCGCGCGAACATGGAGGCGGGGCGCGGCGAGACCGTCAGCCGCTTCATGCCGGAGGATACCCTCGCGTCCTGGCTGGATTCCTCTGGGGCCATCCTGCTGACAGACAATTATGCTCCGGTGGACAACCTGCTGGCTCCCATCTACCTGGCGCGGGACAGCTCCGCGACCAAGAACGTGAGCGAAGCGAAGCGGCACTACAACGCCGGCGTGGAGCTCGAAGGCCGAGGGGCGTTGCAAGAGGCCATCGAGGAATACACCCTGGCGATCGAATTGACTGAGTTCGCCCAGGCCCACAACAATCGCGGCGCGGTCTACGCCAAACTCGGCCAGCCCGAGCGGGCCATCCAGGACTACGACGAGGCCATCCGCCTTAACCCACAGTATGCCCTGGCTCACTTCAACAGGGGCGCCGCGTACTTAGACCTGCGCCAGTTTCGACGGGCAATCGACGACCTGGACGAAGCCATCCGGCTCGGTAACCCGCTGGCCGGAGTTTATGCGAGCCGGGCAGTGGCCTACGCCGCCTTAGGCGAGGACGCGCAATCCGAGGCGGACATCGACAGGGCTCTGCAATTGGGTTTCGACCCCGCCGTTCTGACGGAGGAGATCGACAATCTAAGGAACCAGCGCTAGCGGGCTCTCTGCTCGGCGCGCGCCCGTCCCAGCGCTAGCAACGCATCGATCGATGTGTCCGGAAGCGGGGTGTACATGCCGCCGGGCAGTGGTTCATCGGCGCCGTGGAGGCCGTGGTAGTCGCTGCCGCCCCACGGGACGAGATCGAAGCGTTCCGCGGCCTGCCGCAGCCGCTCGACCTCGTCGGGCGCGTAGTCTTTGTAGTAGACCTCCATGCCCGCCAGGCCGGCATGCTTCAGCTCGGCCAGGACGCCGTCCAGCATCTCGAGGTCGCGCGGGTGGGCGATGCAGGGGACGCCGCCGAGCTGTACTATCGTCTCGACCGCCTCCGCCGGCGTCATCTTCTCGCGCTCGACGTAGGCCGGCCCGTTGCGGGCGATGTACTTATCGAACGCCTCTTTCACCGTCGCCACGTGGCCGCCTTCGACGAGCGCCTGCGCTACGTGCGGCCGGCCGACGGCGCCGCCGCCGGCGAAGCGTTGCACCTGCTCCCAGGTGACGTCGATGCCCATCTCCCGCAGCTTGTTGACGATGCCCTCGCCGCGCCCCTTGCGGCCCTCCCGCAGCTTCTCCAGCGTCGCCTGCAGACCGGCGTCGTCCGGTTCCAGATAGAAGCCCAGCACATGCACCTCGGCGCCGGGGATGTCGGTTCCCAGCTCCACGCCCGGGATCAGCGTGAAGTCATCGTACGCTTCGGCGGCGCGGCGGGCCTCGGCGATGCCCTGCGTCGAATCGTGGTCGGTCAGCGCCAGTACGCGCACGCCTTCGTCATAGGCCATCTTCACCACCTCCGCCGGAGGAAGTACCCCGTCGGAGGCCGTGCTGTGGCAGTGGAAGTCGCCCCTACTTGCCATTACTCTCCTTCACGCTCGTACTCGCGGTCGACACGGCTGATGCTGCGCGCGCGGCCGGTCGCCTCATCGATATCGATGACGACGGAGTTGAACTGCACCGTTGGACTCCGCTCGGCGACGGGAAACCGCGCCGGCATGGCGGTGAGGAATCGCTGGATCGCAGGTTCGATCTCGTTACCGATGATTGAGTCTCTCGGCCCGACCATGCCCAGGTCCGTGACGTAGGCCGTGCCGCCCGGCAGCAGCTGCGCGTCGGCCGTCGGCACGTGGGTGTGGGTGCCGACGACGGCGGCGACGCGCCCGTCGAGATACCGGCCCATCCCCTGCTTCTCGCTCGTCGCCTCGCAGTGCATGTCGACGACAATGACGGCGCTATCGGGCAGCCGCTCGAGCGCGGCGTCGGCGGCCTGGAACGGGCAATCGATCGCGGGCATGAAGGTGCGGCCCTGCAGGTTGATCACCGTCACGCCCGCCTGCGTAAGGACGCCGCGGCCGGGGACGCCGGGCGGGTAGTTGAGCGGCCTCAGCATCGGCCGATCCTCATCGAGAGCCGGAATGATCTCTTTCTGGTCCCAGATGTGATTGCCGGAGGTGAGTACGTCCACGCCAGCGTCGAAGAGCGCCTGCGCAGTCGATTCTGTCAGCCCGCGGCCCGCCGCCGCGTTCTCGCCGTTCGCGATGACGAAATGCAACGCCAGTTCGCGGCGCAGCACCGGCAACAGCGCAGCCACGGCCTTGCGGCCCGGCTTGCCGATCACATCGCCGATCATGAGGACGTTCACGGCGTTGCGCGGAACGCTCCGCTCTAGCGCGCGTACTCCACGGCCCGCGTCTCGCGGACGACGGTGACCTTGATCTGGCCGGGGTACTCCAGCGACTCCTCGATCTTCTTGCTCACGTCCCTGGCCAGGCGCATCGCCTCCATGTCATCGATCGTCTCCGGCTTGACGATCACGCGGATCTCACGACCGGCCTGGATTGCGAACGCCTTCTCTACGCCCTCGAAGTCGGTCGCGACGCTCTCCAGCGCCTCCAGACGCTTGATGTAGAACTCCAGCGTCTCCTGTCGCGCGCCGGGGCGGGCGCCGCTGATCGCGTCCGCGATCTGAACGATCACCGCCTCGACTGTCGTCGGCTCCACCTCGTCGTGGTGCGCTTCGATGCAGTGGACAACCTCCTGGTTGACCTTGAAACGCTTGGCCAGCTCCGCGCCGAGCAGGGCGTGAGTCCCTTCGACATCGTGGTCGATCGCCTTGCCCAGGTCGTGGAGCAGGGCGCCGCGGCGGCAGACGTCGACGTTGGCCTTTAGCTCCGTCGCCAACATGCTGGCGATGTGGGCGCTCTCCACAGCATGCTGAAGCTGGTTCTGACCGTAGGACATGCGGTACTTCAGCCGGCCGAACGTCTTCAGCACCTCCGGGTGGAGGCCGGTGCACTTCGCTTCGATCGCCGCCTCTTCGCCGGCTTCGGTCATCGTCTTCTCCACCTCCTCGCGCGCCTTCTCCACCATCTCTTCGACGCGCGTCGGGTGGATGCGACCGTCCTGCACCAGGCGGGTGAGGGCGACGCGAGCGATCTCACGCCGCACAGGGTCGAAACAGGCGAGGGCGACGGCATCCGGCGTGTCGTCGATAATCAGATCGACGCCGGTTGCCGCTTCGAGGGCGCGGATGTTGCGCCCTTCGCGGCCGATAATCCGGCCCTTCATCTCGTCGCTGGGAATGGGAACGACGGAGATAGTCGTCTCACCGACGACATCCGTGGTGAGCCGTTGCATGACCGTGGCGAGGATCTCCCGCGATCGGCCCTCCGCCTTCTCCTTCGTCTCCGCCTCGATTAAGCGAAGGCGACGGGCGGCATCGTCGCGGATCTCCTCGTCGATCTCTTTGAGCAGCAACTCACGCGCTTCGCCTGCGGTGAGCCCCGATACCCGTTCGATCTCTTTGATCTGGTCCTGGCGTAACTCTTCTAGCTGCGCCTTCTCTTGCTTTATCTGCTCCTGTTGCCTACTGCTCTCTTGCTCGCGACGCTCTTGCGCTTCGAGCTTGCGGTCTAGGCTCTCTTCTTTGCTGGCTACACGCTGTTCGAGCCGCTGGGCATCGTCCCGCCGGCTCTGGAACTCCGCCTCCACCTGGCTTCGTAGCCGAATCGCCTCCTCTTTGGCTTCAAGAAGGGTTTCTCTCTGCTTCGACTTTGCTTCGTCCAGGATAGACGAGGCGCTACGTTCTGCCCCTTCTACCTGGCCCTTACTTACCCGGACTTTCGTTAGATATCCGAGTAGAGCCCCTACCGCGAGCGCGAAAGCGCCGATCACGACGCCTACGATGATCACCGTTAGCATCGTCAACTCGCTTTCTATCTATGCTCTCTACGTAATAGAGAAAATCCTTTCCACTACTCACAGTCTGTTATATGATACGCGCCGCTTGGGAAAGGTGTCAAGAATACCCACGATCGAGGGTCCGGCGACGGCCGCCACACGACCGGAGCCTAGCTCATCTCACCCTCCGTGGCTTCACGCTCCGCCCAGCAGCGTTCGATCACCTGGCGGGCGATGTCGTAGCCGAAGCCGCGGCTGGTCAGAAAACGGCCCAAGCGCTCGCGAAACGCCCCGTACTCCTGCCCGCGCAGCGCGCGCAGCCTGCCGCTGGCGGCGAGGTAGGCCGCATCTTCATCGGAGATATCCGCCGTCGCCTGCTCCGCCGTCTCCTTGTCGATACCGTGCCTGCGCAGCTCGCTGGCGAGGAGACGCTGCGAGCGCGGGCGCTGCGCTTGTCGAGTCTCAGCCCAGTAGCGGGCGAACACCTCGTCGTCCACGTAGCCGAGCTCGCGCAGCCGCGCTAGGGCGCTATCGATCGCTTTCTTGCTGTATCTCTTGTCCGCCAGCCGCCTGCGCAGCTCCTCCTCGCTGCGCAGCCGATTCGAAAGCAACCGCAGGCCGGCTTCCAAGGCGCCGCGCCGCGCGCCCTCTTCGGCCAGCTCAGATAGCTGGTCCGACGTAATCGTAGCGCCCGCACGCAGCCCTCGCTCGACTGCCAGCTCCTTAGCGAGCGTCAGCGCCAGCCGGCCATCGACGTAGACGTCGACGCGGCGGCCTCGCCGCTTCTCTATCGATGAGATGATCACGGCGGCGCCTCGCGCGAGGGCGGAACAACGTCTGTTGCTGGGGGCGATTCCGCCTCCGCCGGCGGCGGCCGTGCCTCCGCCGCCGGCGGCTGGGAGAGATAGAAGATATCGCTGGGGCGCAGGCGCATCAGCCACATCGCCGCCAGGCCGGTGAGCGTGATCCAGATGATGAAGGAGAGGTGGATGCCGATAGCAAATCCGGCCGCCAGCGCCCGCTCCTCGCCCAGCAGCACGATGAGCTCCTGCGTCGCCACTTCGAACGGCCCGATGCCGGACGGCGTGATCGGTATCGACACGACGAAGTTCGCCGTCATCATGATCAGCAGGTAGCCGCCGAAGCCCAGGTCCAGCCCGAACGCCTGGCCAAAGCACCAGTACGCCCACGCCTCCATCAGCCAGCCTGTCACAGACAGGACGATCGCCGGCGCGGCCAGACGCCACTCCCGCAGCGACCGCATACCGTCGAGGAAGCGATCCAAGCTCGCAACGACGCCGCGACGCCTCTCTTCTGAGAGCCAGCGCTGCGGAACGAGTGCAACGAGACCCTCCGGCCGGATCCAGCGCGCGGCTATGGTGCTCAGCGCAAACCCGAGCAGCGCCAGCCCTGCCAGCGTCCAGAACGCCGCCTGGAGAGAGCCGGGGATCGATCCCAGCGCGAACGCCACCGCCACCAGCAGGGCAAACGACAGGCCGTCCAGCACCGATTCAACGACGACGACGGTGGCGGTCAGCTCCGACCGCGCGATCTTGTAGCGCTGGGCCGTGGTCTGGATGCGCACGACATCGCCCGCGCGCAAGAGGAGCACAGCGTTCACCATGTTGTGAATCAGGAAGATGCCAAACAGGCCGGAGAGCGGCAGCGAGCGATGCGAGCCGAGGAAGATGCGCCAGCGCGCGGTGTGCAGCGCCTTCGAGAGGGTGAAGATGATCAGTCCGGCCGGCAGCCAGGCCCACTGGGCATCGGAGAAGGTGGAGAACGCCTCGCCGATATCGACGCGCCAGGCGAGCAGGCCGAGAAATCCGGCCGTGAGGAGTATCTGGAACCCGATGCGCGCGGTACGCAGCCGGTTACCCGTCATCCGTAGACGCCTCTTCGCTCACACCCCAACGCCTTCGGCGACCCTAGGCGTCAACGCAGTGCTGAACGGGTTCTGGGCTAGGGAAGCTCTTCCTCCCTGCCCTTCGGCCTACTTCAGCGCTTCCGCCGGCTCTGCTTCGCTAGCCGGCTCCGCTTCGTTAGCCGGCTCGGATTCAGGCGCCGGCGGCGCTGCCGTTTGCGATTGGTCTGCGTCTGCCTCCTCGCCGCCCGGCAGCGGAGGGAGAGAGCAAGCAGCGCGCACCTGCCGCTCGATCTCCGCAGTCAGCGTGGGATTCTCGCGCAGGTAGGCCTTCGCGTTCTCGCGGCCCTGGCCCAGCCGCAGCTCGCCGTAGCTGTAGAACGAGCCCATCTTCTTGATCGTCTCCAACTCCACGCCCATGTCCAGCAGATCGCCTTCGCGGCTGATGCCAGGGTACGCGGCATCGAACATGATGTCGAACTCGGCCATGCGGAAGGGGGCGGCCACCTTGTTCTTCACCACCTTCGCCCGCACCCGGCTGCCGACCACCTGCTGCCCCTGCTTTAGCGTCTCGATCCGCCGCACGTCGATGCGGACGGAGCTGTAGAACTTCAGCGCGCGGCCGCCGGGCGTCGTCTCCGGGTTGCCGAAGACGATGCCGATCTTCTCCCGCAGCTGGTTGATAAAGACAACCGCCGTGTTGGAGTGCGAAATCGCGCCGGTCAGCTTTCGTAGCGCCTGGGACATCAGCCGCGCCTGGAGGCCGGGCAGCGAATCGCCCATCTCCCCTTCGATCTCGGCGCGCGGCACGAGCGCGGCGACGCTATCGATGACGATGATAGCGACGGCGTTGCTGCGGACAAGCGCCTCGGTGATCTCGAGCGCCTGCTCGCCCGTATCGGGCTGGGAGACGAGCAGGTCGTCGACGTTGACGCCGATGCCGGAGGCGAACGTCGGCTCCAGCGCGTGCTCGACATCGATGTAGGCGGCCGTGCCGCCCAGCGCCTGCGCCTGGGCGACGACGTGCAAGGCCAGGGTCGTTTTGCCCGCCATCTCCGGCCCGAAGATCTCCGTAACCCGCCCGCGCGGGATGCCGCCGATACCGAGCGCCAGGTCCAGCGCCAGCGATCCGGTCGGGATCGCCTCTACCTGCATATCTGCCGAGGCCTCGCCCAGGCGCATCACCGCGCCTTGCCCGAACCGCTTCTCGATCTCGCCAAGCGCGATGTCCAGCGCTTCGCTCTTCTTGTCTTTCGCCATGCCTGGGCCCTCCCAGTCAGCTTCGATTTCCCCCTATTGCGGCGTTAGAGTAGCATAAACGTTCGACTATGGCAAGAGGGTGGCCAGAAACTCACATAGGCGTCTTATCGACGCGCCGCAGTTCGCCCAGCCAGAACTCCGTGAC
>JADFKB010000064.1 GCA_022565155.1 Chloroflexota bacterium | reverse complement strand
GCCGGGCCGCCACCCCCTCCACGCCCGACTCGATCACGCTGCGCCAGAGCAGCAGGCCGTCCGTGCCGCCCATCAGCGATTCGCCGGCGCGCTCCGGGTGCGGCATCATGCCCAGCACGTTGCCCCGTTCGTTGACGATGCCGGCGATGTTGCGCACGGAGCCGTTCGGGTTCGCATCGGCCGTCGCCTCGCCCTCGGCCGTGCAGTAGCGGAACGCGACGCGACCGCTCGCCTCCAGCTCGTCGAGCGTCGATTCGCCGGCGTAGTAGCTGCCCTCGCCGTGGGAGATGGGGATGCGCAGCACCTGGCCGGGCTGGCAGAGGCTCGTGAATGAAGACTCGATATTCTCCGCACGCAGGTAGACGTCCTGGCAGCGAAACTGGAGGCTCTCGTTGCGCCGCAGCACGCCCGGCAGCAGCCCTGCCTCGCAGAGGATCTGGAAGCCGTTGCAGATGCCGATCACCGGCCGGCCCGCTTCCGCGTGGCGGGCGACGGCGGCCATCACCGGCGAGAAGCGGGCGATCGCGCCGCAGCGCAGGTAATCGCCGTACGAGAAGCCGCCGGGCAGAACGATGCAGTCGTAGTTGGAGAGGTCAGCCTCTCGATGCCAGACGAGGTCGGCTTCCTGGCCCAGCACGTCGCGCAGGACGTACTGGCAATCGTGGTCGCTCCACGTGCCGGGGAATACGACGACGGCGAAGCGCATCACCCCTCCGATGTGCAGCTTGGCGGGCCGACCTGAAGGTCGGCCCCTACGAGGATAACTTGACTTCGGCATCTGTAGGGACAGACCTTTCCCGCCGATAGCGGGTCTGCCTCTGGCGGCAGGTCTGTCCATTCACAGTTCTGCATGTGATAAGTCAACATTCGCCATACCCCAGTATCGAGCGCCTGGAGCTTCATCCACCCCCAGTATACGCGTCGCTCACCCGGCTAGGTAGGCGGCCCGCCACGAGACGGCGCTGGCGCGTCCGGAAACGCTGGCGGCGGCGCCCGCCGTCCCGGTCGGAAGCGGCCCAGCCTCAGGCCACGCTCGTGCGCCGTCGGCTCCGGGTAGGCGATGCGCGGATGATAGATGCCGCGCAACGTCTGCTTGAACGACTCCACCACTGTGCGAATCTCGCGCAGCGTCAGATCGCACTCCTCCAGCTCGCCTTCCGCCAGCCGCTCCGCCACCACCTCATCGACGATGGCATCCGTGCGCTCGGCGGAGCGATCCTCGCTGGCGCGCGCTGTCGCCTCGATGGAGTCAGCGAGCATCACGATCGCCGTTTCGCGGCTCTGCGGCTTCGGGCCCGGGTAGCGGAAGAGGCTGGCGTCTACGTTGGGGTCTTGCTGGCTGGCGGTGCGGTAGAAGTAGGCGACGAGGCGCGTTCCGTGGTGCTGTGGTATGAATTCCTGCACGCGCTCCGGCAATCCGTGGCGCCGGGCCAGATCCAGCCCCGCCTGCACGTGGCGGGCGATGATGCGGGCGCTCTCCTTCGGGTCCATGCCGTCGTGAGGGTTGTCGCCGGCGAGCTGGTTCTCAATGTAGAAGCCCGGTTGCGCCACCTTCCCCAGGTCGTGGTAGTAGCAGCCGACGCGCACCAGCAGCGCATCCGCGCCGATCTTATCGGCGGCCCGCTCCGCCAGGTTGCCGACGATGATGCTGTGATGGAACGTGCCCGGCGCTTCGTCCTGCAGGCGGCGCAGGAGCGGCGCGTTGAGCTGCGCCAGCTCCATGAGCTGCACCCTGGTTGTGACGCCGAGCAGCGAGCCGACGGCGACGAAGCCGCCCGCCGTCAGCAGGCCGCTGCCGAGTCCGCTCGTCGCGGCCGCCGCGGCCATCCAGGCGACATCGAAGGCGCCGCGCTCCGGCTCCAATAGCCAGAGTGCGAGGAGCACAGCGCCGGAGACCAGTCCGACGAGGATGCCGGCGCCCGCGTACTGGTTCGTCCGTTCCGCTCGCCGCACGGCGAAGACGCCGATCATGGCGCCGAAGCCGTAGACGAGCATCACACGGGCCGTATCGACCGGCTCGATCGTCTCCACCAGCGAGAGGTCCGGCAGGCTGACGACAGCGAACATGAGCAGGGCCGCCTGGATCAGCCCGACGACGATTCCCAAGCGCGCGCCCAGCAGCGTCGCGACCAGCATCGGCGCCGCCGCCAGCGGCAAGAAGTAGGCGACGAAGCGGCGGCTCTCGTCCGGCAGCACCAGCGAGAAGTGTAGCTTCGCCAGCAGCACCGGCAGCGCGATGATCATCGCCAGCAGGAAGAGGTTGCGTCCCGATTCGATCGCCTGCACCGGGAAGGCCCAGAGATAGAGCGCGAGTACGGTGGCAGCTAGTACCGCGATCAGCGTCACTGAGAGCACGTTCTCCATCTCGATGCGGGGCGAGAGAAGGCCGACCTCTTCCAGCATCTCCACCGCCGTCGCATCGAAGCGCTCGCCCTTCGAGACGATCAGCTGGTTGTGGAAGACCGTCTGCAACTGCGGCTCCACGCTCTCGCGCGCGACTGCCCGCGCCTGCTCAGTCGCGTCTTCATCGATGACGAGAGTTGGCACAACGTAGGGCCGCAGCAGATCGGCGACGAGCTTCGCTTCGGCGGCGGAGAGATCCGGACTGACCTGCTGGAGCAGCCCATCGCGCGCGGCCTCCACACCGCCCGGGGCGATCGGCCCGGCCAGCGCGCCGCCCAGCACCTGGCCGGCCTCCACTACCACGCGCTGCCAGCGGTCGTCGGGGAGCGCCAGGATCGTGTCGGTGCTGTCGCGATCGACGATGCGCAGCAGCTCCTGACGCTTGGAAGGCTGATCCAGCGACACGCTCTCCCGTACCTGGCCGATGCTGACGATGATCTGGTCCAGCTCCACAAGCTGGTCCGGCGCCACGTTCAGGTCCGGCACCAGGACATCAGCGACTGCGTTGGCGAGCGACTCGCGCGCCTGGTCGGTCAGCGTCTCGCTCTCGAACGTCGCGTCGCGCGGCGAGCGGATCTCGCGCGAGGCGACGTCACCTTCGCTGACACCGAGCTGTCTGGGAAAGTAGGGGAAGAGCGCGATGACGAGGGCGATTGCCAGCATCGCCCCGAAGAGCAACACCTGAGGCGGTCTCAGTGAACGCATCTCACGCTCCCTCACCTGCTGGGACGCCACGCCTCATTCTATCAGACAGACGCCGCGCAGCCTACGGCGCGCGCCGGGTCAGACAGACGCCGCGCAGCCTACGGCGAGAGACAGAAAGTGACGAGCTAGAGGAAGGGTCGGCTTCTAGGAACCGGCCAACAGTTCGCGCACGACTTCGTTGACCACGCGGCCGTCCGCGCGCCCGCGAAGCTGCTGCATCAACACCGGCATCACCTTGCCGATGTCCTTTGCGCCGTCGGCGTCCGTCTCCTCGATTAGCTGGCGCGCAGCTTCTACGATGTCATCGCGGGAGACCGCCTCCGGCAGGTAGGCGGAGAGGATTTGCAGCTCCGCCTCCTCTTTCTCCACAATCTCCTGGCGGCCGGCCTTACGAAATTCCCCAATGCTCTCGCGCCGCTGCCGCGCCTCTCTGGCCAGGACGACTAGCGTCGCCGCTTCGTCCAGCTCTTCGCCGGATTCGATCTCCGCGTTATGCAGCGCGGCCAGCGTCAGACGCAGCGTATCGCGCTTGCGCTCATCGCGCTCGCGCATCGCGTCTTTCAGGTCGGCAGCTAGCTGCTGCTGAAGGGACATGGCTGGATACGGACCCGCGCTAACGCCGGAAGGAGGAGGAGCTGGCGCTCCTGGCGGACTTGCGGCGCTTCGCCGCAGCCTTTCGCTTGCGCTTGACGCTGGGCTTTTCGTAGTGACGGCGGCGGCGCGCCTCAGAGAGGATGCCGTACTGCTGCACCCGCTTCGTGAAGCGCTTCAGCGCCGATTCCAGCGACTCGCGTTCGCCGACAAAGACTTCCGCCAAGCTATCCTCTCCTTCGGTATCTATAATTGATGTAGGCGGATTCCAGACCTCTCATTCTACTTGTGTTCCGGTCGCGGATCAAGGGAGCGATCCCTAGCCGCCCGGCTACTCCTCTAACGCGTAGACCACCTGTACCTGCACACGCACCTCCAATTGGCCGGTCTCAATAGGCGTGGATGCATCGGCAGCCGGAAGCGCCGCGAACGCCACGCCTTCTTCGAATGCAAACCGCGAAACGCCGCCGCTTTCGGAGATCGAACGCGGCGCCCCGAGCGACACGCCTGCCACCGCCGCCAGGGTCTCCCCTTTGCTCTTCGCTTCTTCCATCGCGGCCACACGCGCTTCGTCTTCCAGCGCCGACGGGTCGTCAATGGTGAAGCGTAGGTTCTGGATGCGGATCAGGTCGCCGCCCGCCGTCGCCGCCGCGTCGATCAGGTCGCCGGTGTTGTCGATCTCGCGGATCTTTACCGTCACCAGGTTCTCCACGAAGAAGCCAGTTAGTCTGGGCGGGCCGTTGCCGCGGTAATCGTACTGCGGGTTAATGGAGAATCGGGTGGTCTGGATGTCCTTCTCCTCCACGCCGCCGTCCTTCAGCGCCTGCAACGTCGCGTCCATCGCTTCGGCCGCTTCGCTGCGCGCCTCGGCGACGGTGGGCGCTTCGGCCTCGACGCCGAGGGTCAGCACCGCCACGTCCGGCTCGCCGAAGGCGGAGCCTGAGCCGCTGACGGTGATGCCCGCCGAATCCTGGCCTGGCGGCAACACCGTCGTCGTCTCGGTGCAGCCCAGGGCCAGCAGGCCCAGCGCCACTATCCCAATCACTGCAATCATCGTCTTGTTCATCTCACGCTCCTCTTCGCTACATCACCCTGGCCGGACGCCCATTCGGGGCCGACACTTCCATGTAACTGCTTTGCATAAGGGCGATTCTGCCCCTATGCTATACTCGTATAGACGCAGATATCATGCCAGAAGTTCCCCGCGACGAGCGCGACCCACAATCGGATCAGCCCGCGGAAACGTCCACCGAGAACTCCCCTCCGGAGCGGAGTCATGCCGGGCCGTTTCGGCGCGAGATCGCGTCCACGCCCGCATCCGGCGAACACTCGAAGCGCACTGCACCAATCAGCGAATCGACCACAGCGCCACCGGGTCGCACCGATCCCGCGCCCTCGCAGGCCGCGAACTCGCCTGCCGGTGCAGCGGACGCCACGCAGGCTAGCGACCCGCCCGCGCCGCCAACGTCACCGGGCGATTCCGGCCCAACGCTAGTGCAAACAGGGGACGGATGGCAGCCGCAGAACGCAACTCCGGCCACCGCCGCCACGACGGTGGACCAGCCGCAGCACGCGAATCCGGCGTACGCTCCGGAGCGCGCGACCCCGCGGCCGTTGGACGCACCGGCCGCCGCGGGCGCCTCGACGAGCACGACCGGCCTGCCGCACTACTCGCCGCCCGCGTCTTCGCCGCCGTTCTCCGACGGGCCTGACGCCTCTGGCGCCATCGCCGTGGCGCTGCCCGCGCCGCGACAGCGCACGCTGTGGCGTCCGCTCGGCCGCGGCCTTCGTGAAGTAGCCGAGACGATCATCCTCGCCTTGCTCATTTTCCTCTTGGTACGCGCCGTGGTGCAGAACTTCCAGGTGGAGGGCCGCAGCATGGAGCCGACGTTTGAGAACCAGTGGTATGTCCTGGTGAACAAGGCGCTCTACTGGGAGATCAACATGGAGACGGTGAGCAAGTTCGTCCCGTTCGTCGATCCCGGCGACGACTCGATGCGCTACCTCTTCCGCGGCCCGAAGCGCGGGGACGTCGTGGTCTTCAGATCGCCGAACCAACCCGCCAACGGCCCGGAGCGTGACTTCATCAAACGCGTCATCGCCCTGCCAGGCGAGACGGTGGAGGTGCGCGACTGCACGGTCTTCATCGATGGCGAACCCTTAGACGAGCCCTACATCCAGGAGAAGCCCGCCTATACCTACGGGCCGCAGACGGTGCCGCCGGATCATCTGTTCGTCCTGGGCGATAACCGGAATAACAGCTCCGACTCGCATTCGTGGGGGCCGCTGCCGATAGAGAACCTAATCGGCCAGGCCTGGCTGATCTACTGGCCGTTCTCGGCATTTGGGCTGGTGGACAACACCTCCGTCACGCCGGGCGACGTCGACACGACAGACAGCGCAGAGGATCCCGTCACCGGCAAGCCCGCGCCCGCCTGCGCCTAGCCTCCCGCTCTCGGCAGCGCGGCGATGAGCTGCGCGACGAACTGCAACGTCAGCGCGGCGTCGATCGAGTCGATGTCGCCATCGGCGTCCACGTCGCCGTCCCAGCCGCAGGGTATGGCGGTGATCAGCGCCGCCTCGCGCTGCAGGATGTAGAGCGCGTCGACACTGGTCACGCGTGCGTCGCAGCAGGCCACGCGCAGGGAGCCGACCTGCGGGACTATTCTCGGCGCGTCAAAATCTTGGCGCTCCTGGAATACGGCACCGGAGGTGACGGCGTTCGGATCACCTTCGGGAAGTAGCCGCACTTCGGTGCTGCTCTCATCCGCCGAGCAGCTCATGGAGATCTCAACGAAGATGCCTTCGTAGTGGCTCACGGGCAGTGGCGGTAGAATTCCTGACAGGGCGCCATGAGTAATGATTCCCGGTGCGAGATCGCCACGTAGGGCGAGCACGGCGTCCGGCCAGACGATCTCATCGTCCGCCGAGCCAACTCTGTTGTAGATGAGGTCGCCGCCGTAATCGATAGCCGCTAGCACGGCCACGTAGCCGTTCTCCGGAACGGCAAAGGCATCGACCGCCAGCGTGAAGTCGCTCCCTACCGGCAGGTCGCAAGTGGAATCGCCGCTGCTATGGCAGACGACTTCGCCCGCTTCGTCTATGACTACGAGCGCCATGCACGCTTCTACTGGGCAGGGCGGCGGCGTGGCGGCCGGGCAGCCATCCGCCGGACACGGCGTGGCTGTCGGCGTTGGCTTCGCTTGAACCACTATGACATCCACCGGGCTAAGCCGCCGCTCGGTCGTGCCGTCGCCCAGCTGGCCAACTGTGTTGTTCCCCCAGCAGCGGATGCCACCTGCCTCGATCAGTAGGCAGGCGTGATCGAAGCCGAGGCTCAGGTCGAGAACGCCGCTCTCCGCGCCCGCCAGTCCGACCGGCGTTGAGCCAAACGTCGAGCCCCAGCACTTCACGCCCCCTGCCTCCAGAAACGCACACGAACGGAAGCCGCCCGCGACGATCGCTGTCACGCCGCTCGAAAGACCGGTTACGCCAACCGGGGCGTTGCGGTCCGTGTCCGTCCCGTCCCCAATTTGGCCGCCGAAGTTTTCTCCCCAGCAGAGGACGCCGCCAGTACTAGTCAGCACACAGCTATGGTTGGAACCTGCTGCGATCGCGGCGACGCCGGAAGTCAGGCCGGACACATTGACCGGGGCTGCACGGTTACTGTTCGTCCCGTCACCTAGCTGGCCGGATTCATTGTCGCCCCAGCACTGGACTCCCCCAGCCACCGTGAGCGCACAGACATGCGTGCCCCCAACAGCGATGTCGCTGACTCCGCTCTCCAGGCCGGGCACGAGCCCGGCTGTCAGCGGCCCCCGCCTCGGGGCCCAGCATTTGACTGCTCCTGCCGTCGTGAGCGCGCAAGTCTGATTCCCTCCCGATGAGATGGCGGCCGCACCTTCGTCAAGTCCCACGATGTCGACGGGCGTTGTGCTAGACTCCACCATAAAAAGGTCCAAGCCCCAGCATTTGACGCCACCACCAGTGGTCAGCGCGCAACCGTACGCGTCACTGGCGGTCACGTCCGTGATATCGCTCTCCAGGCCTGAGACGGTGACCGGTACGGTCTGCACAACCGCTGTTCCGGCTCGAAGGGAGCCTTCGAACGTCCAGCCCCAACAAACGACGCTGCCCGAATCGGTAACGGCACAGGTATGATTGGCTCCGGCGGCCACGACTACGAAATCAGAACGTGGGTTGGCTGCCGCCGGACTGGCCCGCAGCCAGAGCATCGCCACGAACGCGGCGCAGGCGAGGACGGCGAGAACTGTCACGAACGTTCGATTAGGCGCCGCCGACGCTCCCTGTGCTAGCATCTTCGTCCCTCGCTTTCCGGCAGGGAATCCGCCCAATGAGCATGCAGATGTTCAAGTGACGCCTAGTATACCACCACCGTTCAAGTCCTGCAGCGTCAGTCGCGGAAGAGGACGAGCACCGTCGCGGCGGTCGCCAGCCAGAGCAAGATATTGATCATCAGCGGCCGGTCGCGCAGGAGCACCTCCTCTGGGCTGCCGCCCTGCTCTTGCGTGTGCACCAGGTAGAGGTAGCGCAAAATACCGTACAAGACGAAGGGGATGGTCAGCATCATTGCGTTGTTCTCGGGCAGGTTCTCCGCCGTGAACGTATAGAGGCCGTAGGCGATCAGGGTAGACGCGGTCACCAACGCGCCGATCTGGTCGAGCAGCGGAACTGAGTACTCCTGCAGGATTGGCCGGTGCTCCGCCGCGCTCGACTCCAGCAGCGTCAGCTCCGCCCGCCGCTTATTGATCACCAGGAAGAGCGCGCCCAGCGCGGTTACGACGTAGAGCCAGGGCGAGATCGGCACATCGACCGCGAGCGCGCCGGTCATCGCGCGCAGGATGAAGCCTGCACCGATCACCATCATGTCCATCAGGACGATGTGCTTGAGCACGAACGTGTACGCCACCATGAGCACGACATAGGCGCTCAGCGTTGCGCCAATTTTCCACGTCAACGGGCCTGCCAGCGCGAAGCCGCCGCCCAGCGCCAGCGCCGCCAGCACGCCGGCCCAGATCAGCGCCGCCCGCACCGAGAGCTGACCCGCGGCGATGGGCCGGCGGCGCTTCTCCGGATGCTTGCGGTCGCTCTCGCGGTCGATAACGTCGTTCAGGAGGTAGTCGGCGCTGGACACGACCGAGAAGAGGACGAACGTCAGCGCCGTCCAGCCGAGCAGCGGAGCCCACTCGGAGGGTTCCGAGATTTCCCAGCGATCGTTGATCGAGAAGAGTAGCGCCATGAAGACGATCAGGCTCTTCGTCCACTGGCGCGGGCGCATGGAGCGAAGGACGTAGCCGAGGTGGGAGGCGATGTCTTGCGATTGAGTCGCCGGTGTCGCGGATTCATCGGCCGCGCGGTCGATCTCGCCGGATCGTAGGCCGGGCGATGCCTCAGCCTTCAGTTCGCGCCGCTCTTCCGACATCTCACGTCGATAATAGCGGCGGCCGATCAGGAGCGTCAAACAGAAGGAGCGTTTCCGTTGCTGCTGAGGCTGCACATCCGGCTATGAGATCGTGAACTCTTCACGGATAGCATTGTTCACATCGAGCGGCGTGAAGCACTTGGCGATGTAGCGGCCCGGCCGGTCCGGCGCCAAGAATTGCCGTTCGAACGTGCCCGCCACGGGCGTCGCTTCACCGGCGATGCCGCCGTCCGGGTTGGCCGCAATGTCCTCGACCAGAACGTCGATCACCTTGTTGAAAGGCGTCGGGCGGATCCGTGGAATGTTGACGGCTGTCGGCTCGGGCGTGATCAGAATGCCGAGTACGATCAGCGGCGTCGGCGTGTGGTCAGGTGTCGGCGGCGGGTCGGCCTCCAGCACTTCGCAGCGCACCTGGATTAGCACGGTATACGGCTGTTCGTACTCCAGTAGCAGCGTCAGCGGGGCGCCCGGCGCGAAGTCGCTGGCGCCCGGCGCGGAGTCGCCGTCAATCGATAGTCGCTTGAACAGCTCCGTCTCCTCCGGCTCCGCGCTGAAGCTGATACCGCAGGCAACGAAGATCGCAGCGAGCAGCGCGAATGCAGCGGCCACGCCAAACATGCCGGCCCGTCCGCGATCCTCTGCCCCGGTTGCGAGCGTACGCTTCATTGCGATTGATCTAATCGTTGCGATTCCGAACTCAGCACCTCGTACAGCCTACCCAGCGGCCTGAAGCCGAACAAGCGAATCCTGGACATAGGGCAACGTCCGGCGCCCACCGCTTCCAGCGCCCTGGCGGTTGCCTCTGGCGCTGTCGATGATCGATAGTAGAATGAACAGAGGACGATGATACTTTACCTCGCTCTAATCGGCCTGGCAGTTGGTTTCGTACTGGACGCGCTGATCGCCCGCCTTGCCGTGCCCCCGAGCGGCGGCGACGACGCGCCAGCGGCTACGCCTGTCATCGACGCCCTCTCCGCACACCGTGCCGAGTCCGGCTCGCTGGCGCTCACGTTCGATACCTCAGCGGCGGCCTGGGCGCGGAGGCTGCTCGTCGTCTGCGCAACGGCCGGGCTCTTCGCTGTCATCGGCGCGCGATTCGATGCGCCAGGCCATGCCGCCATCGTCGCCGCCTACGTCTCTGCACTGCTTGTTTGCGCCGGCACCGACGTACTCGCCTATCGCGTGCCGAATGTGATTACCTACCCGGCGATCGCCGGGGCGGTCATCATCGCCGCGCTGATGCCGGACGCCGATCTGCTGGCAGCGCTCGCCGGCGGCGGGCTGGCCGGCGGTGTGCTGCTGCTGCCATCGCTGCTGACGGGCGGCCGCGGCATGGGCATGGGCGATGTCAAGCTGGCGGCGTTCGCCGGGCTGGCGCTGGGCTTCACGAACGTCTCGCCGGCGCTGCTCTTCATGGCGCTGGGCGGCGGCGCGTTTGCGCTGATCTTGCTGGCCACGGGCCTGCGTAAGAAGGGCGAGCCGATCCCCTATGCGCCGTTCATCTCCGCGGGCGTCATCGCGGCGTTGCTCTGGCAGGGCACGGCGTTTGTGAACGCCTCCTAGCCGCGCTACGAAATCCCAGAAGTCCACATAAAAGCTCAACATCCGCTGCTATTAGCGGTACAATGGCTGTGCTATGGCCATTCAGGTAGAGTTGCTGGACCAGACCAAGGATCCGATGAAGTCGCTCTACATCGCGTACCGGACGGCCTACTCGTCGCTCACGCCGATGCAGATCAACAAGCGGATCGAGAGCGGCAAGATCACGCGCGAGAAGATGGAGGAGTTCATCGAGCGGCGGCTGCAGACCGGCCACGGCTCGCCGTTAGAGCAGGTCTGGTTCGAGTTCGGCATCGCGGGCGTTAGCCGCAGCTTCAGCCACCAGTTCGTGCGGCATCGCGTCGGCATCAGCTTCGAGCAGCAGAGCCAGCGCTACGTCAAGTTCAAGGACGCCCGGTTCCCCTACACCGTGCCGCAGTCGGTGCAGCGCGCGGGCAAGGCGGAGCAGATGGAGGCCGCGTTCGAGGAGCTGGGCAAGCTGTACCAGGAGCTGCTCGACGCCGGCGTGCCCGCGGAGGACGCCC
Organism: Chloroflexota bacterium; assembly: GCA_022565155.1. Classification (GTDB taxonomy): domain Bacteria; phylum Chloroflexota; class Dehalococcoidia; order DSTF01; family RBG-16-68-14; genus JADFKB01. The sequence goes on along the minus strand of JADFKB010000064.1, from coordinate 2,739 downwards.
GCTTCCTGCTGCCGAACGCCGCCAGCACGAACTTCAAGATCACCGTCAACTTCCAGGAGCTGCTCCACATCTGCGACCTGCGGCTCTGCACTCGCACCCAGTGGGAGTTCCGCAAGGTGGCCGCGATGATGCGGGCCGAGGTGAACCGCAGCGTTCCGGAGCTGGGCATGTACCTGCAGCCGAAGTGCGGCGAGCGCCGCTGGGGCTACTGCGATGAGGACTACGAGGCGTGGGAAGCCTGTCCCATCGGCAGGAAGCGGCCGCACAAGCGCGATATGTTCAAGATCTTCGATTCGCACCGCAAGGGCGAGCTGATCCCCCTGGACGCCGCCGACTTCAAACTGATCGAGCGCGAAGACTCCGGCGTGGCGTAGGCAACGGCCAGCGGCATGGCGGTGGCCAGCGCAACGGCTGTCAGTTGAGGGGTACGGCTCTTCAAATCGTCAGCCACCGGCGCGTATTATCAAGGAAACGCAGGCCCACAAACGAAGTCATCCGAAGCGTCTGTCACCTCCAGCGTGCGGTCGTCGACGAGTAGGCAGCCGGTCACGTAGTCATCCTCCGGCGTTACGCGAAACAGGCATGGGAGGATCCAGACGGAGCGAGCCCCATCCCATCTAGTTAGTCCGCGTGCCACGAAGTCCAGGTCAAACTCCGCCAGCTCACAGAAGAGCACCTCTTGCTCTTCGACGGCTATATCCACCTCTTCTGCAGTTCTCGACGGGCCCGTTTGCGTAGGGATAGGTGTTGGTGCAGGAGCCACCAGCCCACTTTGCGAGTCTTCTGGAGAGTAGACGTGCAACACTGTCTTGTCCAGCGCCATGAAGCCGCCTACGACCGCCAGCGTGACGACGATAGCCACTACTGTAGATTTAACCGCTGCCTTGTCTGTCGTGATACTGCCTCCTTATTGAGCATAGGAGCATTATCCTACCACGAACCACATAGCCCTACAAGGACTGTTCAGTTGCAATTCACCGTCGCTGTCGTTGACCCTCAAGCTCCGGTCCCCACCTAGCGAAAGGGGTGACAGTAGTCGGAATGAGGGCCGTAGGCACGCTTGACAAATTTCGACGCGCTGCTATACTAGCCGGTACATGACTGGTGGCCGATGCTGGGCGGGTCGTATCTGGGGGGAGTAGGGCGGGAAGCCTAACATCAGTCGCACTTTGGGGAGGTGCGATATCCAGCACAAGACATCAGTTTGTCCCGGAGATCAACACGCACGCGGCGCGGCATTGCCCGTCGCCCGTCTATCTACGCCCGCGACCTGAAGGAGGACGACCATGACGACCGAACGCACCATCATCGCGATCCTGGTGGCATTCATTCTCGGCGTGCTGCTCACTGGCACGTCAATTGGAGGGGCCGTGCTCGACCCGGTGACAGGCTTGTTCCAGCCCGCCGCTGCGGCCTCGCCCGCCCCGGTCAACCTGGTCAACTTCCAGGGCGAGCTGACCGACCCCGGCACCGGCGATCCGATTGCCGACGGCAACTACTCGATCCGCTTCAGCGTCTGGGACTCCCTCGCTGCCGGCAGCGAGAAGTGGAACGAGACGCAGGCAACGGTGGCCGTTGCCGACGGGCTGTTCAGCGTACTGCTGGGCTCCGTCACGGCGCTCACCGCGACCGTCTTCGAGGAATCGCCCCGCTACCTGGAGGTAAAGGTAGGGGCGGATCCGGCGATGACCCCGCGCCAGCAGTTCGCCACCGTCGCCTACGCCTTCCACGCGGTCAACGCCTGGTCGCTGGGCGGCAACAGCGGCACCACGGCCGGCACCGACATCGTCGGCACGACAGACAACCAGGCGCTGGAGCTGCACGTGGACGGCAGCCGCGCCCTGCGCCTTGAGCCGGACGCCACCAGCCCCAACGTCATCGGCGGCTTCAGCGGCAACAGCGTGACCGGTGCGTTCGGCGCCACGATTGGCGGCGGGGGAGCGAGCAGCAGCGCCAACAGCGCCCGCGTCGTGAACTCGTCGCCAAACAGCTCGGCTCGCACGTCGTCCCACTCGCCCGCGATCCGCCCAAAGAACGAGACCGAATCCGTCCGCCGCTCGGCCACAACCGCCTCAACCCGGCGCGAATCATCCTCGACCTGCACGTCCCCCCCAAGCTGATCCCGCACGGCCAGCCACAACACCCGCGCCTCAGGCTCAAGATCATCCAGAACAAGCCGGTACATCGTCGCCGTGCCCTCGGCCCGCCTGTCCAACCAGCCGGCGCTAGACAGCACCTTGAGGTGCCGACTCACGGTGGACTGGGGAAGCTGGACAACCCTGGCAATCTCACCCACCGAAAGCTCTTGCCGCTCCAGCAGCCGGCAGATGCGCAGCCGCAGCATCTCGCTAAGGGCGGCGAGCCGATCGGTGATCAAGTTGGTCACAGGGGATCGTTTCATCCGTTTATGCGGATGAAGTGTAGAATCAGGTTTGGGGTGTGTCAAGCGAGTATTCGTTTGGAATAACAGTACGGGATACATACCCACAAGCGATGTACGCTTTTCTGTACATTCTAGTTGACTTTGGGCCGAGATCGACGTACAGATATCTGTACACACTAGGAAATTGGATTATGGATGGCCTCCCAACTGAAACTGTGTCAACGACTTCGCTGCGAAAGAACCTCAAGGAGTATCTGGATCGGGTTGCCGATCTCGGGATGAGCTATCAGATTTCACGCAATGGCAGCCCGGATGTCGTGCTGATCAGCCGTGTAGATCTTGAGTCCATCTATGAG
>JADFKB010000063.1 GCA_022565155.1 Chloroflexota bacterium | reverse complement strand
ATCGGCGTCGCTGTGGCCTTCGATGGCGCCGGCATGAAGTACTTCACGATGATCTTCATCGGCCCGCCGTAGCGGGTGGGGGCCGGCGTAAGTGTCAGCCGCCAGTGCGCCCAGAGCGCCCAGCGCGCTCAGCACAATAGACAAGCACACGGCCTGCGCTGGACTCAACGCAGGCCGTAGCTCGTTCGGCGGTAGCGGTTGCGTTCGGTAGAAGAGTTACGGCGCCTCTGGCACGTCGACGAAGTAGGAAGCGCAGGCCATATCGAGCCATTCACGGCGCAGGGCGGGCTCCTCTTCGAGGTAGCAGGCGATGTCGCTCACCAAGGCGATCAGGTCGCGCGGGTGGCAGGCGCGGAATTGCCTGCCGGTCTCCTTGTAGTGCTTGCTGATCAGGTAGTCTGCGCCTTCCTCCGTGTATTCCATGTTGTGCTCGGCGCAGACCCGCCGTAAGATCTCCAGATACTCGTCCAGCGTTGGGTCCAGCATCTCCACCTTGTGGCAGATGCGGCGGAAGAAGGCCTCATCGCCTAACTGTCCCGGCGGTATGTTGGACGAAAAGATCAGCAGCGTATCGAACGGCACCTCCACCATATCGCCGGTATGGAAGGAGAGGTGGTCGATCCCCTGCTCCATCGGGACGATCCAGCGATTGAGGAGCGCCTGCGGCTCGATCATCTGGCGGCCGAAGTCGTCGATGATCAGGACGCCGCTGTTCGCCTTCCACTGGAGCGGCGCGATGTAGAACCGCGAGAGCGGCGAGTAACGCAGCTCCATGTCTTGCAGCGTCAGCTCGCCGCCGACGCTGATCACCGGCCGCGCTGCGACGGCCCAGCGACGGTCTCTGCGCCGCTCGGGGCCGGTAAATGGTGTATCTGCGGCGTTGCGGCGGCGTTGCCCGATGACGTCTTCCGCGATCTCCCGGTGGATGCGCGGGTCAAAGACCTTAACGATCTGTCCGTGTACCTCCACGGCGTACGGGATCAACACCGTTCCCGGCAGCATCTGGCCGATCGCCATGGTGACCGAGCTCTTGCCGTTGCCGGAGTTGCCGTAGATCAGCAGGGATTTGGCGGAGTTCACGGCCGGCCCCAGCCCCGCCAGCACCTCATCACTCAGGACGAGGTGCGAGAGGTTGGTTTTCATCGCGTCGCGGCCGATACGGATGTTGCTGACGGACTGCTCGCGCAGCGTTTCGACGTAGAGCGACATCGGGATCGGCGCGGGGCCGACGTACTGGCTGCGGGCCATCGCCTCATCGGCCTTCTTCTGGCCGCGGTCTGTGAGCGCGTACTGGTAGCCCCGCTCGCCGACGCCGGAGGTTCCGACCACTTCGATCGCCTGGCCCTGGCGGAGAAACGTGAGGAGTTCTTCAGTGGCGGGGAACGAGAGTGCGAGTTGGTCGGCGAGGTACTTGCCGTTGGGGCGGCCTGCGAAGTGGATCGTCTTCAGCATCAGATCCGCCAGCATCGACAGCTCGAGCCCGGTCTCCTCGATCGTGGCTGGCTGCGGCCGGGACGGTATATCGGCCGCCAACTCTGGCGCCGCGGCTCCGTTCGTCGCGGATGGTTCGGTTTCTGCGATCATACGATCCCCCTTGGTTCTATGCGTGCGTGGGCGCGCCGAACTGACTAGGGCGGCCTGCGTTAGGCGATCCGGGTCAGACACGTTATGTGTAAGTATCGCACGCAAGAGATGAGACTTGATGCTAGGTGGCGTAGCAAGTAAATCGCGATATCTTCGCAAACGGCAGAACGCAAATGGGAAGTGGTCGATCCGGCGAGCGATTTAGGGTGGGTCCAGGGGACGCTTGTCAGGCCCCGTCTCCCGATCTGGCATCCCCTGGGCCCGTAGCCCGATCTCTCAGCCCAGCCCGATGGGAAGACTGTAGATCGCTTTGTTTAGCGGCTGGCGACGTCTGTCGAAGAGAGCCCCAGCCCGTCCGGGCCTGTTTCCTGCATCCCGGCATGATGCTCTGAATGGAACGGCTACGCTGTCGATACTACTAGTAGGTAACTGATTCGGGCCCGCCGTGCGGCTCGCGCCGCTGTCACCGAATCGCGCCGTATTCTGGCACAGAAAAAATGAGATGTCAAGTTCTCTGTCATGGTTCCTTATGTTGAACGAGAGGATTGCCTAGCTTGTCAGATAAGCTCCGACGCTCGGTTATGATGACCAGCTTGTGGCGTGCCGCGGCGCTGGCGGCGCTCGCCCTGACGGCATCCGTCGCGTTCGTCTCGAACGCGGCGGCGCAAGAGCAGGGCCTGACGCTTATCTTAACGGGCCTGTCGGCGGACACGCCGTCCGAGGCGCAGGCGGTGGTGACGGTGCTGGGCAGCGAAGGCCTGCCTGTTCCCAACCTGGCCGTGGGCGACGTCCAGGCGCAGATCAACGATGTCTTCGTTCCCGTCGTCGCGCTGGATCGCGGCGTCGATAGCAGCCTGCCGATCGCCGTGGTGCTGGCGCTCGATGTCAGCGGCAGCATGGAGGGTGGGGCGCTGGACGAGGCGAAGGCGGCCGCCCGCCGGTTCCTGGAGGACCTGGGCCCGGAGGATAGCGTCGCCGTTCTTACCTTCAACGACACCGTCAACATCGCCGTGCCGTTTACGCAAGACCACGAGGCGGCCGCCGCCGCTATCGCCAGCCTGAATGCCGAAGGCGCCACCGCCCTCTACCAGGCGACGGCGGAGAGCGTTCGCCTGGCGGCCTCCACGGAGCACCCCTACCGGGCGGTGATCCTGCTCAGCGATGGGCTCGACCACGGCAGTGTCCTGTCGCGTGACGAGGCGATGGCGACGGTCGAGGCGCTGGCGGCGCCGGTGTTCGTCATCGGCCTCGGTGACGAGATCGACGAGGCGTATCTTGAGGAAGTCGCTAGTCTCAGTGGTGGCCGCTTCGCCGCGACGCCTTCGCCTGCCGGCCTGGCGCAGCTATACCAGGAGGCCGGCGAGCTGCTGCGCGGCCAGTACATTCTAACTCTGGACACCTCCCAGCTTGCGCTGAATCTATCGGAACCGGCGAACCTGCGCGTGCACGTTACGTCGGCGGGCTTGCAGGAGAGCGCCGAGCGCGATGTCTGCGCCCAACAGCTCTGCATTGTGGTGCGCCAGACGGAGGTAGATGTCGCGGTAGAGGGCGCCGGTATGTACAACGCTGATGTGATCTCCAACGAGCCTGTAACATCGGTGACCTTCCTGCTGGATGGCGAACCCGTGCGAGAAGTGAGCGAACCGCCGTACGAGTTCGCCCTTGATGCCGCGGCTGTCGCTGGCGGCGGTCACGAGCTGACCGCGCGCGTCGAGACCATCGGCGGCGGCACGGAGTCCAGCGCGATCTCGATCGGCGCCGCGCTCAGGGACAGTGGAGGCGGCAGTAACGCGCTGCTGTACGGCGGCGGCGCGGTTGGTGCGGTAGTAGTCGCTGCCGTCGCCTTCTATCTTCTGCGACAGCGGCCTCGAGGCTCGCCTCGAGGTAAGGAGCGAGCGCTGGATCCGGCCAATCTGCACCCGCCGGGCAAGTCCGGGATCGGCCCCGAGGAGGGGCCAACCGGGCCGCTGAGCGATCAGCCGCCGCCGGAGCAGATGCCCGCTCTGGCTGACACAGCCGGACGGCTGCACGTCACCGGAGGCGCGCTGAGCGGGCAGTCGTTCTCAGTCGGGACATCGCCGGTGAGCATCGGTTCTGGCTCCGGCTGCCTCATCCGCCTGGAAAGCGACGGGGCGGGCGAGCAGGCGATCCCCCCGGAATTCGCCCGCGTGTGGATCCGGGACGAGCTGCTGATGGTGCACGAGGTGCGCCGCCTCACGCCGCTCGGCTCCGAAGGGGGCCGCTGGCGGAAGCTGGCGGCGGGTGACGTCTTCTCCGTAGGGCCGTACGAGATTCGATTCGACCTCGCCTCGGCGGGCGATCCGCCGCTGGATGTGCCCAACATCCTGCGTGACCCGGCGCCGCCCGAGAGCGAGGCTGCCGGTGACGCCCCTACGCCTGATGCGAACGGCGCCGGCGCGTCGAAGGCGGAAGCCGCCGACGAAGAAGTCGCTGACGAGAATTCGAAGCCCGCGCCCCAGACAAGCATCCCCTTGGGCCTGCCGCCCGGCGAAGAACCCGCTTCGTAGATATTTCCCGGCCAACCTCTCTAGTAGCCCCCTTGTTCTGCCGAACCTCCTATGAGGAGTTTTCGTACGTGTGCGGATAACCGCACCGGCGCCACACCATGTTAGAAGTCGTCGATCAGAAGAGACAGGAGGAGCGTGCGCTGGTTGATCGCGCGATCCAGCGCGATCAGGAAGCCTTCGGCGCTCTCTACGATATGCACGTCTCCCGCGTCTACCGCCACGTCTACTATATGGTAGGCAACGCGGCGGAGGCCGAGGACCTGACGGCGCAGGCGTTTCTGCAGGCGTGGGCAGCGATCGAGCGTTACCAGTTTCGCGGCGCACCGTTCGTCTCCTGGGTAATGCGCATCGCACACAACCTCGGCGTCAGCCACTTGCGGTCGCGCAAGCCGGGCACGGAGCTGCCGGAAATACTCGTCGATCAGAGCCGTGAGGGCAACCCGGAAGAGGTGCTGCAGCGCCAGGCGGAGGGCGATCGCGTCCGCGAGGCGATCCTGCACCTCCGCGACGAACATCGGCGGGTGATTATCTTACGGTTCGTCCAGGATCTGGACTATCGGGAAGTGGCGGAGATCGTCGGTAAGAGCGTGCCGGCCGTGCGGGTGATCCAGCACCGGGCGCTGAACGCGCTGCGCAAGCAGATGCGCCCCTCTGAGCAGGAGAGCGCAGCTACCGGCTAACGCTCGCCGCTGCGGCTATTGCCCCAGATACGCCTGCGTCCATTCTGAGAACATCCCCCTCTGTTCACTACTGCCAGGTACGGCCCTACAGCCTGTTCATACTCAAGTATGTGTCTATGGGGGGTGCTTAGGAGTGACGCGTAGGAAAAATTCTCAGATTTATGCGGGAACCCCCTTCAGTCAGCCAGCAGCCATCCGATCATGGATACAGGAACCACCTAGTGGTAGTGCCCGGCCCCGCGTCGGAGCTGTGAAGAAAGGAGAACTATCTATCATGCGTATGCTAAATGAAGCTCTTCTCCACCTGATGACGTGGGAGCCCCCGGAGATTCGCATTCCTCGCGTCTCTGACGAGAAGGGACAGACCCTGGCAGAGTACGGCCTGATCATGGCCGTCATCGCGGTGGCAGTGGTGGTGACCGCCGTCACGCTGTTTCGCGGTGCGATTGTCACGGCGTTCAACAGCGCCACGAACTGTCTTGACGGCAGTTGCTCGTAACGAGCACTGGCTGTGTACTTCACACCAGGATTAGTCAGGTGGGGCTCCTTTCGGGGCCTCGCCTGTTTCCTTCACCGCAGCAGCAGTAGCGATATTCATCCGCTACGTGCGTGCCCCGTAACAATTAACGTTTGTGTCACTTAGGCGTAAAGCTTCGGCCATGGCAACCGATACATGAGATAGAGGCGAATCGAATTGCCTTCGTCCTGAAGAACTAGTGCGTCGAGTCGCGCTCGACCGATTTGTGAGGTAGTCGCTATGGCTCAATCAATGACCTCCGCTTCTCTCAACCGGGTGAACCGCAAGTTTCTCTTCCTGGCGCTGATCCTGGCCGGCCTGAGCGCGGTGCTCATCTACGCCGCCATCTCCCGGTCGTCCGGCCCGAGCGGAGGCGGTTCTGCTGCGGCCAACGTTCCGGTAGTGGTGGCAAAGGCCGCCATTCCGTCTGGCACGACGATCACGGCGCAGATGCTGGATGTGCGGCTGGTTTCGCAGAACGCCGTCGCGGCCGGTGCGTTTACGACGGTCGAATCGCTCGTCGGAGAGAAAGTCCACTTCCCCATCGCTGCTAACGAGCAGGTGTTGCTGTCGAAGATCATCAGCGTGCCCGCCATCGGAGAAGCTCCTGTCAGCTACGTGGTTGAAGAAGGCCACCGCGCCCTGGCCATCCGGACAGAGCCGGTGATCAGCGCCGGCGGGTTGGTGGTGGAGGGCGACTACGTAGATGTCTACTGGGTGCCCGAGAACAGCCTGGATGATGTGGAAGGAGCAGTTCTCATCGGCGAGGACATCGAAGTGCTGGCCGTTGACCAGACGATCATCCAGATCCCGCCGATAGCGCCCGGTCTGCAAGCAGAGGGCGAGGAGGGAGCTGCAACCGCCGGCGAAGGGAACCGGATTCAAGGGTTGGACGGTGTGCCGATACCAACGGCGATCACCGTCACGCTGATGGTGACGCCGGAAGAGGTCGAGCGCATCTTCTGCGGCGAACAAAGCGGCGTCCTCCGGCTAGCCGTGCGCGCGTTCGGCGACCATACCCCATCCGGCTCCGAATTGTCCACCTGCATCATTCTGGGTACCGATCGCTAAGACAGACGATAGCGGGACGCATCGTAGAGAGGCGCAAGAACGTGGCACAAGACCCTGAGATCATCATCATTGACCCGGACGTGAGCGCCCGGTCGGATACTGCCGATGTGCTGGCGGCAGGCAACCTGACGGTGGTGGGGGAGGCCGACTACGGCATCACCGCCGTCGCCGTTGCCAAGGAGCACCCGCCGGATGTCTTCCTGGTGAGCATGGAAGAGCCGGCGGCGCGCGCCATCCAGACGATCGAGATGCTGGGCTCGGCCGCGCCGGACGCCGCCATCATCGTCACCTCGTCTCTGACAGACGCTTCCTCTGTGCGCCGGGCGATGGTGGCCGGAGCGAGCGACTACCTGACCAAGCCGCTGAAGCCGGAGGACGTGACGCGCGCCGTCTACGCCATCCTGGAGCATGAGGAGCGCAAGCGGCGGAATGCGGATGGTGATCTGACCGACCTTGTGCCGCGCGGGACAATCATCACGATCTTCGGCGCCAAGGGCGGCATCGGCAAGACAACGATCGCAACGAACCTGGCGACATCGCTGGCGCGAATGACCGACGCCAACGTGGTGCTGGTGGACATGGACACCCGCTTCGGCGACGTGGCGATCATGATGGACGTGGCGGTAGACAGCAGCATCGCCGACCTGGGCCGCCGCATCGACGAGCTTGACCGCGATTCGATCAAGGAGGAGTTGGTGTCACACCACACCGGCGTCTCGATCCTGCCGGCGCCGCCGCACCCGACGGAATGGCGCGACCTGACCGCGGACCACATCGAAAAGATCGTGAACCTGCTGGCGCAGGGCCACGACTACGTCGTGATCGATACGCCCGGTACCTTCAATGAGATCATCGCCACTACGCTGGAGTTGGCCGATATCATCCTGCTGATCACCAGCATGGACCTAGCGAGCATCAAAGACACCGCGCTGGCGTTGGAAATGCTTCGCGCCGCGAACATCTCCGATGACAAGATGAAGTTGATCATCAACCACTCTACCTCAGCCAACAGCCTTCGCGAGGAGGATGTGGAGCGTGTGCTGGAGTACAACGTGACCTGGCGCATCCCTCACGACTACAACGTGTCGAACTCGATTCAGCTCGGCATTCCGATCGTCGTCGCGAAGCCGTACGCGCGAGTCTCTCGCGCGATCATCGATATGGCGCACGCGCTATCGGGAACACCTAAGGAGCGCAAGGGGTTCTTGGAGCGGTTCCTGGCCAAAGTCAGCTAAACACATTCTCGCCAAAGGAGCAGTACTCGCATGAGTCAATATTCGTGGCAGTCGAAACAGTCCGATGGCCCGGGGAAGCCAGACCGCCCCATTAATCGCCGCGGCGAGAACTCCGAAGCCGTAGACGAGCTCAAGGTCACGTTGCACCACCGGCTGATCGAAGAGCTCGACCCGGCGAAGCTGGAGGGGCTGGAGCCTGGCCGCGCGCGTGAGGCGGTCATCGCTGGCGCGCGGACGCTGATTTCGCAGGAGATGCCCGGCATCGTTGGCAGCGTCCGCGACGAGCTGATCGAAGCTGTTGTCAACGAGGTGCTCGGCCTCGGTCCGATCGAGCAGTTGATCAAGGAAGCCGCCGTCTCCGAGGTGATGGTGAACGCGCCGGACCAGATCTTCTATGAGAAGGAAGGGCGACTCTATCTCAGCTCCGTCCGCTTCCGCGACAACGAACACATCATGCGCATCATCGAACGCATCGTCGCCCCGCTCGGCCGGCGTGTTGATGAGGCGACGCCGATGGTCGACGCGCGATTGAAGGACGGCTCCCGTGTCAACGTGATCCTGCCGCCCGTCGCGCCGAAGAGCCCGACGATCACGATCCGAAAATTCCAGTCGGACAAGATGACGATCGAAGACCTCATCGAGACTGGGAGCCTGACGCAGGAGATGGCGGAGTTCTTGCGCGCCTGCGTGCGAGTGCGGCTGAACGTCATCGTCTCTGGCGGTACCGGCACGGGTAAGACGACGCTGCTCAACGCGCTCTCTTCGTTCATTCCGGACACGGAACGGATCATCACGATTGAAGACCCGACGGAGCTGCGGCTGCAGCAAGGCCACGTCGTCAGCCTGGAGGCGCGCCCGGCCAGCTTAGAGGGCAAGGGTGAGGTGACGCAGCGTGATCTGGTGCGCAACGCCCTGCGCATGCGGCCGGACCGCATCATCGTCGGTGAGGTGCGCGGCGCGGAGGCGTTCGACATGCTTCAGGCGATGAACACGGGTCACGAGGGTTCGCTCGGCACAGTGCACGCGAACTCTCCTCGCGATGCGCTCGCCCGAATCGAGAACATGATCCTCATGGCCGGGCTGGACCTGCCGATCCGGGCGATTCGCGAGCAGATCGCCTCTGCAATTCACATCGTGATTCAGATCGCGCGTTCGCCGGACGGCAAGCGCCGCGTTACCGCGGTCGCAGAGATTACTGGTATGGAAGGCGATGTGGTGACGATGCAGGATCTCTTCCGCTTCCAGCAGCGCGGCGTGGATAGCGATGGCGCCGTGGTCGGCGCGTTCCAGAGCACCGGGCTGCGCCCGACGTTCGCCGAGAAGTTCGAAATCGCAGGCATCCGCCTACCGGCGGATCTCTTCCTCGCGGAGGCGGTGTAGGCATGGATACTCTGGCGCTTGCTGCGGCGCTCTCGATTGCGGTCACAGTGTTGCTCGTCGGCCTCGCCATCGTCGCCGGCGGCGCCGCTGGCTCAAGGCTGCGCGGCCGGCTGGAAGGCGTGCTGAGCGGAGAAGGTCCGGCGCCGGAGGCTGCAGAGGCGCTTCGCGAGACGACTTCCCCCCTGACGATGATCCGGGCGTTTCTGTCGGGGGAATGGTTGGGCAAGGTTGAGAACGACCTGCGCATGGCCGATAGCGAGCTCAAGCCCGTCGATCTGCTGGCGATCCGAGTCGCGCTCGCGGGGCTGGGATTTGCGGTGCCGTTCCTATTCATCGGCGGCGTCATCGGCTTCGTTGGCGCGGTTGCGGCGGCCGGCATCGGCTTTCAGTTGCCGCAGATGTGGATCAAGCAGCGGAAGGCTGCGCGCGCAAAGAAGCTGGAAGAGCAGCTTCCGGAAGCGCTGACGATGATTAGCAACTCCCTCAAGGCCGGCTTCGGTCTGCTCCAGAGCCTGAGCCTTACAGCCGATCAACTAAGCCACCCCGTCTCCACGGAGCTTGCGCAAACAGTGCATGAAACCAATATCGGCTCCAGCATGGACGAGTCGTTCATCGCGCTCAGCGAGCGTTGCGGCAGCTACGACCTCGATCTCGTCGTGACGGCGATCTTGGTGCAACGTACGGCCGGGGGGAATCTGGGTGAGATCCTAGAGAACGTGGCTAAGACAATGCGGGAGCGCGTGCGCATTCGCGGGGAGATCACGACGCTTACCGCCCAGCAAATGATGACCGGATTCGTCATCGCCCTGATGCCGGTCGGCGTCGGCCTGCTCTTCCTGCTGGTCAGCCCGGAGTACATCACCCCGCTCTTCACCGAGTCGGTTGGCCAGATGATGCTCGGCGTCGCGGTCGTCCTAGAGACGGTTGGCGTCATGGTCATCCGCCGCATTCTCGCCATCGAGGTGTAACGATCATGCTGATACTGGCAACGATAGTCGCAGCAGCTGCGGTCTTCGTCTTCATCCTGGGCCTGAGCGGCTCGGACTCGCCCGTGCGCTTAAGGTTACAGGCGCTGGTGGAAGGCGCGAGCGCGCCAACCCAGGAGCCGCGGGAAGGGCAATCGCTGATGGAGCGGTTGATTTTGTCACCGTTCCGGACGCCCGTTCAACTGCTGCAGCATATGCTGCCCACGACGATGTTGACGCGGATCGAGGAGCGTCTGGTGCTGGCGGGCGAGCCGATGACGGTGAGCGCGTTCCTCACGATGCAGTTGATCAGCGTGGGCGCGTTCATTGCGCTGCCGCTGCTGCTCTTCATGAGCGGTGGAGGGGGGATTAGCCCTCTCCGGCTACTCGTCGCCGTCTGCTTCATCGTCGCCGGCGTGATGCTTCCCCAGCTGTGGCTCCGGTCGCGGGTGAGCGCGCGCCAGAGGCTGATCATCAAGAGGCTGCCGGACGCGTTCGATCTGATTACAACCTGCGTAGAGGCTGGGCTGGGTCTGGACGCCGCGATGTCCCGCGTGGCTGAGAAGGTGGAGGGTCCCTTTGCCGACGAGTTGCGGCGTATGCTGCGCGACATCAGCCTCGGCAAGATGCGGAGAGATGCGCTGATTGAACTGGGCGACCGGACCGGCGTGCCGGACCTGGTATCCTTCGTCAACGCCGTGATCCAGGCCGAGCAGATGGGCTCCAGTGTTGGCACGGTGCTCCGCGTACAGGCAGAGCAGTTACGAGTGCGCCGCCGCCAGCGAGCGGAGGAGCAGGCGTATAAGGCGCCGGTGAAGATGATCTTCCCGCTCATCTTGTGCATCTTCCCCACACTGTTTATCGTGATCTTGGGTCCTGCGGTGATCACGATCATGAACGATTTCCCCGGCGGCTAACGTTCCAAACGTGCGTATTCTGAACAGCACTCGCGATACAGAGTTAGCGGACAGGGCCTGGACAGCCGAAGGGTTCTGGCCGCGCCTCGTTGGCTTGCTGCGGCGCTCCTCGCTAGAGCCAGGAGAAGCGCTGATCCTCGAACCGTGCACCTCCGTGCACACCGCCTTCATGCGTTTCGCTATCGATGTCGTCTACGTCGGACGGTCAGGGCAGGTAGTGAAGCTCTCCCCGGAGCTGAATCCCTACCGGATCAGCGGCGTGCTGCGCGGCGGCCACTCGGTCATCGAACTGCCCAGCGGCACGATCGAAGCGACCGGCACCGCAGTGGGCGACCAACTCATCTTCGAATCCTAGGCATAACAATCGTCAGGCTTGCCCGGCAAGCTCCGGACTGCCATTGCGCAGAGGAGAACCGGCCTGTTGGCGGTGTAGCCGTGCGCGGTGCCGTCGGTGGATGTTAGGGCAGTGTCTGGCAGGAGTGGCCGTGCTGGCTGATAACGCCCAGGATGTCGTTCAGCAGGTCGATCGCGCCGTCCGGCGCTGTCATGTTCCAGGGGTTGGGGCCGGTCGTCGGCCCACGGTCGAAGCTGACGTCGTAGGGCGGGCCTCCCATGGGCGAGAAGTGCTGGACCACTCCCAAAACATCATTGAGGAGATCGATGACGCCGTCTGGGGATGGGCCAGCCAACCCGGCGACGTCGTAGAAGTCCCAGGGATTGAGCGGATCGCGTAGTCCGCCCAACGTCGGATCAGAGCTAACTTCGTTACCGTCGCCGCAGCCGTCGCCGTCGGTATCGGCGTTAAACGGATCGGTGCCCACTAGCGCCTCCTCGGAATCGGGCAACCCGTCACCGTCGGCGTCCGGCGCCGGCGTCGGCGTAATCGTCGGTGTAGGCGTAATCGTCGGCGTCGGTGTGTCCGTCGGCGTCGCCGTCGGCGGTGGAGCGAGGATAGTGGTGGTCTCTTGGGCGATGTTGTTGAGAATTTCGATCAGCTCGGGAATGCGGCTGATCGGCAGGTCGACGACTGCGGTGTTTTGGATTGACGTGTCTACCGCCGTTACGTACGACCCGGTGACAGTAATCGTGGCCGACTCACCCGGATCGAACGCTCCAAAGTCGCAGAAGAGGTCTGTGGCCGTGGCCGGGAAACAGGTTCCGCCGAAGTCTACGGTCCATCCGGCGAGGGAGAAGCTGGCCTCTAACTGATCGATCTCACTGAGATACTTATCGATCACACGGACGAGGATTAGATCGCCGGTGGACGGATCGGTCTGGCCGCCGGCGACGTCTTCGCCAATGTTGGTGACGACAATGGTGTACGTGATCGCAGCGCCGGAGGCGACAGGGTCGATGCTTTCGCTAATAGTAATCGCCAAGTCGCCAGGGATGGGCGTGGCTGTTGGCGTGAACGTCGCCGTCGCCGTGGGTGTTGGCGGCGGCGAGACATTGACTGTTTCCTGAACGGTGTTGTTCGTCTCGTCGGCCTCCGCCACCTGGCCGAACGGATCGACGACCGCCGTGTTTGCGACCAGGCCTTCCTGCGACACGAAGCCGACGACGGTCACGGTCGCCAGGCCGCCCGGCAGGATGGCGCCCAGCGAGCAGTCGAGTTCCCCGCTGGTCAGCGAGCCGACGATGCCGCACGAGCCGCTGGTGGTGCTGATGCTGGTGTAGGTGAAGTTCGTCGGCGGCGTGTCCAGCAGCCGCACTGGGCTTGCTGTTTGGCCGCCCTGGTTGCGGACGTCGATCACGAATGTGAGCGGCGCATTGCGGAGCACCGGGTTGGGCGAGCCGACTTTACTCACGGTCAGGTCAGGAATCAGCGGCGTCGCTGTCGGGGTGATCGTGGGCGTGCTCGTGATCGCGGGCGTTGCGGTTGCGCTCCCCGTTGCTGTTGGCGTCGGCGTAGTGGTCGCTGTGGGTGTGGTCGTAGGCGGCAACGGCGTGTTCGTGATCGTTGGCGTAGGGCCGAGCACGCTCGTAGTGATCGTCACCGAGTTGTTCAGTTCGTTGGATTCCAGGACATTGTTGTCCGGGTCGATCGTGGCGGTGTTGCTCACGACGGGGTCGACGGCGGTGGTGATCGAGCCGGTAATGGTGATGGTGGTGACCGCGCTGGGGCCTGTGCCGAGCGAGCCGATGTCGCAGTCGAGCGTGCCGCCGATGACGCTGTCCAGGAGCGAGCAGACGCCGCGCGTGGTGCTGAAGCCGGTGTAAATGAAGTTTGCCGGCGGCTGGTCGATCACGCGGACGGATGCGACCGGCACGCTGCCAATGTTACGCGCCTGGATCGTGTAGGTCAGCGTTTCGCCCGCAAAGACCGGGTCTAGCGAGTCCGACATCGTGACGACGAGGTCCGGTAGGACAGGCGTATTGGTCGGCGTGGGCGTGAACGTCGGCGTGGGCGTGGCGGTCGGTGTCGCGGTTGCGGTGGGTGTGGCTGTTGGAGTCGCTGTTGCTGTCGGTGTGGGTGTTGGCGTCGATGTGCTGGTCGCCGTAGCGGTCGCCGTCGCTGTCGGTGTAGCCGTGGGCGTCGCTGTCGGCGTTGCTGTCGCCGTGGCGGTCGGCGTATTCGTAATCGTCGGCGTCGCGGTTGCCGTTGGTGTGGCCGTGGCGGTCGGCGTCGGCGTTGGTGCTAGCACAGAGGTTAGCTCCGTAGCAGAGTTGTTCGTTTCGTCGGACTCGATGATGATGTCCGCCGGGTCGGCGGTGGCGATGTTCGAGACCGAGGTGTCGGCGGCGGTCGTCAGGAAGCCGGTGATGGTGATGGTAGCGACGGCGGCTGCGCCGGTGCCGAGGCTACCGAGGTCACACTCGAGCGTGCCGCCGGTTGTCGGGCCGACGATCACGCAGGTGCCTCTCGTTGTTGTGAAGCCGATGAAGGTGAAGGTCGATGGCGGGGTGTCGGTGAGGCTGACGAAGTCGGCGCCGAGGGAGCCGATGTTGCTGACCTCGATGGTGTAGGTGAACGTCGCGCCGCTGGCGACCGGGTCTGTTGAGTCAGACTTGGTCACCGTCAGGTCCGGCAGCAGCGGGGTGGGCGTGGGCGTGATCGTCGCCGTCGGTGTAGCCGTGAAGGTGGCGGTCGGCGTGGCAGTGGCCGTCGGCGTCGCTGTGGGTGTTGCAGTCGGCGTGATGGTTGGTGTGGCGGTGGGCGTCGGCGTGAACGTCGGCGTCGCAGTTGGTGTTGCGGTCGGCGTGGCGGTGGGCGTAGGCGTGAACGTTGGCGTCGCTGTCGGGGTCGCAGTCGGCGTGTT
>JADFKB010000062.1 GCA_022565155.1 Chloroflexota bacterium | reverse complement strand
CCGAAACAGTCGATCTATCGATTCCGCCGCGCCGATATTAGCCTCTACCTACGAGCGCAACGCCAGTTCGTTGAAGGTGAGGTGAAACTCACCCAGAACTTCCGGTCGGTTGAGCCGGTGATCGCTTGGCTAAACCACATCTTTGAAGACCTGATGGGCGATGCGCCCGCCGACGGCCAGGCGGCCTATGTGCCGCTGGCTGCTTCCTGGCCAGCGCCGGATAGCGCCGCGCCGAGCGTGCGCCTTATTGGCGGCCCGGAAGACGAGAACATCGGCCCGATCCGCGCGCGCGAGGCGGACGAGCTCGTGCGCGCGATCCAGGCCGCGAAAGCGGATGGCTGGCCCGTTACGGAGACGGACGACGGCGGCGAGCGCCGGACTCGCGACGCCCGCTACGCCGACATCGCCGTCCTCATCCCCACCCGTACCTCACTGCCGCAGATCGAGGAGGCATTAGAGCGCGCCGCCGTCCCCTACCGCGTCGAGAGCCGTTCGCTCGTCTACGACACGCAGGAGGTGCGCGACCTGCTCTCCATCCTGCGCGCGCTGGACGACCCCACGGACGAGGTGGCGCTCGTCGCCGCCCTTCGCTCGCCCGCCTACGGCTGCGGCGACGACGACCTGCTGCGCTTCTACCAGGCCAAGGGACGCTGGGACTATCGGCGGCAACGACCAGAGGCGGCAGACGAAGACAATCCTGTCGTTCTCGCCATGCAGTCGCTGCGCGAGTTGCATCGGCGGCGCTGGTGGGAGCCGATCAACGTCATCGTCGAGGCCGTGATCCGCGAGCGACGCCTCTTCGAGCTCGCCTTCGCCCACCGCCGGCCGCGCGAGCACTGGCAGCGTCTGCGCTTCCTGCTGGACCAGTCGCGAGCGTTCGCCGAAGCGGGAGGCAGGACGCTGCGCCAGTTTATCGACTGGGCGGAGCGCCAGAGTGAAGAGGGCACCCGCGTCGTCGAGACCGTCGTGCCGGAGCCTGACGACGACGCCGTGCGGATCATGACCATCCACGCCGCTAAAGGCCTGGAGTTCCCGATCGTCATGCTGGCCGGTCTCAATACGGAGAAGCGCCAGCAAGGCAGACAACGAAAGGCAGTTCTCTGGGACGGCGATGGTCAGATGGAGGTATCGATCGGGGCCTCTAGCGCTGGTTTCCGGACGGCGGGCTACGAGACGGCGGACGCGCGCGAAAAGCTGCTGGACGAACACGAGAAGGTACGCCTGCTCTACGTTGCCGCGACGCGGGCGCGCGACCACCTGCTGCTTAGCCTCCACCACAAGGCGGGCAAAGAGAGCAACGCCTCGCTCTTATACGAACGCACGATGCAGGCGCCGGAGCTTTCGCAGCGGCCGGCGCTGCCGGAGCCGGCCCAGGCAGACAGCCACGAAGAGTCAGCGCCGTTCGACGACGGGCCGGAGAAGAAGAAGGCCTGGCTGGAGGAGCGTGAGCACCTTATTGAGTTACACCGGAAGATCAACACGATGTCGGCAACCGATATCGCCAAGGCGGCCTCCGGATCGGACGACCCCAACCTGGACAAAGACGCGCCTGTGGAGGAGACGCCGCCCTGGCGCCGCGGCCGCGCCGGTACGGCTCTGGGCCGCGCCGTCCACGCCGCGCTCCAGAGCGTCGACCTGGCGACGGGCGCCGATATAGCGAGCGTGGCCAGCGCCCAAGCGGCCGCCGAGGGCATCGCCGGCCGCGCGGACGAGATCGCGCGCATGGTGAGTGCAGCGATCGCCTCACCCTCGTTGCAGGAGGCGATCGGCGGCCGCTACTGGCGCGAGATGTACGTCGGCGCGCAGGTCGAAGGGACGCGGATCGAGGGCTTCATCGACCTGCTCTACGAAACAGACGCCGGCCTCGTCGTCGTGGACTACAAGACGGACGTCGTGCCTGGCCAGGCAGATGTAGAGGCCGCCGTCCAGCGCTACCGCCTGCAGGGCGCGACGTACGCGCTCGCGCTGCAAGAGGCGCTGGGGCAGCCTGTCGCTCGCTGCGTCTTCATCTTCGTCCAGCCGGGCCGCGCGCGTGAGCGGGAGATCGACGACCTGCCGGCCGCGATCGCGGAGGTGCGGCAGGTGCTGGCGGGAGCGTAACGGGCTGGAGGCGGCCGGGCGGCGCTAGCTGGCGGCTTCTGCGGCGATCTCGTTAATCGAAGCGCCGGCGCGTCCGATGAAATCGATGATCACTGAGTTGACCTGGTCGGGCTGCTCCAGGTGAAAGGCGTGCTTGAGCCCAGGAAAGACCCGCAGCTCCGCTCCCGGTATCCGCTCGGCGAGAATATCGGAGTTGCCAGGATCGATGAGCGAGTCTTCGCCGCCGGTGATGACGAGCGTTGGCTGCCCGATCAGGGGCAGCCTATCGTAGGCATCGTGCGCGGACACCGCATCGATCTGCCAGTGGAGACCGCGCGTCGACGGCGGAAAACGGATCAGCGAGAGGACAAAGTCCTGGAGCTGGCTCTCGGACTTGGTGAGCGCCTCTTCCGTCCACAACCGCTTTAGGAACGCAGAAAACCATTCGGGTTCGGCCATGTCGGTGCCGTTGGTGGCGCCCAGGGCCTTGATGTCTTCCTGCAATCGATCCTTGCCCGCCGCCTCGCTCCCGCCCGGCGACGTGCAGCCGAGGATGAGCGCGCCGACGAGGTCCGGATAGCCCAGCGCTAGCTCCTGCGCCACCATACCGCCCATCGAGATGCCGAAGACGTGCGCTCTCGGCACCTCCAGGACGTTCAATAAACCGGCGGTGTCGGCGGCCATCTGCGGGATGGTGTACGGGCCGTCCGGCGCCTTCGTTCGCCCGGCGCCTCGATTATCGAAAGCGATGACGCGGTATCGCTCCGCCAGACCCTCTAGCTGTAGGCCCCATGTCGCCGCGTTGCCGCCCCACCCCATGATCAGCAGCAGCGGCTCGCCGGAGCCGTGCTCCTCGTAGTAGATCTCGATCTCGTTCGCCTGTACGACAGGCATGCCAACCCCTCTCCCAACTGCACACGCGCACTCGGCGTAAGGGACGGTTCCTGCCGGTAAGATCGGTCACGGGGAGGCGAACATGAGTGGCGAAACCCTGATCGGGGCGAGCCGAATATGAATTAGCGAATGGAGCTAAAGCGAGTAACAGGGAGCCGGAATCAGCTAGGAAGAGCTAGGTTGAGCGTACGGAGAGCCATTCGTTCACCGTCGGCCAGAGGCGCAGCATCGCGTTCCTGCCGGCGATCAGGCTAACGTGGCCGCCGCGAACCGTTAGCTCCTGCTTGTCGTCGCCGCCGAGCGCGTCGAGGAGCGGGCGGGTGGAATCGTACGGCGCGATGTGGTCGTACTGAGCCATCGCGTTCAACACAGAGCAGTAGACGCGCTGCAGATCGATCCGGCGGCCGCCAAGCATCAGCTCTCCGGTCATCAGCTTATTGCCCCACATCAGCTCCTTGGTCATCTGACGATAGGTTTCGCCCGGGAAGGGGATCTGGTCGCGCGCCCAGCTATTGCGGATGCGCCAGTTGTAGACGTACGTCGCGTCCTGGAAGTTCTCGAAGAGGCGAATGTAGCTCATCAGCCGGTCCAGCGGGCGAAGAAACTCTAGCGAGGACATGATCATCTGAGCCGGGATGTTGCCGAAGGCATCGACGATACTGTCAACATCGAACCAGCGCGGGTCAGCCCACTGGCGGAGCAGGCCCATGCCGTTGAAATCGACGGGCGACGCAACCGTGATCAGGTTCTTGAGGCCGGAGTCCGGGAAGGCCGCAGCGTACATGAGGCTGAACGTCCCGCCCATGCAGTAGCCGAGGAAGGAGACGTCCCGCTCCCCCGTAGTCCGCTGGATCTCCTCCACGCAGCGCGGCATCATCTCCAGCACGTAGTTTTCCAGGCGCAGCGTGTGATCCTCCGGCCTCGGCACGCCCCAGTCGATCATGTATACGTCGTAGCCTTGTTGCGACAGGTACTCGACGAAGCTCTGTCCGGGAACCAGATCGAGGATATAGGACTTGCTGATCAGCGACATGACGAAGACGACCGGAACGCGATAGACCTCGTCGGTCACCGGCCGGTAGCGATAGAGCTGCATGGTACCGCGCGAGTAGAGGGTGTCTTTCGGCGTCAGGCCTACGTCCGGCTCGTTGCGGCCGAGCAGGGCGTCCATGCCGGCAGGAACGCGGTCCGGTGCGTCCGCGACCGCGGCGCGCGTCTGCGCCTCGACCATGCGTGCGGTGTCGTCAACCTGGTTCACCATGCTAGGCCTCGTCACGTCCTTGCGCCAGCCAAGCCTAAGCGCGGGGGTTAGGCGCGGAGGCGCCCGTGTGGCTATCTATCTGCGCATACTTTCCGGAATCGGTTGCGCTTCATCCGCGAGCGGGAAGCCCGGGGGACGTCGTGTCCGCACCGGCTCGCTATGGGGTACTGAGCGATCATCGCTCATCTCAACGGCCTCCGCTGCGATCTGGAGCGTCTCCTCGATGCGAGCGAGCCGGTCTTCGATCGTGCGCAGCGTCTCGCCCAGGCCAATGATGTCCGTCCGCGAGGGCATGTTCATGAACGTAAGATAGCGTTGCATGCCCTCCGTCACCATCCGCTGGTAGGCGGCCGTCATCTCGGTATAGCCGCCGATGCTGCGAGCGAACGGTTCTGTGTTCATGCTCTGGTTAAAGAATGCGTTAAACTGGCGCTCGGTCTGCGTCAGCCACTCTCGCCAGACTTCCGTCATGTCTTGCGACGGCTGCTGCGGTGCTTGATCTGACATCGATCTTCCCCCGTTCTCCAGTCCCGTTAGAACCTGCGGCGGTTCGTGTCGCTTGGAGTAGACATTTTCGCAGTTTTCCCGCCACTTTGCAAGACCCGCCTACCGTTGTAGACACTCCTCACTCTATTTTTTGGGGATAACTCACTCTTACGGCTTCGAATGATCGGGCGTAGTACGCGATCCCCTAAGTGGCACTTGACAGAGAGACGACATCGTAGCATCATCAGGATGTGGGCATGCAGCCCGCCAGTAATTCTGCACGCGATCCAATCCAAGGAGGGATATGCGATGGCTGCTAACGAGGCGACGGCAAAGCTATTCGACGCGATGAATGAGAGCTCTGATGCGATCATCGATGCCGTCAGAGCCGCCAACGACCGTGGACACCGGTTTTCGACCGCCCTCATCGAACAGGCGCAGGAGAGCCAGCGAGAGGCAGTGGAGTTGACGCGCAAGTGGATCGACGCGCCGCTCGACTTCCTCGGGCTCCTCAGCTCGATGACTGAGACGACGACGAAGGCCCAGGGCCGTGCGCTGGACGCCACTCGCCAGTGGTTCGGTGAGATTGCGGACGCGCAGAAGGAGTCCCGCGACGTGATCCAGCGCATGGTCAACGCCAACCGCGCCGCAGGCGAGGCGACCGTGGAGTTGACGCGCGGCATCTTCACCCGCGCGAACGAGGCCGTGCAATCGGCGACGGCCGGCAACGGCCGTAAGTCTGCCAAGGCGACGTCGGCGGTCGCCAAGTCCGCCGATTCCTCGACCGACGAAGCCTAAGGCAACTACTCTCTCAGGCAAGAACCGCACAACAGAGAGTACGCACCTCAGCCGGGCTTGAATGGTGGTGATGCTCAAGGATTAGTTCCGCTTCGAATCTACGCCTCATCCGAACGTACGAGACACCTTTGCGCCTCTCCGTTTGATATTCGCGTACCCAAGGATGGGTGCGCCCCGAACACTCATTCCATGGAGGGAAATCATGGCCCGCGTTGTTGTCGAAGCCACCCACGAACAAGGCCTTGTGAATGCACGGCCGCACGGATGGGCTCTCGGATTGCTAGCACGAAGCTACCGTCGGTTAGCCCGACGCTGGGTGGTGATGCGGCACGTGCAGCGGCTCTGTAACCCATTCGAGGTTGAAGGCAGCGAATATCTCTCTCAACCGCACGGCCCATCGCTCATCATCGCCAACCACACCAGCCACTTCGATACCCTCATCGTGCTCTCCATCTTGCCTCAACGGCTCTACAATCGCACAGCAGTAGCCGCTGCCGCTGACCGCTTTTACAGAGAGTCGCTTAAAGGCGCCTGGTACTCGCTTCGCTATAATGCGTTCCCCATCACACGTAACGGAGGAAAAGCCGCTCTGGACTACTCCTGCTGGCTATTGCAGCATGATTGGTCGCTACTCATCTTTCCGGAGGGGACGCGCTCAAAGACCGGGAATCTCCTGCCATTCCATCCGGGGCCGGCGATCCTCGCCCTCAAACAGAACGTATCCGTGTTGCCTATCCACATCGAAGGGGCATCCAAGATCCTACAGCCTGGGACTCGCCAGGCGCGACCAGCACCTGTTCGCGTGCGGGTAGGCCCGCCACTGGCATTTGACAAGAACTCCACCGTTATGGAGGCAAACGCAGAAATGGAAACGGTGATGCAGGCACTCGCCCTGCCGAAGGAGGGAGAAGCCCTAGGCGTATGAGCCGCCAGCCTGCGAAAGAGTCGCGCCTACTTCGCGGGCGCGGCGGCGAGCAGCTTCGCCACGCGCCGGTAGACCTGTGGATTGAAGGCAAGGCCGCTGTGCGTGCCGGTAACCTTTGTGTTCAGTTCGCTCTCGTCCTCGATGCAACTGCGCCAATCGATGACGCCGTCGGTCTCCGTATAGATCGCATGACGTTGGACGGCCTCCGGGAAATCGTCGCGGAGCGAGTTGGCGAACGCGCAGGTGCAAGCGCCGGTGTAGCACTCGCGCTCGACCTTCTTTTCGCGCCGCCGCTGGCCGCGGATACGCTCGCCAATAAAGCCTGCCGCCGCCAGCACCATCGGGTGAACCCGGATCTCGTTGAACGGCGCCGCCAGTGAGATCAACTGCTGCACTTGCTCCGTCCGCTCGACCGCCGCACTGCGGGCGAGCAAGCCGCCCAGGCTATGGCCGATCAGGTGGAGCTTGCGCCCCGTCTCCTCGTACGCCGTGTCCATCGTCTCAAGCAGGCGATCCCGCAACACATCGGGACACTCCGCATTGCGGCCGATCTTGGAATAGTACGGCTTGTAGCCGATGCGGCCCAGCCAGTTATACATCTCCATCAGGTAGCTGTCTGAGCCGAGGAAGCCGGGGACGACAATCACCGGCGCGCCATCGCCGTGGGGAATGCCGATGCCATAGTAGACGGGCGATGCGTGGAGCGACAGCCAATCAATTCCCACCAGCGCCTCTCGCCATAGCGGCACAGACGCTGGTTGTAGCTCGCCTATTCGCGCTTCGGCAGCGCTCATCGTACGCTCCTCCGCCTCCTCGCCACTACCCAGATTGCTGTATGTGTACCACATACCATCTATCATTTACCAGCGGGGATTCCCCTAGACGCGGCGTGTCTCGCGCAGTAAGCTAGGAGCTACACATCATGTCGAATGCGCTCGTTCATCGATTAACCGCGCAAGATGCGTCCTTCCTGTACATAGAACGTCAATATGCGCCGCTGCATATCGGCTCGCTTGGAATTTATGAAGGCCAGATACCATTCGAACGCTTCGTCGAACACATTGATTCCCGCCTGCCGAACATCCCCCGCTACCGGCAGCGCCTGGCCTTCGTTCCCTGGGCGATGGCTCACCCAACGTGGGAAGACGACCCCGACTTCAACATCCGCCGTCACATTCACCACGTCACGCTGCCGGAGCCGGGCGGCCACGAAGAGCTCATGTCGATCACCGCGGATCTCATCGCGAAGCCGCTCGACCGATCGAAGCCGCTGTGGGAGATGTACGTCATCAACGATTTAGAGCAGGATCGCTCTGGCATTCTCACTAAGGTCCACCACTGCATGGTCGACGGCGTCTCCGGCGTCGACTTGATGCTGGCAACGCTCGACATTAGCCCGGAACCGGAGCCGCCGCCCCCGTCCGCCCCCTGGCAGCCGAAGCCGTTTCCGGCGCTGGGCACCCAGCTTGCCGATGCGTTTTGGGACAACCTCAGCGAGCAGCGCGACCGCCTGCAGGAGTTCCAGGAAGGCCTCCTCGACCCGCGGCCTAACTTGAAGCGGGCACAGGAGATGGCGCGCTCCCTCAACACCACCTCGCCCTGGCTCAACCAGCAGGCGCCGCAACTACCCTTCACTGGCCCGCTGGGCCCGGAGCGGCGCGTCGCGTTTTGCGAGGTCAGCTTCGTCGAGATCCGGGAGATCCGCACGTCGCTTGGCGGCACGGTGAACGACGTCGTGCTCGCCGTTCTGACAGGCGCGCTCCGCCGCTATCTCGCCGAGCACGGAGTCGACCTCGCCGGCCCGGAGCCGCGAGTGGCGATTCCCGTGAACGTTCGATTAGACGACGAGGACGGCGCTCTAGGCAATCGCGTCTCCGTCATCCTGGCAGAGCTGCCTGTTGGAGAGGCCGACGCCGTCACTCGCTTCGCCAAGATGCGCGAGCGGCTGGACCACCTGAAGGAAGAGAACCAGGCCGGCGCCCTCGAGATGCTGTCGCGGCTGGCGGCTCAGATACCTGCGCCGATACAGGCGCTGGGCAGTATGCTGCCGCCAGCCAACACGCTGGTCAACTTGATCTGCACCAACGTGCCCGGGCCGATGATCCCGCTGTACAGCATCGGCCACCTGATGCTGCACCACTACCCACTGGTTCCGCTCAGCCTCGATATGGGGCTAGGCGTAGGCGTCATGAGTTACAACCAGCGGCTCTACTTCGGGCTGATGGCGGAGCCAAAAGCCGTGCCGGACCTGGACAGACTGAAAGCGTTTGTGGACGAATCGTACCTTGAGCTGCGCGAGGCCGCGGGCGTCGATGACTCCGATCTGCCCGACATGACCGGCCGTTCCAACGGTGCTGGCGGCGCGACTACGGAGCGTTCACCGCAACCGGCCGCCGCCCAACCTGCGGGTTAGCGCCACCCTGCTGGCTAGCGCTGGCGCGCGTTTCTCGCCTACGTACGCCATTCCCTAGTAAAGCCCAAAATAGCCGCCTCATGGAGGCGGCTACGCACTGCTCCCCAGACGATGCTTGGTCTAGGAAGAGGCCGAGGCGGCGGAGGCGAGGTGCTCCACGTCGGAGAAGCCGGCGACATCGTGGGCCATTATCAGCAGGTCACGCGTGGCGCCCTCGCGGTCGACGACGAAATCGGCCAGCAGCGCCTCCGCCCGGAAGCCCAACCGCTCGAAGGTTGCCCTGGCGCCCTTCTGGTCCGGCGTCATCTGCGCCGTGAGCTTCTGCAGGCCGAGATCGCGCGCGATGGCGAAGACCTCGTCCGTCAGCCGCCGGCCCAACCCGTGCCGCCGGTACTCCGAGCCGACGATGACGCGCAGCTCGCCGACGTGACGATTCCAGAGCGCATCGTTGTGGTGGACGCTGGCGTAGCCGGCGATCGTGCCGTCCGGCGGCAAGGCGAGCACCGTGGTTGTACGACCTGCGACGATGTTGTTCACCCACTCGTTCACGCCTTCTTCTGTCGCAATGTCGAGCCGTAGGAAGAGCAGGTCGTTTGGCGGCAGGCTACGGGCGAAGGCGAGGACGGCACTTTTGTCCTCAGCCGACATCAGCCGCAGCGTAAGCGCCGCCTTGCCCAGGGTAATCTCCCGGGGATAGGTTCGCATCGGCGTGTCTGCGTTAGTCGTCATCGGCATCTATCCTAGCATGCCCGGCCCCCCGTGCGCGAGAGGCAGGCCCTAGTCCCAAAAATCGAGAGCCTGGCGTATCGTCTGCTCAAACTGCTCGTCGTCCAGCTGTTTCCGCAGCCCGCCGATCATCTCCGCGTCCTTGCCGACGAGGTAGCGCAGCTTCGGCTCTTCGTCGTGGACAGCGTTGTAGATCGCTTCGGCCACCGTCTGCGGGTCGCTCTCCTCGTCGCGGCCCGGCAGCTTCGTGAGCGCCTCCTCGAAGCGCTGATCGAGCGCCAGGTACGGCGAACCCTCGCCGTAGCCGCGCGGTATGCGGCGCGTGCTGCCGATGTTCGTCTCGAAGCCGCCCGGTTCGATGAGCGCGACGCGGATGCCGAAGGGGTGCACCTCGTAGTTGAGGGCCTCGCTCACCGCTTCCAGCGCGAACTTGCTGGCGGAGTAGATGCCGTCGAACGGCGGGCCTACCCTGCCGGCTAGAGATGAAACGTTGACGATCACCCCGGTCTTTTTCTCCCGCATGTGGGGCAGCGCGGCGCGGATCACGCGCAGCGCGCCGAAGAAGTTCGTCTCGAAGATCTCCTTCGCCTCGTCATCCTCCGTCTCCTCGATCGGGCCGTGCGCGCCGATGCCGGCGTTGTTCACCAGCACATCGATCTGACCGGCGGCGTCGATAACGTGAGCGACGGCCTTCTTCACCGAGGCCTCGTCCGTCACGTCGAGCTGCAACAGCTCGATCTTCAGTTTCTCTTCATCGCGCGCCTGCTCCAGCTCCGCGCCCTTCTCCGTATTACGCATGCTGGCGTACACCGTGTCGCCCTTGCGCGCGAAGTGCAGAGCGGCCAGCTTGCCGAAACCGCTGCTGCATCCCGTAATCAGCACCGTTGCCATGGCATCTCTCCTCTTTCTGTGTTAGGTCTGGAACGCTTCCAACCAGCGCCGCGCCAGTGTCGCGCCAGCGCAGCGATCATACCAGAGATCGGCAGGCTTCGACAGTCGCCTGTTGTCGGCCAGAGACGCTGGGGATAAGATGGGCGTAATGGCTGCCGATGAACCGTCCGCCTCCCGCCTGGCCGAGGTGCGCGCCGCCCGCATCGAAAAGCTCGCGAAGTTACGAGAGCTGGGCGTCGATCCCTACCCCAGCACGTTCGATGACCGCCAGCCGATCGGCGAGGCGCGCGACCAGGCCCCGGAGCAGAACAACGATGACGCCGAGGTGCGCGTCGCGGGCAGGCTGATTCTCTGGCGGCGCCACGGCGGCTCTACGTTCGCCAACCTGCGCGACCAGTCCGGGCAGATCCAGATCCAGCTCCGCCGCGACGTCGTCGGCGAAGAGCGGTACGCACTGGTCAAGCTGCTTGAAGTCGGCGATTTCATCGGCGTCGCCGGCACGCTCTTCACTACGAAGACGGGCGAGCTGACTGTTCGAGTGCAGGAGTTCAGCATCCTGACCAAGGCGCTGCGGCCCCTGCCGGAGAAGTGGCACGGCCTCACCGATCCGGAGCTGCGCGTCCGCAAGCGCCACCTCGCCTTCATCGCCGACCCGGAGGAGATGCAGAACGTCGCCACGCGCGCCCGCTTCATCAGCAACGTCCGCTCGTTCCTAGAAGATCACGACTTCATCGAAGTCGCGACGCCAGTGCTGGAATCGATTCCGGGCGGAGCAGACGCGGAGCCGTTCACAACACACCACAACGCTCTGGACCGCGACTTCTACCTGCGAATCTCGCTGGAGCTCTTTCACAAGCGGCTGATCATCGGCGGCTTCGAGCGCGTCTACGAGATCGGCCGCGTCTTCCGCAACGAGGGCATCGGCAAGGAGCACCTGCAGGACTACGACCTGCTGGAGTTCTACTGGGCCTACGCCGATCTGGCCGCGTTGAAGGAGCTGGTGCAACGCTTCTACGCGACCGTGATCGAATCGACGTTCGGCACGCTCAAGCTGCCCTACGGCGACGACGTGCTCGACTTCACGCCGCCTTGGCCGGAGGCCGACTACTTCGAGCTCTTCCGCAAGATCGGCGTCGAGCTCGCCGACTATCCGACGGCCGACGCGCTGCTGCCCGTCGCGCAGAAGCTCGGCATCGCCGATGCGAAACCGGGTTTAGGCCGCGGGCGGCTGATCGATATGATCTACAAGAAGGAGATCCGCTCCACGCTCGTCCAGCCGCAGCTCCTCACCGGCCATCCGGTCGACATCTCGCCGCTCGCCAAGCGCGACCCCGCCGACCCGGCGCGCGTCCAGCGCATCCAGGTGATGATGGCCGGTTCGGAGGTGGGCAACGGCTTCGCGGAGCTAAACGACCCGCTCGACCAGCGGTCGCGATTCGAGGAGCAGCAGCGGCTGCGCGACGCCGGCGACCGCGAGGCGCAGATGCTGGACGAGGAGTTCCTGGAAGCGCTGGAGTACGGCATGCCGCCGACAGCCGGCTTCGGCGTCTCGATAGAACGCTGGCTGATGTACCTGACGAACAGCCCGTCGATCCGCGATGTCGTCGCCTTCCCGCTGGTGCGGCCAGCACCGGAGAAGCCTAACGAGTCGGGCTAGCAGTGGCCATCTACCAGGGTCCGCCGCGCCCGTTCCGCCTCATCTCGCTGGTGCAGCCCGAGCCCAAGCACCTCCTCGCCGCGCTCGCCGTAGCCGACCTTACCGACGAGGAGAAGGGGTGGTTCCGTCGTGCTCAGACGGATGATGGCTGCTTCTACTTCGTTGTCCAGCGCCAGGAGAGGCTGATCGGGCAGATCGTCCTCCATGACATTGACCGGAAGGAGCAAGAGGCGCTCATCGGCTACCACGTGTTTCGGCCGGAGGACAGGCGCCAGGGCTACGGGAGCGATGCCCTGAAAGCCATCTGCGACTACGCCGCCGGAGAGCTCCATCTGCGCCGGCTAGTGGTCATCACATCGCTCGACAACTTGGCGTCGCGCCGCATCGCGATCAAGGCCGATTTCCGAGAGATCGGCCCTGCCCGCGAGGGGCCCCAGCTAGTCGTGTACGAGAGGCTCCCAGG
The DNA here is from genome assembly GCA_022565155.1 of Chloroflexota bacterium. Classification (GTDB taxonomy): domain Bacteria; phylum Chloroflexota; class Dehalococcoidia; order DSTF01; family RBG-16-68-14; genus JADFKB01. The sequence continues at coordinate 1,554 of JADFKB010000062.1, read as the reverse complement.
CGGCAAAAACGAGCCAGCATAGCCTGGTATAATCGCCTGTATGAACAGCGCAGAGGTACGCCAACGCTTCCTGGACTACTTTGAAGCGCGGGGGCACACTATTGTGCCCAGCGCGTCGCTGATACCGGCGCACGACCCGACGCTGCTCTTCGTCAACGCCGGCATGGTGCCGTTCAAGAACGTCTTTCTCGGCAAGGAACAGCGGTCGTACAAGCGCGCCGCCTCCGCCCAGCGCTGCCTGCGCGTCAGCGGCAAGCACAACGACCTGGAAGAAGTCGGCCCGTCGCCCCAGCACCACACCTTCTTTGAAATGCTGGGCAACTTCTCGTTCGGAGACTACTTCAAAGAGGAGGCGCTGGCATTCTCCTGGGAGTTTTTGACTAAGGAGATGGGCCTGCCCGGCGAAGCCCTCCACCCAACGGTCTATGAAGAGGACGACGAATCGGCCAAACTCTGGGCGGAGATCAAGGGCGTGCCGGAGTCGCAGATCGTGCGGCTGGGCGCGGATGAAAACTTCTGGAGCATGGGCGATACCGGGCCCTGCGGCCCCAACTCCGAGATCATCTACGACCGCGCGGGCAAGTGCCTCAACGACGGCAGCGACTGTGCCGTCACCTGCGACTGCGGCCGCTGGTGGGAACTCTGGAACAACGTCTTCATGCAGTTCGACCGCGCAGCCGACGGCACGCTAACGCCGCTGCCCGCGTCCGGCGTCGATACCGGCATGGGATTCGAACGGCTGGTCACCGTCATCCAGGGCGTCGAGTCCAACTACGACAGCGACCTCTTCCAGCCATTGTTCGAAAGGCTGCGCTCGCTCACGGACGATGCGCCGGAGATCGCGCCGGAGCGGCTGCCTCACTACCGCGCTGTCGCCGACCACGCACGAGCGTTGACGTTCCTCATCGCGGACGGCGTCATGCCCTCGAACGAAGGCCGGGGCTACGTCCTGCGCCGCCTGCTGCGCCGCGCATCGTACCAGGGCCGGCTGCTGGGCCTCGAGAAACCGTTCCTCTCCGGCATCTGCCGGGAAGTGATCGATCTCATGGGCAGCGCCTATCGGGAGCTGCCAGAGGCGCAGGCGCGCATCATCGATCTAGTCAACGACGAAGAGGAGCGTTTCCTCGTCACGCTCGATGCAGGGCTGTCCAGGCTGGAAGATGTCATCCAGAGCGTGGAGGCGACGCCCAAGGGCGGCTCCGGCGCTGCTCGTGAGCGCCCTGTTCTGGCAGGAAACGAAGCTTTCCGCCTATACGACACTTATGGCTTCCCGCTGGATCTCACACGCAAAGCACTTGAGGCGCGCGGCTGGACGGTGGACGAGGAGGGCTTCAACCGCGCCCTGGAAGAGCAGCGCCGCCGCGGCCGCGAGGCGCGCGCGCAGGAGCAGGACGAGGCGCTGCTCGCCGCCGCCCGCGACCTCGATGCGACGCGCTTCCTCGGCTACGAGGCGCTCACGTCCGACGGCACCGTCTCAGCGCTGTTTACTAGCGATGGCGTGGCCCAGACCGCAACGGAAGGCCAGGACATCGAGATCGTCCTCAACGCGACGCC
>JADFKB010000061.1 GCA_022565155.1 Chloroflexota bacterium | reverse complement strand
ACACAGCCCCTGTCCACGCCCCGACAGACACATACCACGGGCACTAACTGGCGATGGGGCGAGACCTTACGGCGGAAGCGGCTCTATCAGCCCCGCCGTGAACTGCAGGATGATGGCGGCATCGATGCTCGTCACGTTGCCGTCTCCGTCAACGTCGCCGAAGTCCCCACAGAACAGGAAAGCGAGGACTCCGGCAGTTAGTTGCAGAACCAAAGCGGCATCTATGCTGTTGACGTCGCCGTCGCAGTTGACGTCGCCTAGACGGTCGCCCAGACGTTCGGCGCGTAGCGGATCGGTGCCATAGATGAAAACTTCGGCGCCGTCGGAGAAGCCATCGCCGTCTGTATCGGCAAGACTAGGGTCGCTGCCGTAAATCAAGACTTCGTCGCCGTCGGAGAGGCCGTCGAGATCTGTATCCACACGCAGGGGGTCACTGCCGTAAATCAAGACTTCGTCGCCGTCGGGGAGGCCGTCGAGATCTGTATCCACACGCAGGGGGTCACTGCCGTAAATCAAGACTTCGTCGCCGTCGGAGAGGCCATCGAGGTCAGTATCGGCGAGCAGAGGGTCGCTAGCGTAAACCCGGACTTCGTCGCCGTCGGAGAGGCCGTCGAGGTCAGTATCCGCAGTGAATGGGTCGGTATCGTAGATCTTAGTTTCTTCGTGATCGAAGAGGCCATCATCGTCCGAGTCGAGGCGGATCTCAAGCGGCCCTCCCGGTGTCAGATCTCGGCCGGCAAGTCCAGGATAATCCGGCGCATAGCGATAGGCCCGGTAGACATCATTGCCGCTGAACCCTATTGCATTTTTCGGTATGGGATCTCCTTGCGTAAGTGGCCCCGCTTCTACAATCGGGTTGACGTACTTCCACACCGTCTCGCCATCCGGCGTCACTTCAAAGATGGTTCCTCGCCCGCCAGAAGTAATGAGCGTGTTTCCATTCGGCAGGCGCCCGACCCCGGAAATGAAGATAGAAAAGAACTCGCCTGGGTTCGCATACGTCCAGGTCGCCTCACCTGGGCCATATTCTTCACCGTCAGATAGGGCGTAATTGCCAGAGCCGTCTATGGGCGGTGCGATTTCATCCACGGACGAATAGGTTCCGTCCGGCCGATTGAATCCGTTGTTAAAGACGAGCAGATTCCCTTCGCCTGGCAGACCTCGAGTTATCCACTGCGCATCATGCTGGAGAAATAGCTTCCGGTCACCCACCTCACCGGCGCGATACGCCTGCGGGTTCCCCCACCGGTAGAGGATGTCGCCGCCCATCCCGCTCGTGCCTCCGCTGTGTGAGGCCGCCTCGTCCGTCGTTGTGCTGTGGTCGATGATCCAGAGCTCGCTGAACTGCCGAACGCTTACCACGATCTGATCGAGCTCTGGGTTGTAGTCGACGGAGTTGGCATGGAGCCAGTCACTGTCGTCGTCATTAATGTTCGTTTCGCCAAAATTGATGTCGATCAGTTCGGGATGATCACCTACGACAGCGTAATTGTCTTTCGTCGGATCGAAATCTTGAATCAGGTGATCCCAGACGCGCCATTCCCATACGATTTCGCCGCTCGTGAGACCCGTTTGACGGACCTCCACGATCTTCTCCGACACCAAACTACCGGTGTTGAGCGCACCTGGATCTCTTCCCTCGGCGATCGCTTCCGCCGCCGTCTTGTACTCAAAGGCCAGGAGCAGCACGTTACCGTTTGGCAGTACCTCAATATCGTGATGTCCCAGAAATGTGTAGTCAAAGTTCCAAACGAGTGAACCGTCCCAGGCATGCTGAGTGATCCCTTGGTTCACGCGAATCACGCTGCCGTCCTCTAGTAAGTACGGAGTCAAGTTGCCGCCCGTACCCTTGTCCCATGAGTGAACAACCCGCCCCGCGTTGTCGATTAAGTAGGCATTTCCCTCGCCAATCGGCGTAAAGAGGGTGTAGCCATCGAAAGCGCGTTCAGTGTTCAGCAACAGCCCGACCGTCAGGCCGTCCGCGCCTGTCGAAGAAGACGAGCACAGCAGCACAGCGCCGGTGAAACCGACGAGCAGTGCCTTGCCTACATTCATGAGCCGCATGGCTAGATAGGAAGAAATCCGGATTGAACGAATCATAGATAGACCGTCACTTCACGACCCGACCGTCAGATAGGCGTTTCCACCTCTGTATCCAGGCCGAGCTGATAACTCAGTGATCCCGCTAGTCCTATCAATGGAAGCAGTAGGCTGTCAAACAGACAAAAGGCTATCTCGTACACCTTTAGGTGGAGGCGCCTCACATGGGGGCCGGTTTCGATCTGCTTATCTCCCATCCCCGCCGTCGTTTGACCGCGCAGCGGCGTATGTTGATAATGCCTGTGTCGATGACTGACCAAGAGAACGATAAGATCGATCTAAAGGCAATCGCCACGCGCGCGCGCGCCGAACTCGACGCTGCGGCGGACGAGACCGCGCTCGAGACGTGGCGCGTCGCGCAGTTGGGCCGGAAGGGCGTCGTCACGTCCGTGCTCCGCCGCCTCGTTGACCTGCCCATCGAGGAGCGGCGGCGCCTGGGCGCGGAAGCAAACGCGCTGAAGGGCGAGTTGGAGGCCGCGCTCGAGTCGAAACGCGAAGCGCTGGCAGGCGAGCGCCTGGCCGCCACGATGACGGAGGGAGCGCTCGACGTGACGCTGCCCGGCCGGGCGAAGCGCATCGGACGGCTCCACCCGGTGACGCAGACGCTGCGGGAGATGACGGAGATCTTCACCTCGATGGGCTTCGCAGTCATCGAGGGGCCGGAGGTAGAGTCCGACTACTACAACTTCCAGGCGTTGCGAATCCCGCTGGATCATCCGGCACGGGACATGCAGGACACGCTCTATATCGACTACCAGCGAGACGGCGTCTATCCGTACATGCTGCGCACGCATACCTCGCCGAACCAGGTGCGGTTCATGGAGCAACACAGCCCGCCTATTCGGGTCATCGTCCCCGGCAGATGCTATCGAAACGAGGCGACGGATCCGCAGCGCGAGTGGATGTTCTCCCAGATCGAGCTGCTGGCCGTCGATGAGGGGATCAGCATGGCCGATCTGAAAGGGACCCTCTTCGAGTTCGCGAAGCGGATGTTTGGCCAAGAGCGGAAGGTACGCTTTCGTTGCGACTATTTTCCTTTTGTTGAGCCGGGCGTGGATATGGCGATCGACTGCTTCCTCTGCGGCGGGAAGGGCTGCCGTACCTGTCGGGAGGGAGGCTGGATTGAGATACTGGGCGCCGGCATGGTGCATCCGCAGATACTGCAAAACATGGGCTACGATACGGATCGCTACACTGGATTCGCCGCGGGCATAGGAGCGGAGCGCATCTGCCTGCTCCAGCACGGCATCGAGGACATCCGCAGCTTCTATTCAAACGACGTACGCTTCCTGGAGCAGTTCTAAATCGTGCGAGTCTCGCTCAAATGGCTGGCTGAATACGTCGATGTCACGCTCTCACCGGAAGAGCTAGGCCATCGTCTCACCATGGCCGGGCTGGAGCTGGAGACGATCGACCGCGTCGGCGGCGAATGGGACGAAGAGCTGATCACCGTCGGCCGCGTCGTCGCCGTCGAGCCGCACCCGAACGCGGATCGCCTGGTCCTCGCCACCGTCGACTACGGTGGCGAGGCGCCTCAGACGGTGGTCTGCGGCGCGCCCAACGTCGAGGCGGAGCAGAAGATCGCCTTCGCTCGCGCGGGGGCCACGCTGATCGACGGCCGCTCCGGCAAACCGAGCATTCTCAAGCCCGCGAAGATTCGCGGCGTGGAGTCAGCAGGCATGGTCTGCTCTGAGAAAGAGCTGGGCCTCTCCGGAGAGCACGAAGGCATACTCGTGCTGGCCGAGGACGCGCCCGTAGGAACGCCGCTCGCGGCCTACCTCGGCGATGCGATCCTGAACCTGGACCTGACGCCGAACCGGCCCGACTGGATGTCGATGCTGGGCGTCGCGCGCGAAGTCGCCGCCCTCACCGGCGCTGAGGTGCGTGAACCTGAGCACACCTACGCCGACCAGGACGAGAGCGCTCCGGCCAAGGTAGCGGTGGAGATCGCCGACCCCGATCTCTGCTCCCGCTACGTTGCCGCCGTCATCGAAGGCGTGCGTCTCGGGCCGTCACCGCAGTGGCTGCAGGAGCGGCTGATCGCGGGCGGCATGCGCCCGATCAACAACGTCGTCGATATTACGAACTACGTGATGTTGGAGCTGGGACAGCCGCTGCACGCGTTCGATTTCGGCACGGTGAAAGATGCCAAGATCATCGTTCGCCGCGCGCGCGCAGGCGAGAGGCTGGTGACGCTCGACGGCGAGGAGCGCGCGCTGACGGACGATATGCTCGTCATCGCCGACGCCGAGAAGCCCCTTGCGCTGGCCGGCGTCATGGGCGGCGCGGACTCCGAAGTGACAGATACGACGACGATGATCCTGCTCGAATCGGCGACGTTCCACGCCGCCAACGTACGCCGGACGGCGGCGAAGCTGCGCTCGCGCACGGAAGCCTCGACTCGATTCGAGAAGGGGCTCAGCCCGGAGCTGGCGATGGTCGCCGCCCAGCGCGCGACGAAGCTGCTGGTAGAGCTGGCAGGCGGCAGCGCGCTCCACGGCCAGGTCGATTGCTACCCGACGCCTGCGAACGACGTCCAGATCGATGTCACCCGCCGCCGCCTGCTGCAGGTGCTCGGCATAGACCTGCCGACATCGACCGTGCGGGCGACGCTCACGTCGCTTGGGTTCTCATGCCGCTGGGTGCCGCCGGAGCTCTACCAGGTGCGGGTGCCGTACTGGCGGACGGACGTGGCGATCGCGGACGACGTGGCAGAAGAGGTCGCGCGCATCGTCGGCTACGACCGGATACCTACCAAGAACCTGGGTGGGGAGGTGCCTTCCGCCATCGCACAGCCGCGACGAGAGCTGCGGGAGCAGCTGCGCGATAGCTGCGTCGCCGCCGGCATGCAGGAGGTGATCACCTACTCGCTCACCACGCTTGAGCTGCTGGAGCGTGTGCTCTCGCCGGAGCAGCTCGCGTCGCAGCCGCCGCTGAAGGTGGCGCACACGCTCAGCGCCGAGTACGAGTACCTGCGCCCCACGCTGTGGGCCAGCGTCCTCAAGACCGCCGCCGCCAACCTGCGCCATCACGAAGGCGAGCTGGCGCTATTCGAAGCCTCGCGCGTCTACCTGCCGCAGGGCGATGAGCTGCCGCAGGAGCAAGAGCACATCGTTGGCGTGGTCACCGGCCGCCGAGAGGATCGCTGGGGACGGCCGTCTGACGAAGCAGTCGATTTCTACGATGCTAAGGGCTACGCGCAGGCGGCGCTCGGCGCGGCCGGGCTGAATGCAACGTTCGAGGATGCGGAGCGGTTCGCCCTGTTGCCGGGCCGGACGGCGCAGCTAGCCGCGGACGGGCGTATCGTCGGCGTCGTTGGCCAGGTGCATCCGACGGTCGCGGCCGCATTCGATATCGGCCAGGATGTCTATCTCTTCGAGCTGGTGGTGGACGAACTGCTTCCGTCCATGGGGGCGGAGCGCGCCTTCGAATCGATCTTTCGCTTCCCGCCCGTCATCCAAGACCTGGCGCTCGTCGTCGACCGCGGCTTGGCTGCCGAGCGCGTGCGTGCGGCGATCGAGGAGCATGAGCTGGTGCGACGCGTGCGGATCTTCGATGTCTACGAAGGCGCAGGCATCTCTCCCGATAAGAAGTCGCTCGCGCTCTCCGTCACGTACCAGTCGCCGGACCGGACACTGACGACGGAGGAGGTGGCGAAAGCCCAGGCGTCGATCGTCAAACAGCTCAGGCAAGAACTATCGGCCGAACTGCGCGGATGAGATGGCGGCTCCCCCAACGCCGCTGATCGTTGCGCACCGGGCAGGGAACCACCTCGACGAACTCGCAGAGGCGTTCGCGTTCGGCGTCGACTATGCCGAGACGGACGTCTGGCTGCATCGCGGCCGGCTCGAGGTGCGGCACGAGAAGACGCTGGGGCCGCTTCCGTTCCTCCATGACCACGGGCGGCTGTTTCCCGGTTGGAAGCCACGTCTGCTGCTGCGCGATGTCCTACAGGCTGCGCTGGGACAAGGAAGGCTGTTCCTCGACCTGAAAGGCGCGGAGCCGGGCTTGCCCGGCGCGGTGGTGGGCGCCATCGAACGGGCGGGGGCTGAAGACATCGTTGCCTTCAGCTCACCGCGTTGGGCGTTCCTGGACCGTTTGGCGGATCCGCTGCCGCAAGCGGCGCGGTTCTATACGATCAGCAACCCGGAGCGGCTCGCGGAGCTGCGCCCGCGGCTCGGCCGCGGCGAGATCGAGGCGGTGTCGATCCACAGCCGGATGCTGAGCGCGGAGATCGTCCAAGAGCTGAAGCAGTCTGGCGTACGGACGATGACCACCTGGGCTGTCGAGACGGAGGCGGACGCTCGCCGCGTGCTTGGCTACGGCGCGACCGGTGTGACGAGCAAGAACCTGGTGCTGTTGGCGGCGATCCGGAGGGGCGAGCTAGGCGAGGCGCCGAGCTAGACCAGGACGGCGTGGATGCGTGTGCCGGCGAAGCGGCGGTTGAGCAGTGTGGCAAACCACAGCGCAGCCAGCGCGACGAGCACACCGGCGACGGCGTCTAGGATGAAGTGGTTGCCGGTGAAGATGATGCTGGCCAGCATCGGCACAGGTAACAGCAGTCCGAACGCCCTGGCGTACCAGGCTTTGGTCGTCTCAAACACCGCAAGTCCCACTAACATGTTCCAACCCAGGTGTAGGCTGGGCATGGCGGCGTACTCATTGACGAATGACGGGTGTTGTAGGGCATGGTAGACCTTGTCGTATTGAGTGATCGTATCGATGAATCCGACACCTGGTAGGAATCGCGGCGGCGCCATCGGCAGCAGGATGAAGAAGACGAGGCCGATTGCCCCGGAGATCAAGAACGCGTTGCGATAGCGGGCGAAGATGCCGCGCCGGAAGAGGTACACCCAGATCGCCAGCGCGCCGATGACGGGTAGGTGGCCCCAGATATAGATCCAGTTGAACATGTCGATCAGGAAGTTGTTGCCCAGGATCAGGCTCTGGATCTGCACTTCCCAAAAGACGCCGAGCGAGCGCTCCACTTGGATCAGGTTGTGCGCGTTGCTAAACGCGACATCGATCCGGCCCTCTACCACGCCGCGCACGAGCTGGTATGAGACGTAAGCGATGCCGATCAGGACGATCTCAAAGGCGAAACGAGAGACGTGGCCTCGAGGAAGGGGTATCCGTGATAAGGGTCGGGCCCAAATCGAACTGCGGGAAATCGGCTCGGATGGGTTATTCGCTAGCGCCACGCGACTTCCTTTCTGCTCAAGCGAGTAACTCCTCTACCTACGATTAAGTAAACCACCATTAGGCATCGGCGATCAAGCGTTGGAACTGAAGGCCGCCTAGGCGAGCGCGGCCTTGGCCTGGTCAGCGACGGATGCGAAGGCGACGGGGTCGCGGACGGCAATATCGGCGAGCACTTTCCGGTCGAGTTGGACGCCGGCTTTCAGTAGGCCGTTGATCAGCCGGCTGTACGTCAGACCTTGTTCGCGGGCGGCGGCGTTGATGCGCATGATCCAGAGCCGTCGAAACTGGCCTTTCCTATCGCGCCGGTGCTGGTAGGCGTAGTCCAGGGCGTGGAGAACAGACTCGTTGGCGCGGCGAAAAATCTTGTGGCGCAGGCCTTTGTGGCCCTTCGCCATCTTGAGAATCGCTTTGTGGCGTCGGTGGGCGGTGACGCCCCGTTTGACACGGCTCATGGCTGTGGCTCCTTATCGGCCGTAGGGGAGGAGGCGGCGCATGCGGCGGCGCACGCTGGGGTGCACCTCCATCATCTCGTCGAACTGGCCTTTGACACGGCGGTGCTTCTTGCGGCGGAAGTTGTTCACATGGCTCTTGCGGCGCATGATCTTTCCCGTTCCGGTAATGCCCAGCCGGGCCCTTGCTCCCTTGTGCGTCTTCTGCTTTGGCATATCATTAACCCGTCGTAGAAACCGGTGCTTCGCCTTCGGCTTTCGCGCGTTCAGGCTTTGATTGTTGTTGCTGGTCCCGCTCGCGCGCGCTGACCGGGCCCAGGATCATGTTCATGAAGCGCCCTTCCATCGTTGGCGGCTTCTCCACGGTCGAGATCTCCTCCAATTGCTCGCGAACTCCTTGCAGGAGAGTTCGTCCGATCTCCGGATGGGCGTTCTCCCTGCCTCGGAACATCACGGAGAGCTTTACTTTGTCGCCCTCCTTCAGGAACCCTTCAGCGCGCCGCACCTTCATGTCCAGGTCGTGCTGGCCAATCTTGACCTTGAAGCGCACCTCCCGCAACTCGCCGCGATGATGTAGCTTCGCGGCGCTGCGTTCCTTCTTGGCCTGGTCGTACATGTACTTCCCGTAGTCAAGCATGCGGCAGACGGGCGGTACTGCTCCCGAGGCGACTTCGACGAGGTCGAGATCGCGTTCGCGTGCTGCGGCCAGCGCGTCACGCAGCGACAGCACACCAAGACGCTCTCCATCGTCTCCGATGACGAGGACTTCGCGAGCGCGGATGCGCTCGTTCCTGCGAACTTCGCGAGCTATGCTGGCACCCTAACGCTGAGTCGATACGTTACCATAGTACAGGCGGAACTATAGCGAATCTGGCGTAACGGCGTCAACGAGCGGCTACAGGAGAACGACCAGTTTCGTTCCCTGCTCCACCTGCTGCCCTGCCGAGGCGTAGACGGCCTTGACCGTGCCGGCGCGGCGCGCGTGCAGGTCGTTCTGCATCTTCATCGCCTCGATGACGACGATCACCTGCCCCGCCTCCACCTCGTCGCCCGGCTCGACGAGCACCTCGCGTATGACGCCGGCCATCGGCGAGGTGAGCACCCACTCGCCGGCGTCCATCGGCGCTTCCAGATCTTCCGGCCCGCCGGCGCGCCGGCCGCGGACGAGTGTTGGCGTCGTGATCGCGAATCGCCGCGGGCCGATGACGATGTGGTAGCCCTGCGGCCCCTCCTCCGCGAAGACATCGTACGGGCGGTGGTTCAGCAGCAGCGAGTAGCGCGCCGTCTCCCCGATTCGCTCCAGCTCTAGGGGATACCACTCGTCGCCCAGCCGCACGCGGAACGAGCCGTCGTGCTCCTCGACTTCAAGCTCGTGCTCTTCGTCGCCCAGCGTCAGCCGATACGTTGACGCCATCCCCGCCTCTGTGCCATGGTGCGCTCGCCCAGCAACCGCTCTTTGCCCGCCGCGCGCCAGCCGCTGCCGCCGCTGGCTGCCTGGCCAACAGCGGCCGGCCGCCGCTTCTTGAGATGCGAGAGGACGGCGGCCACCAGCAGCGCCGTCCTCTCGTCTGGGTGCCCGTCCGGCGAGTCCATCTCGAACTCTTCGTCCAGGAAGCTGGTGTAAAACGCACCCTTGGCGAACCGCTCGTCGGCCAGGAGCTGGAGGTGGAACGGGATGTTGGTCTGGATGCCGACGACGACGTATTCCTGCAGCGCCCGCACCATGCGCCGGATCGCGACCTCCCGCGTCGGTCCCCAGCAGATCAGCTTTGCCAGCATCGGGTCGTAGTGGTAGGGCACTTCGGCTCCGCTGAAGATGGAGCTATCGACGCGGACGCCGGGGCCGGACGGCTCCTCCACCCAATCGATGCGGCCCAGCGAGGGCATGAAGTCGTTGTAGGGGTCTTCCGCGGAGATCCGGCACTCGATGGCGTGGCCATTCGGCTGGATGTCTTCTTGCCCGTAGGGCAGCTTCTCGCCGGCGGCGACGAGGATCTGGTCGGCAACCAGGTCACGGCCCGTGACCAGCTCCGTCACCGTATGCTCCACCTGGATTCGGGTGTTCACTTCCAGGAAGTAGAAGTTCTTGTTCTCGTCGACCAGGAACTCGACCGTCCCCGCATTCTCGTAACCGGCCGCCTTGACGGCGGTGACCGCGGCCGTCAACATGCGTTCGCGCAGATCGGGGTCGACAGCGATCGACGGCGTCTCCTCGATCAGCTTCTGGTGGCGGCGCTGGATCGAGCACTCGCGCTCGCCCAGCGCGACGGCGTTGCCTTTGCTATCGGCGATGACTTGCACTTCCACGTGGCGCACCGGCGAGAGGTACTTCTCCACGAAGACGGCGCCGTGGCCGAACGCGGAGGCGGCTTCGCTGGAGGCGATGCGGACGGCCGCTTCCAGCTCCGAGGCTTCGGAGACGTGGCGGATGCCTTTGCCGCCGCCGCCCGCAGCGGCCTTGATCAGCACCGGGAAGCCGATCTCCTTCGCGATTTTCGCCGCCTGCGCCGGCGTCACCTCTTCATCCGCGCCGGGTACCACCGGCACATCCGCCTTGCGCATCAGCGTTCTGGCGCTCACCTTGTCTCCCAGCAGGCGCATCGCCTTGGCGGACGGGCCGATGAACTTCTTCCTCGCCTTGCGGCAGGCGTCGACAAAATCGGCGTTCTCTGCGAGGAAGCCGTAGCCGGGGTGGATCGCGTCCGCTTTGGCGTCGCGAGCGACCTGGATCACCTTCGGGATGTTGAGGTAGCTCTCCAGCGGCGGCCCCGGGCCCAGCAGGTACGCCTCGTCGGCGTAGCGGACATGGAGCGCGTTGCGGTCGACATCGGAGTAGACGGCGACCGTCGCGATGCCGAGCTCGCGGCACGTGCGCATGATGCGGAGGGCGATCTCGCCCCGGTTTGCGATAAGGATCTTCTTGAACACAGCGTCTCGAATCGAAGCGCAGGCGACCGTTCAGTCTCTGAGGGCGGCTCGCCGCCCGATCGTACGCTTGCAGGAAGGTAGCATGACGGCGGGATGGCGGCAAGGCCGCCTGTCGCTCGGCTGTAGAGCGCCGCTACGTGCGGTAGCCGACGACACGCGTCACGGGCAGCACGAAGAGGATACCCTTCTGCGCTTCCGAGAGGTCGCCCATCACCTTCTCTGTCGCCTCGATCATCGGGTCAACGACGGCGTCCTCGACAATCGCGAAGATCGATTTGCTGGGCGCGTCGTCCGATTGCAGGAGATCGCTGATGCTGGGCATGAGCGGGAGATCGTCACGGGTAACCTGCTTTTCGAGCTCCCGCGAACCGACGCTATCGAAGATCGTGATCGCCGGGGCGCCGGCGTCGCGCCAAGCCGCCATCACGGGGTTGAAGTACGTTAGGTCATGCAGTACCAACATCACCATGCTAGGCATGCTGTTCCTCCTTCTCTTCAGCGAAGACGATCTTGAGCAGGATAGGCGTCGCCAGCGTCGTGATCAGAACCATCAGCACCATCACCGAGAAAAGACTGGTATCGATCAGGCCCTGCGCTAGGCCGACGCTGGCGACGATCAGCCCCACCTCGCCTCTCGATATCATGCCGACGCCGATCTGCAGCGAGCTACGCGTACTCTCGCCCGCCAGCCGCGCGCCCAGCCCGCTACCGAGAAGCTTGGATGCGATCGCGATGATTGAAATCGCGGCGAGCAGGAGCACATCGGACGCCTCGAAGTCTCTGGCGTTCGCCTGCAGCCCAACGCCGACGAAGAAGATCGGCACGAAGAAGCCATAGGCGATCGTATGCATCTTCTCATCGATGATCCGGTAGACATCGGTTCGCCTCAGGAATATCCCGGCCAGGAACGCGCCAGTGATCAGCGCCACCTCGCCGACGTACTCGGCGAACCAGGCAGATAGGAAGACGACGACCAACGTCGTAGCGATCACGCCCTCGCTCATCGGGGCGCTGGACGCCCAGCGGACCAGCGGCGGCAGGACGAACGCGCCGACGACGAGCGCGACGACGAAGAAGAACAGCACCCGCCCGACGATGAGCAGGACTTCGGTCACCCCGCCGCCTTCACCGTCATCGACGGCGAAGGCGATGAAGAAGGAGAGGATCAGGATCACCAGCACATCGTCGATCACGGCGGCGGCTAAAATAGAGATGCCCTGCCGGCTCTGCAGCACGCCAAGCTCCATCAGCGTGCGGGCGGAGATGCTGACGCTGGTCGCGGAGAGGATGATGCCTGCGAACACCGCCTCTTTCGCCGAGAAGCCGAACGGCAACACCACCAACGACCCGAACACGATCGGGAAGAGGACACCGAACGATCCCGCCATGATCGCCACTCTCCGTACTTTGCTTACCTCTTCCAGGTTGGTCTCCAGGCCGGCGAGGAACATCAGGAGGATGACGCCAATCTCCGCCATTAGAAACACGGTCTCCTCTAGGTTGAAGTGACCATCGTTGAGAATATCGAAGCCGAAGATGTCGATGACCGAAGGGCCTAATATCACGCCTGCCGCCAGCTCCCCCAGCACCGCCGGCTGGCCGACGCGCACGGCCAGCAGCCCGGACCCCTTCGCTACGACGAGAATAATGACGAGGACGATCAGGAGTTGGAGGATTGGTGACACGCGCTACGACTCCGTGCTACGGCTGGGCTGCGCTGGTGGTGGGCAAGGGCGGGGCTACGCTCTCTATCATATCGATGATGCCTCTCGCCCGCTTCGCAAACGCTTCGACTTCATCTCAGTCTGGGAGTTCGCCGGTCGAATACATATCGACTTGCAGAAACGGCCCCTGCCTTGAGTGTTCTTTTAGCATCCGATCCCAGGCCAGGCAGCCTCCTGGCGTTCCTCTAGGTTCGCTCAGCGGCAAGCTGGTCAACTTTCTCGCTCCTGTGTCGCTGGGTCGGCATACCCACGCCTATGATCGATGACAGCGCGATGTGGGTCAATGGCGAGAACGGCCTCAACTCAGGCTAAAGCCTGAGCCGCAAAGAAAATAGGCTAGAGCCTGAGCGCGAATAATGCGGGCTAAAGCCTGAGCTGGCTTCTGTCGCCAGCCCTCTGTGGGTCAGGCTTCAGCTTGACGCAGAAACGCTAGCCCCTGTGGTCAGGCTTTAGCCTGACGTAGGAGAGGCGGCGCAAGGAGCGCCGCCGGCCTTGCGCCGCTTACGTCTTCGTTGCCACTTCGTCCTTGAGCCGGTCGATTACCTGGAACAGCGGCAGCGCCCCAAGGTCGTCGCCGGAGCGCTGGCGGACGGCGACGGCGCCTGACTCCTGCTCCTTATCGCCGACGATCAGCATGTAGGGGATCTTCTGGAGCTGGGCGTCGCGGATCTTCGCCTGCATGCGCTCCCCCCGGTCGTCGAGTTCGACGCGCAGCCCGGCGGCGCGCATGTCGTCGGTCGCCTGGTTCGCGTATTCGATATGGCGGTCGGCGATCGGGATGACGACGGCCTGGACGGGCGCCAGCCAGAGCGGGAAGGCGCCGCCGTACAATTCGATCAGGTAGGCCATCATCCGCTCCATGGTGCTGATCACGCCTCGGTGGATGATCACCGGCCGGTGCTCCTCGCCGTCCTCGCCGATGTAGGTCAGGTCGAAGCGCTCCGGCAGATGAAAATCGATCTGGACAGTTGAGTACGTTTCCTCGCGGCCGAGCAGGTCGCGGAACTGGATGTCCAGCTTCGGGGCGTAGAACGCGGCTTCGCCGATCGCTTCGGTGTAGGGCAGGCCCGTCTCGTCCATCGCTTCGCGCAGAAGGTTCTCAGCCTTGTCCCACATCTCGTCGCCCGGCGCGTACTTCTCGGTGTTCTCCGGGTCGCGGAGCGAGAGGCGGTAAGAGTACTCGGTGATGCCCAGCTTTTCGTACGCCTCTTCGACCAGCCGCATCACGCCGGAGAACTCCGCTTTTACCTGCTCCGGCGCGCAGAAGATGTGGGCGTCGTTCAGCGTCATCGCCCGCACGCGGCTGAGCCCGCCGACGACGCCGGAGCGCTCGTAGCGATACATCGTGCCGAGCTCCGCCAGGCGCACTGGCAGATCGCGATAGCTGTGCAGGCTGTGGCTGTAGATGAGGATGTGGTGAGGACAGTTCATGGGCCGGAGCACCATTTGCTCGTGTTCTAGCTCCATAGGTGGGAACATATCGTCCTTGAAGTGCTCCCAGTGGCCGGAGCGTTCGAAGAGCTCCCGTTTGGCGATGTGTGGGGTGTAGACGTGGGAGTAGCCGGCCTGCCGTTCGAGATCTGTGATGAACTCCTCTAGCAGGCGGCGCACCGTCGCGCCTTTCGGCAGCCAGAGCGGCAGGCCGGCGCCGATCGATTCGTGGCTGGTGAAGAGCTCCAGCTCGCGGCCGAGGCGCCGATGGTCGCGCCGCTGCGCGTCTTCGATGCGCTCCAGGTGCGCGTCCAGCTCCTC
>JADFKB010000173.1 GCA_022565155.1 Chloroflexota bacterium | reverse complement strand
ACACCGACGGCGACGGCTGCCCCGACGTGCGCGAGAACCTACCTAAGTCCCAGGCTGCTATCGGCGGGGGCCGTGACTACCTGAACCCGTGGGACTTCTACGACGTCGCGGGCCTGTCGGGACCAACGCCGGACGGCGTCATCGACCTCTTATTTGACATTTTGGGCGTCATCAGCCACTACTCGCCGGCCGGAGCTCCGCCGTACGACGTTGCATTCGACCGCGGGCCGTCTACAGGGCCTAACCCCTGGAACATGACCGCGCCGGACGGCAGCATCGACCTGTTGAACGACATCTTGGGCGTCATCCTGCAACACGGCCACGACTGCACGTAAGCCCGCCACCACTTCCCACCACCAGGGTCGAGGGTGGAGGGTCGGGAGTGGCAGTTCGGGCTTCGAGCCGCTAACTTCCGGCCGTCAGCTCTTCGGCGAGCGGGCCGATGTCGAGGCCGGGCTCATCGAGCCGGCGCAGCAGCTCGACTGCGGAGTAGCGCTGGCCCATGCTCCAGAGGTCACGGAGCGTAGCGCCGGCGTCGCGGTTCCTGAACCACTGCTCGCCCCAGCGGCGGCGGAAGACGGCGCGTAGCTGCGCCTCGAAGATCCAGGCACGCAGGTAGCGCGCGCAGTAGAAGCCATCGTCCAGGTCGGACAGATAGTCGGCCGCGCTGTAGCGCACTCCGACGTGCGACGTGAGCAGATCGGCGTAGCGCTTGGCGTGGGCACGGGGCTCACCGTCGCTGTGCAGCTCTAGCTCGTAGAGCAGCTTGGCCGCATAGCGGCGGAGGAAGTAGAGCTTGTGAAAGCGGACGAACGATAGGTACGCCGCGCTCTTCTTTATGCCCAGATAGCGCCGCAGCCAGGCCCGGCTGTAGAGCAGGTGCTCCAGCACGAAGGCGAAGCCCTCTGTCACCGAATTGTCACCGAGGCCACGGAACGCGAAGGGTTGGTTGCCGGAGATATGAGCGAAGTGCTGGGCGTGGCCGGCTTCGTGGAAGAGCGCGCGATAGTCATCGTGGCCGCCGTGGGGACTGATTACCAGGTAGATCTCGTCCGGGATCCGGGTTGGCGCGCAGAAGGCGCGGGGAGACTTGCGTGGCCGGTCCTCCGTGTCGAGGATGACGTTGGGCTGCTGATCGACATCGACGCCGAGGCCGCGCAGCGTCGCGTAGAGTGCAGGCACCATGCGGTCTTCGGGGAACGAGTCGTCGAACTGAGACGCGCGAAAGAGGCGTAGCAGATCGGCGCGTTCGGCGAGCGCGGGATCGACGCCGATGCCGCGCAGCTCCCGCTCCAGCCGGGCGCGATACGTAAGCTCCGTCTCCCAGAGAAAGCGCTCCGTTATCTCGCGCAGCGGCTGCAGCTCCAGCGCCCCCAGCTTGTCGCAGAGATCAACGTAGCTATCAAAGCCGAGGCCGCGCGTCTGGCCGTAGAGCAGCTCCCAGCGCCGCTCGCGCAGCCCGTTCTGGGCGGCTGTCACTTCCAGGCGGCGCTGATCCAGGTCGCGCCGGCGGGCGGCGTCCGGTTCGTTCGCCAGCTCCTGCTGGACGGAGCGGTAGGGCAGGTCTTCGCCGTCCCACTCGACGGTATCCGCCGTCTCCCGCCCGGCGATCTCTTCCGTGAGCCGCTTGGCGGCCTGTTCCAAGTAGCCATCGACGACGAACTCACGCAGGTTGGGCACACGCTCGTCTTTCGATCGCGTGGTGACGATGCGATCGACGGTCTCTCTTGTAAAGAGCGCGCGGTGGCGTCTGTAGATCGGCGCCAAGGAGAGATCGTCTTTCAGCCCGGCGTAGTTCAGATAGTACTCCCGCGTCGTGGCGCCGGAGAAGGCCGCGGCCTGCTCGTCCAGCCAATCGATGAGCGCGCGGCCCGTCTTGGGCACGGGGCTCTTAGCTGTCACAGCGGGCACCGGAGGGGCATGATGGCCCAGCGTAGCGCATCGGCCTCGCTGCCGGAACCGTAACGCCGCGCTTGTACTCTCCGCGGCGGTCTGGCAAGATCAGCGTACCGTGCGCATCCGCGACTTCCTCACGCTCGTCTACGATTCCGTGCCGGAGCGCCTGCCGGAGCCGCTGCGAGAGCACCAGTGGCGCGTACGCTGGAGCCTGCTTCAGATCTACTTCGACCGGCCGAACGTCCACTACGAGCTCTGGGTCCAGAAAAAGGCGCGCCGAATCGAGATCGGGCTCCACTTCGAGTGCGAACGCGAGGAGAGCTACCGCTGGGCAGAGGCGCTGGCGCCACGGGCGCTGGAGATCCAGGCGCAGTTGGGCCCCAACGTAGAGTTGGAGGAGTGGACACAGAGCTGGACGCGCCTGCACGAGACGTTGACGCTGGACGGCGACTTGACGGAAACACTGGTGCCGGAGCTGGCGCAGCGCCTCGCTCGTTACATCGAGGTGCTAGAGCCGATCTTGGCTGAAGAGCGCACAGCCGTCGCGGGCTAGCCAGGCTAGGCGCGAGGCGAACCTCCGGTGATTCGTCCGCGCCAGTTCGCACCGGCTCCAATTGCGGCCGCTGTGGAGACGTTCCGTAGACTACGACGTTGGCTGACCGACAACCAGGGCGACGGCCCCCAGCGCGCCGGCGCGCCCGCCCAGCTCCGCCTTCGTAATAGACACATCCTCCAGCACCTGCTCGAGCGTGCCTTCGCGTATCGCCTGCATCGCAGGCTCCAGATAGAGGTCGCCCAGGTTCACCAGCCCGCCGCCGAGGATCAGCAGCTGCGGACTGAACGAGTTGAGCACGCCGACGAGCCCCAGCCCCAAGTACCGCCCAGCACGCTCGAGGATCGCGCGCGCCGTTTCATCGCCCTGCTGAGCGGCCATCAACACCAATTCAGCGTCCGGCTCGCGGCCCTCCGCCAGCTCGGCTAGCAGCGAGCTGCGTCCGGCGGCCACGGCCGCCGCGGCGTCGCGCGCGATCGCGACGCCGGAGGCGAACGCCTCGACGCAGCCACGGCTGCCGCAATTGCAGTCCGGACCGTCCGGGTCGACGATGATATGGCCGATCTCGCCCGCCGCGCCGGACGCACCGTGGTAGATGCGACCATCGATGATGATGCCTCCGCC
>JADFKB010000060.1:719-14325 GCA_022565155.1 Chloroflexota bacterium | reverse complement strand
TTTGAGATGGGCCGGGCCTATCGCGGGCCATGCGGCTGCTTCTGACGGCGAGTCGTCGCTGGCCTGAACTGGGGCTGGAACGCCACCGGTGCCGCGTCGCCCCGTCTGCGCCACCTAAGCAGTTGCGACCAGGCGAGCAGCGCCACCCCGCCCGATAGGCTAACGATCGCTAACAAGGGCGAAAGCCAGCCGTTCGATGACTCGTCAAGGACTCCCGTATCGGGCAAGCCGTCCACCGGTGTCTTTACGATAGGCTCAATATCTTGAACCAGCGTAGGTGTCGAGGTCGGCGCAGACGGCTCGGCGGTAGTGGCCGCCCCCGCGGTTGGCGGAGGCGCTGCTGGAGTTGGTGTAGCGGTGTTTGCGGGCGCTGGTGTCGATGTCGAGGTCGCCGCTGGCGTTCCGAAGGTCGGGAGCGGAACCACCGTTGCCGTTGCTGGCGCCGTCGGTGCTGGGGTGCGTGTTGTGACCGCCACCACCTCAGGCGTCCACGTCGCCACTGGTGTCCATGTTGACACCTGCGTCCACGTCGCCTCAGGCGTCCATGTATTTGTCGCTGTCGGCGAAACTTCAGATGTGGGCGCAGGCGTAACAGAGCCGTCCGGCGTCGCGGAGGGTTCTGGCGGTGTTACCGGCGCCGGGGTATCCGTGGCTGTAGGTGTCGGTGTGGCGGTCGCCGTCGGCGTGGGCGAGCCGGCGCCGGCGCCTCCCGGCGTGGCGGTCGCCGTCGCCGTCGCCGTTGCTGCGGGAGGGGATTCGGTCGCGGTCGGCTCTGGCGACGGTGAGACGGTCGGTGTGCTCGTCGGTATCTCAACGGTCGGCTCTGGGGTGGCGGTAGCGGTGGGCGTGGCGCTCGGCTGCGGCGTTTCGGTCGCATTGGGTGGCGGCGGGTCCTGGGAGGGATGCGGTTGTGCGCAGGTGCTGCCTGTGCGCCCGTAGACCGCCTGCAGGTCGTTGATGTCAATGTCGCCGTCCGGCCCTTCAACCGGCTCGATGTCGAACCACTCCTGGTAGAGGAGGGAGCCAATGGCGACGCCGAAGCGTCCGGCCACCATCTGCTGGTCGATGACGTTGACGGCGCAGTCGACGTTCATGTCGGACTCCAGTACGCGGACGAAGACCCTGGCGTCGCCGACGAAAGCGATCGGAATGCCGTTCCCCAGCGGGTCGGTGAGTTGCGTGTTCGCTGCGACGTCGTCCAGAATTACCTCGATCGCGTTGTTAGCCGCAGGCCGGAGCGGGATGCCCTCCAACGGTATCAATGTGATCTTGGCGAGTTCAACCGTGCCGCTTGGCCCTGGGCCGTCGCCGGTCGTCACGCAGCCGACCCGGATCTCGCCTTCCGTCCTGTCCTCCAGGCACGTCGCCTCTCGCTCGGTGCTCTCCAGCTCCTGGAGGAACGGCGACGCGTCGATTTCGAGTGAAACGACATTGTGGTCGTACGTCACGTGCAGCTCGAACCCGCCGAGACCGCCGCCCTCCGGAACGTTCAGCGCCCGTTCGTACAGCACAAGCGAGCCGTTGCCTAGGAACATGTTCGATCTCTCCGGGTCTTTTGTGACACTGATCTTGTCCTCTGCCGCTTGCGCGACGGCCGGAGCCGCGATGCCCGGATTCGTGACCGACCTGTAGACTGTAATCGCCATCGTCTGCAGGGTGGTCACGCGCGAACTCGTGGCCAGGCTGGCGGAGCCCGGCGTCGCGGTCGGTGTTACTGTCGGCGTCACCGAGGGCGTAGCGATAGGCGTCGCGGTTGGCGAGACGAACGTGATCGAGCCGACGCTGGCGGTGAAGGAGATTGAGGCGCCGGAGGTGTCGGTAAGAGCAACGCCGGAGAGGGCGACTACTGAGGTGCCATCGGCGACGGTGCTGAACTGGATCGTGGTCAGGACGCCGGTGCCGGCCGGGCCGGGTTCGGCGCCGGTGGTGGAGCAGCCGAACGTCACGGTGTTGGAGCCGGTGGTGGGCGCGGGGCAGGTGACGGTGCGGCCGGTGGAGCCGAGGAACGGGCCGTTGGTGGCGCTGACGAAGCTGAGCACGGCAGCGTCCCAGGTGAGCGTGTAGTCGTAGCTGGCGAGGTCGACGACGTCGGCGATATCGATGTCGACCGAGACGGTGGCGGCTGACGTCGTTTGGCTGGTCGGCGCGACGAAGACGTGCGGAACGGGCGTAGGTGTCGCGGTCGGCGTCGCGGTGGCGGTCGCGGTGAACGTTGCTGTTGACGTCGGCGTCGCCGTCGGGGTGGCGGTAGCCGTTGGTGTCGCTGTTGGCGTGTTCGTGGCGGTCGCGGTCACCGTGGGCGTAGCGATGGGCGTTGGTGTCGCCGTCGGCGGCGGGACGACGATGACGACGCCGTCCTCCGTCACGATCGGTAGCTGCAAAGCGCCTGTGATGTCGAAGATGATCTGGTCTGAGAGGTGCTGCGGCGACAGCCCTTCGGCGAGGGCGAAGAACGTGGCAGTAGCGATCACGCCCGAGCCGCTGGCGCCCGGCGGCGTGGAGCCGATGGTGTTGCAGGCGAACTCGACGTCGCTCACGCCTAGGATGGGCGGCAAGCAGACGACGGTGCGTCCCGTACTGCCGAGAAAGGGGCCAACGACGAGCGATTGGTACAAGAGCACAGACGGGCTGTAGCTGAGCGTGAACTGGAATCCCCCGAGGTCGGTTACGTTCTCTACGACCACATCTACGGTGACGATGCTGCCGGCGGGTACAGTTTGACTGAGCGGCTCTACGCGCAGAGTGATCGGCCCAACGGGCGTCGTCGGCGTCGGCGTAGGTGTCGCCGACGCTGTCGGCGGCGGGATCGGCGTGTCGGTGACAGTTGGGGTGATCGTCGGCGTCGGTGTGATCGTTGGCGTCGGGCAGATGCCTAGCGGGCATGGCGTCGGCGTGAGCGTAACCGTCGGCGTGAGCGTAACCGTCGCCGTCGCCGGCTCGACGACCGTGATCTCGCCGACACCGAGCGCAGGCGTCGGGTAGGCGAGTCCGGTGATATCGGTGAGGATGACGTCCTCGAACGTGAGCGAACTGATGCCGACAGCCTCTCCCCGCATGGTGATGAACGCGATCACGCCGGAGCCTGTCGGCCCTGCCGGCTCCGGCCCCAGCGATACGCAGGTGTACTGCAAGAGTCCAGGGCTAGATTCAGGCACCAGGCAGGTGACGATGCGTCCCGTACTGCCGAGGAACGGGCCGGGTGATACATTGGGCGCGGAGATGACGAGCGGATCGAACCGAAGCGTGAACTGGAAGGCGCCCAGCTCCGGCGCGTTTGCTACAGCGACCTCAAGGATCGTCTCGCTGCCCCGGTCCATGGTTAGGCTCTCCGGCTGCGGGCAGAGGATGAAGACGACGGCCGCGCTGCAGGCGATGGGCGTCGGCGTAACGGTGGGTGTTGCTGTTGGCCCGCTCGGCGTCGGCGTTGCGGTCGGTGTAAGTGTCGGGCATACGGTCGTACCCAGCACGGTGGCCGTGCCGTCCTGCACAGATTTAGGAATCGCCGCGCCCAGCGTATCGGCGATCTCTGCGTTTGTCAGGGTGAGGGCGCTGACGCCGCTGCACGACGTCGATAGCGATACCGTGGCCAGGACGCCGCTGCCCGTCACGCCCGCCGCGCCGAACATGATGCAACCGTAGCGCACCGTCGCCAGCGCCGGGGACACGATCGGGCCGACGCAGGTGACGCTGCCTCCAGTGCTGGCCAAGAGCGGCCCGGGCGTCACGTTCGCGAAGCTGAGTAGCGTTGGGTCGTAGGCGAGAGTGAACTCGAACGCACCCAGGTTGGTGACGTTGTCGGCGTGGATGTCCACCACCACGTCCGTGCCGATCGACACGCCCTGCGACGCTGGGTTGACGCGGACGGTCGCTGCTGGCGTCGGCGCGGCCGGCGTCGATGTTGCTGTGGCGGTAGCGGTAGCCGTCGGGATCGGCGTCGGGCAGGTTGTGCTGCCGATCACCGTCACGCTGCCGTTCTGCGTTGCGGCGGGTATCAACACCGCTGAGGTATCCGCTACGCCGAGCTGTGTCAGCGTGAGCGGCCCGCTGCCGCCGCAGAACGTGGCCAGCGTCAACGTGGCCAGCACTCCGCTACCGGTAGGCCCGGCAGCGCCGGTCATGACGCAGCCGAACGTGGCTGTTCCCAGCGCAGCGTCGACAGTCGGGCCGACGCAGGCGGCGCTGCCGCCGGTGCTGGTCAGGAACGGGCCGTTGGCGAGGCCGGCGAAGCTGAGCAGCGTCGGGTCGAACGCGACGGTGAACGCGTAGGCTCCGAGGTCGGTGACGTTGTCGATGACGATATCGACGACGGCGTTGGCGCCCTCCGTCACGCCCTGCCCGCTGGGGTCGATGCGGACGAGCGTGCTCGTCGTCGGCGCGGGCGGCGTCGGCGTCGCGGTGGCCGTAGCAGTCGGGCTTGGTAGTGGCGTTGGGCAGCCGGGGCCGCCGGTCACGCCGACGCTGCCGTCGTGAGTGGCGGCCGGTATCGCCGCGCCCACGCTGTCCGCGATCGTGACGTCGGTCAGCGAAAGCGTGTCGCTGCCGTCGCACGACGTGCCGAGTGTGACCGTCGCCAGCGTGCCGCTGCCAGTTACCCCCGACGCGCCGGTCATCACACAGCCGAACGTCGCCGCGCCTGCGACTTCGTCGATAGTGGGGCCGACGCAGACGACACTGCCGCCGGTGCTGCCTAAGAACGGGCCGTTGACGGCGCTGATGAAGCTCAGCAGCGTCGGGTCGTAGTCCAGCGTGAACTCGAACGCGCCCATATCGACGACGGCATCGATAGCGATGTCAATCGCGATGTCGCTGCCCGCCAAGACTCCTTGCGTGTTCGGCGAGACGCGAACAACCGTGCTCGGACCGGGCGTGGGCGTAGCAGGCGGCGTGGGCGTCGGCACGGTAGCTGTCGGCGTTGGCGTTGGCGTCACTGTCGGCGTCGGCGGCGGAACGATAGTGAGCGACGCGCCGTCGTTAGAAGTAACTGGGATCGACGTCGCCGTAATATCAACGAGCAGCGTGTTCTCCAGCGATAGAGGAGTAACACCCGTGACTGTGTCGAGTGCGCGTAGCGTCACGTCGGCGAGGATGCCGGAGCCGTCCGGCCCCGGCGGATCGCTGCCCAGAGTGTTGCAGACGAGCTGGACGCGCCCGGGATCGAATGTGGGCAGGCAGACGACTGTGCGGCCAGTGCTGCCCAGGAACGTAGCGTGTACGGCGCTCACCCCTGTCAGCAACAACTCATCGAAGACGAGATCGAACTGGAACGCGCCGAGGTTCGTCACGTTGTCCACGCCGATCTGGACGGAGACTTCCGCTCCGGAGAACGTTGTCTGCGAGACTGGCAGGATGCAGAACGAGGCGCCCGCTGAGGGTGCGCAGAGCTGTGGCACCGGCGTCGGCGTCGGGCCGGTCGGGGTGTTTGTCGCCGTCGGTGTCGGAGTCGGCGTTGCCGTCGCCGGGCCGGGCGTGGGCGTCGCGGTGGGCGTCGGACAGACGCCGCCGCCAGTGATCGTGACGCTGCCGTTCTGCAGGTTGGACGGGATCGAGGAGCCGAGGGCGTCGCTTAAGTTGGCGAGGTTCAGGTCCAGCACGCTGCTGCCGGAGCAGGATGTGCTTAGCCGGACGGTGGCGAGCAGGCCGCTGCCACTCGGCCCGTCCGGCGGCGGCGGCGCGAACGTGAGGCAGCCGTAGCGCACGGTGCCCTCTCCGAGCAGCGGCGGCAGGCAGCTAACGCTGCGGCCGGTGCTGCCCAAGAACGGCCCGTTGGTGACGGAGACGAAGCTGACGATGTTTGGCTGGAACGCCAGCTCGAACTCGTACGCCGCTAGGCTAGCGACGTTGTCGACGAAGATATCGACGTAGACGTCGGTACCTGCCGCAACCGTCTGTGACGTTGGATTGACCCGCACGACTGTGCTCGGTATTGCAGTCGGCGTTGGCTCCTGCGCCTGGGCGTCTTCCGTGGGTATGAGCGGTAAGAGCAGCGCGGCGGCGGCGCTGATGACGGCGACTGCGCCGAGCGAGAGCAGCCGTCTGACGTGACGTAGGGTAGGGCTACTCGTCCGCTGCGGACGATTTCGGTTCATCCGCTTCGCCTACGCAAGCGGGAACCGATGACGTCGGGGCTGCAATCGTTGTGAGTCACCTGCGCCTTCCATACATCCAACGTCACAGCTCTGCGCGACGTAACGTTACGGCTTCAAGGCGTCCGTGCTCCTGAGCCCCTGTGGTATTGTGTGGTAGGAAGGGGAGTGATCATCGCTCATTGTAACTACCGCTCCCCCAGCTACGTTCCATTCGGTTGCCATACAATCGGTAAGAGGTCAACTCTATTATGGAAGTAGGGTGTTGTGACGGTGTAGCAGAGATGTCAAATGCCTATAAAACATCAACCAGGGAACTTTGCGATAAGCGAACGTCCCAGGGGTTGCGCTGGAAGGTCGCCGGTTCGTAGAATGAACTGCGACCATACGGAGAATCAGACATGACGCAAGAGACGATCCCTCTGGCCGACACCGACATTGAGGAGGAGCTGAAAGGCAACCTGCTCCTCGGCTCGGTCGCAGACGTGCTCAACTGGGCGCGCAGCTCTTCCCTCTGGCCCGTGATGTTCGGCCTCGCCTGTTGCGCGATCGAGATGATCGCGACCGCCACGTCGCGCTACGATATCGCCCGTTTCGGCGCGGAGGTCTTTCGCGCCTCACCGCGCCAGGCGGACCTGATGATCGTCGCCGGCACTGTCACCTGGAAGATGGCGCCTGCCGTTCGCCGCGTCTACCTGCAGATGGCCGAGCCGCGCTGGGTGATCGCGTTCGGCGGCTGCGCTACCATGGGTGGCCCTTTCGCCTTTGGCTACAGCACCCTGCCCGGCGTGAACCTCATCGCGCCCGTAGACGTGTACGTGCCTGGCTGTCCGCCGCGACCGGAGTCGTTACTGGAAGGGCTGATGCTGCTCCAGGATCGCATCCGCGAAGCCGGCATGTCCGGCAATCGCGTGCGTCCGCTGCCCGACGGCGACTTCAGCTCCTACCTGCCGGAAGGCGATCCAATCCGGCTGGAGCTGGAGTCGCTCTTCCCGCCGTTTACACCGGCAGAGGACGCCGCTGGCACCACGGCTGGCTAACCTTTTCCCCAACACGCCGACTTCCTCCACACTGCCGACTGTATAGGTTGGATGGAGGTGACATGATCCGCCGGCTGACGTTTGTCCTGTTGTTCATCTCCATGTTCGCCTTTGCCTGCTCTGGCGACGGCGCAGGTGAGAATCGGGCCGCGCAACCTGATGCCGCCGATTTGGCTCAGAAGATGGCGGCGAGGGCCGGAGCGTAACACGCCGCTGGCTCGCGTCAGTAGCCGAACCAGACCTTACCCACGATCAGCTTTCGCGTCACCGGCCCGAACGTTCTGCTGTCTGTGCTCGCGTCCGGATTGTCGCCCAGCACCAGCCAGCCACCGTCGGCGGGCCTATCGATGCGCTTCAGCAGCAATCGATCCGTGTCGCGCGGGTCGCGGACGACGACGATGTCGCCGCATTGCGGGCGGGAGAACCAGTAGGCCGCCTTGTTCACGAACACGCGCTCGCCCGCTGAGAGCGTCGGCGTCATGCTCTCCCCCTCAACCTCGAACCGATCGAAGGGCAAAAGCGCGCGAATCCTACGCAACATGGCGGGACGGTGCTAGTCGAGACCTATGCCGGGTAGACGGACTCACCGCCGACGGCCTGGCGCGATGGCCCGCGCGTCGTCGATGCGCCTTTCGAAGCCCAGAACGCCTCCGCGAACGTCTGCACCGCCGCCAGCAACTCTTCCGCCGCCTGCATGTCGACGTTCTGGCGCACCTTGGAGCCCAGCTTCAGGATGTTCCAGACGTTGGTGTGCAGTTCCGGGTGGTCGCTCAGGTGCTCCGGCTTGAAGTAGTCGGCCCAGATGATGCGCACCTCCTGCTTGCAGAGCTCCGCGTGCTCTTCCTTGACGGCGATGTAGCGTGAGAGGGAGTTGGCGTACTTGTCGAACTCCGCCTTGCTGGCGTCTGGCCCCGGCCGTTCCAGGTCGCCGATGAGCTGGTGCATGCGGACGACGGTCTGGGCCGCGATCTGCGCCAGGTGCGGGTCGTAGATGCCGCAGGGGATGTCGCAGTGGGCGCTGACGGGTTCGGGCGGGCTGAGCCGATCGATGAGCCGGAGCGAGGAGCGAAGTAGTGCGTTCATTCAGTTACCTCCATGCAATAAGGGGTGTTGGTACGAACGCAGTCTAGCAGAGCGTGTATCTGCTGTAAATAGTGTCCGTTCAAAATGGGTGCGTGGATATGCCCGTGCCGGGCTGGCTAGCGTCCGGCGCGGGCGCGGCCCAGGCCGTACGAGCGGCGGCCGCCGCGGGCACCGCGGGTCCGGCGCGTTGGTGCAGTTGAGGGCTTGATCGCCTCACCGTCCGGGGTGATGCGCGGCAGCTTCCTGCCCAGGCCGCGCTCGATCTCATGCCACTTCGGCAGGTCGGCGGCAGCCAACAGCGTGATGGCGCGGCCGGAGCGGCCCATGCGGCCGGTGCGTCCGACGCGATGCGTAAACAGCTCGTGCGTCTCCGGCAGCTCGTAGTTGATCACCCGTTCGATGTGAAGTATGTCCAGGCCGCGCGCCGCGACGTTCGTCGCCACGAGGATCGGCGTCTTGCCGTCTCGGAACGTATTGAGCACGCGGTCCCGTTGCTGCTGGTTCAGGTTGCCTTGCAGCTCTCCAACCTTGTAGCCCTGGCGGTGGAGCTTCGCGGCGAGGTTGCGCACGCCGTACTTCGTGCGGCCGAAGACCAGCGTTGACCCCGACGTCGGCTCGTCTAGGAGGCGGCAGAGGACGGCGAACTTGTCGCCGCCCCAGATCTCGTAGACCACGTGGTCGATGTCCGGTTCGTCGCCCATCTCCGGCTCGCTCTTGATCACCACTGGATTCTTCAAATACTTTGCTGAAACCCTGTGTACCCATTCGGGCGTCGTCGCTGAGAAGAGCGCCGTTTGGCGGCTCTTTGACGTGCGGGAGAGGATACGCTCAACGTCCGGCGCGAACCCGCGGTCGAGCATCTGGTCGGCTTCGTCCAGCACGAGGAACCTGATCTTATCGAGCTGCATCGAACGCCGGTTGAGGTGGTCTAGGATCCGTCCCGGCGTGCCGACGACGACCTGCGCGCCCGCGCGGATCTCGTCCTGCTGCGGTCCGATCGCGCGGCCGCCGAAGACGACGGCGGTTCGGATGCCGGCGCCGCGCGTGAGCTGATCGAGCACGCCGCCGACCTGCTGGGCGAGCTCGCGCGTCGGGCACATCACGAGCGCCTGCAGCTGCTTTTCGTCGGAGTCGATCTGCTCTACGAGCGGCAGGGCAAACGCGAGCGTTTTGCCGGAGCCTGTATACGCTTGGCCGATGACGTCACGGCCTGCCAGTAGTGGCGGGATCGCCTCGGATTGGATCGGGGTAGCGGTTTCGATATTCATGGCGTCCAGCGCCTGCAGCGAAGAGGGCCGGAACGCGAATGTGTCTAGTTGGGTCAATCCTGTGCCTTTCGTCTAGTCTGTTCTTCTCGACGGCCGGCACGAAGATTGGTGGATGGGCATTATTGACGTGATCGTAGCGGGCGCTGACAAGTATTTATGTCACTATGGTAGCAGACTTGGTGCTACGGGCAAACCACAACGCCGCCGATTAGACTCGATTCATCGTCCTACGAGTCTGCCCACGTCACATCGCCGGAGAGGCCGGCTGGGCGCTCGCGCGCGGCGAACCCGGCGTATTCGCGCTTCGATTCGCCGATGTTGCCGTCGTCGCCGTGGCCGGGGTGGACCGTCGTCTCGTCCGGCAGCTCGAACAGCCGGGACGTGATCGATCTAATCTCCTCTTGCAGGTCTTCAGGCCGATTCGTTCGCCCCGGGCCGCCGGGGAAGAGCGTGTCGCCGCTGATCAGGTGGCTGCCGGCCAGGAAGCAGATGCTGCCCGGTGTATGGCCCGGTGTGTGGATCGCTTGCACGACGAGGTTCCCGACTTTGAACAACTCACCGTCCGCGATCGTAGCGTCCACCTTGGTTGCATACGGCTCGCGGTCGGCCTCATGGCAAGCGACGGGTGCGCTGGTCGCCGCTTTCAGCGTATCGATGCTCGCCCAGTGGTCGGGGTGGCGATGCGTGACCGCGATGCGGAGGACGCGGCCTCCGGCGAGCGCTTCCGGCTCTAGGATGCGCTCGCCGTCTGCCGGCGCATCGATGATCAGCGTATCGCCGGACTCGCGATCCTGGATTAGGTAGCTGTTGTTGGCTAGCGGGCCCAGCGGCCCCATCTTGACCAGTCGCAGCGCGCCTTCTTCGAATACATCCATGTCGTTACCTCCCGTAAGACTGTGGAAGAGGATACCAGAGCGTGCGGCGGGCCGTCTACGGCAATCGTAACCGCCCCTTCGCGTTGATGCGGAGCAGGCCGTCGCGGCGTAGCGCTTCGATCAGGTCGCGAAGCTCAGCTTCGTTCAGCCCGCCGCCGGCGAGCCTCGCTAACAGATCGGCCGGCGTGATGGTGACGCGGCGAGGTAGCTCTCGCAGCGCCTGGACGATGCGGCCGCGATAGTACCGCCGCGATCCGCGGAACGGCGCCTGGGCGCGATACGACGCTTTCGCCTCCGCGACGCGGCGTGGTGCGTTCCTTGATTCGAAGAGCGGCCGGGCCCGGCACCAGGTCGCCAACGGACAGACGTTGCATTGCGGAGCGCGCGGCTTGCAGACACGCGCGCCCAGGTCCATCATCGCCTGGTTCCAGCGTCCGGGCGCGCGGCGGGAGATCAAGGCATCGGCGGCGGGCTGGAGCGCCCTGTCCGACAGGCGCGCTTCGCTCTCGCCGGTGAGCAGCCGTATGAGCACACGCCGGACGTTGACGTCGATCGCGGCGACGGGCTCGCCGAACGCGAACGACGTGATGATCGCCGCCGTGAACGGGCCGATGCCTTCGATCTCGACTAGCTCGGCGGCGCGGCGGGGGAAGCCACCTTGCCGGACGATGCGCTTCGCGGCGCGATGCAGGCGCAGGCCGCGCAGGTTGTAGCCCATCCCCTCCCACATCCGCAGCACGCGGGCCGTCGATGCTTTCGCCAGCGCCTCGACGGTCGGGAAGGCGGCGATGAACTCGCCGAACTTCTGCAACACGCGCGAGATCTGCGTCTGCTGCGCCATGACGGCGGCGACCATCACCAGGTAGGGGTCGCCGGAGGAGCGCCACGGTGCGCGCAGGCCGTGCCGCCGGTGCCAGGCGAGGAGCGACCGGCGCAGCGGGGAGAGGTCGCTCGGAGGGGGCAGACGGAGTATGGGTTTGGACATGGACATTGATGATTGTATTTGAAAATTGAGCGTCGGTGGAGTCTGGAAACGTTGCTTCTGGTTGATTGAACGTCGTCGGGGAGGGCGGGATGCGTTCGCGGGCGGGAGGCCGGAGCGCGGGTGGCAGGTAACCATGACGCGTGTAGGCTAACAGCCGGAGCCGAGAGCGAGAAGTCGGCGGTGGCAGCGCTGGTGGCCTTGCGGTACTAGAGGCCGTTGCGAAACTAACCTATAGCGCCTCCTCAGTAGACGCCACCTGGCCCTACCATACCATACCATACTACACTACAGCGCTATGAATGCTTGACATGTCATGAATGATCCAGTAGGATATAGCAGGAGGCAATTCATGAGTGATCTAGTCAAGAGCCTGAAGCAGCGCGAAAAGGAATATCAAACCCAGCTAGACGGGCTGTACAAACAGAACGTGCGTGTGAGGAAAGAGATTGGCGAGCTAGAGGAACTCCTACAGCATGTTGACGCCCTTCTCAGGGCCGAACTTGGCACCGCCTACCAGGAGAAGCAGCTCGTGGTCGTACCTTCAGCTGAGTGGGCACAGCTCAGCGTTCCGAAGGCCGTTCAGCGCTTGCTTGGCGAAGCGGAGCGCCCAATGCATGCCGACGAAATCCAAAAGACGCTGGAGAGCAGGGGAATGAAGTTCTCTCGTAAGGACCCGAAGGCGAATATTGTAACTGCCCTCGTTCGTGGCAGGGACAAGGGCGTCTTCGCTCGCACCGCTCCGAATACGTACCGACTCGTTGAAGCTGAGGATGAGGGGGGTGAGGCTACGGAATAAACGGAGAGAGCGGCAGTGCACTAGCAGGCCACCGCTCTCTCGTACCATAGCGCGGGCCAGGCGTCCGGATCGCAGCGGGGAGTCGTGTCCCCGTGCAGGGAGTTCGAATCTCCCCTGGCCCACCACTATCGGCTAGCGGCACTCAGAGCGCGCGAACGCCCTGAGCGCCTAAGACACAGGAAGGGGTTAGCTTCCCGTGACCCAGCAACAGTATACCACGGCGCGCGAACGCCGTGGCCCATTCGACGAACTACAGCGGCTCTTTCAGGCCCTGGACGATGGCGATCTCGTAGCAGCCCTACAAGCCACGCGCTGGACGGGACGGCCTGGCTATCCCATCCGTGTGATGTGGCGCACGTTAGTCGCGTCCTTCTACCTCGGCATCATCCACGACACCGACCTAGTACGCGCCCTGCGCTCGAACCCTCTAATGGCCTCTGCCTGCGGCATCCAGCGTCCGAAGGATGTGCCCAGCAAGTTTGCCTACTGCCGGTTCCGAAAGAAACTCATCACCTTCAACGATCTTGTGGCGAAGATTCTGAGCCAGTGCGTAGAGACGCTGAAGGATGCTCTGCCCGACTTCGGCGCGACTGTCGCGGTCGATGCAACCGATGTACGGGCATGGGCCAACGGCCTCCACCAAGAGACCGATCCCGACGCTGGCACCGGCGCGAAGCACAAGTCTAGCCGGCGGTTCTACTGGTATGCATACAAAGTACATCTTGCCGCCGACGCAATTTCCGAGCTACCAATCTCGTTTACCGTTACCCGCGCCAACGTCTACGACGGCAAGCATCTCGCTCCGGTGCTGAAGGAAGCTCAGCGACAATACGATTGGTTCCAGCCAGCCCACGTCCTCGCCGACAAGGGCTACGACGCGAAGGCGTGCTTCCAGTTCGTCGGTGAGGACATGCAGGCCATTCCCGTCATCGACGTGCAGAAGACGCGAGCAAAGAAGGCGAGGGACGCCCGGCCATGCGAGGCCATGCCTGTGATCACCCCGACCGGTACTCACTACCGCTGCGAACGGCTCCCTTACGATCCGCTCTGCACACGTTTCGGCAAGTGCCCGCTGCTGCCGATGTTCGTTGATAGCCCGCTGAATCAGGCAACAGCCGCCCCGTACTTCGAGCAGTACAGCCCGTTCCCCTACGGCTCCAAAGAGTGGAAGACGCTCTACAACAAGCGGGTGTCGGTGGAGCGGGTGTTCGGCAGGTTGAAGGGCTACCGCAAGCTCAACGCGATCAGGACGCGGGGCATGGCGAAGGTCTGGCTACACGTAGCCCTGAGTGTCCTGACGATGAATGCGGCGGCGGTGGTGAACGCGGCTAGCGGGAACGTCAGGAAGTGTGTAGCTTAGCTGTCCGACGGCTGGACTATGAGAGTTCCAACCATCCCGCTCTCACGATGCCCCGGGACGGAGCAGTAGAAGACAAACTCTCCAGGCTCATTGATTTTTAGGTGTACGATTCCGGA
>JADFKB010000060.1:0-709 GCA_022565155.1 Chloroflexota bacterium | reverse complement strand
AGTCAAGGCGAAGTGAACATCTGCCTCGGTCTCCGGATCTTGGTGCGCGTGCTGGCCGGTACCGGCGAGGAAGGATACGTGGACATCGGCATCGATCACATCTATTGTCAGATCATGTAGAAGTGGCTCGACGTTTTGGATCGCGATCTCCACAACATCGCCAGCAGCCACTTCCATAACATCAGGTGCGAACGCGAAGCTCGTCATCTCGATCAGGAACAGTGCGTCCTTCGGAGCAGCTTCCAGGTATGAGTTCTCCGTAGCAGCTTGGTCGTCATCATCGTCCGGACCGTTACCACCGCACGAACCGATGATGAGCAGCACGGCCACAATCGCGCCTCCCGCCCAAAGCATCACGGCTGCAATGACGACCTGCCTGCCTGTCAGCTTGTTCATGGTAAAACCACACTAACACCGATTGGTGCCAGACAACAGGACTGTTGGCCTCGGATCAGCGGGCCGTTTTTGGCAAGCATCGGTCAGTTTCGCAACGGGCTACTAGAGGCCGGACGGCTTCGCCGGGGGCACGACGGCCATGGGCCGAACCGGCTTCGCTGTGAGGGGGGACGGTGCGGGCCGGTCGGAATGACAGTGGGTGGGGTCAGAATGGCGGGAACGTGGGTGTGGACAAGGCTCGTGGAGCCTGCTACCATCGCGGGCGTTCGAGGAGGAGTTCGCTATGGAACAGGTGACACCCCACGTCTACAGC
>JADFKB010000172.1 GCA_022565155.1 Chloroflexota bacterium | reverse complement strand
CGCAGGGCTACTGCCCCGTGGGCGCTTCATCGTGCCCTTCCTCGCTCCTGACGCATTCAAGGAGCACATGTCGGCCGCATATGGGGCGTTCGTCCCGGAGAGCCCGGATGAGCTCAGTGCCTACCTGGGGACTATGTAGGCCCCGAAGTGGATGAAGGGCGGCCGATTGACGACACTAGTTCTCAGGTTCCACCGGCCGGGAGGAGGTCGAGTTCCGAGCACAGCAGACGCGCTAGGTGGGCGGCCTCATGTTGGGCCTTGTCTTACCTGTGCCATCAGTCATGCGGGCACGCGAGATCCGGAGTACTCGACGCGATCGAATCTACGGGAGGAAAGCGATGACGGACCCATCAACAGAGTTTCCGCCGGGGGGCGGTAGCGCTTCGAACCACCAGCCTGACGGCGAGCGGCCCTCCCCAGCACTGCAGGTGCGTGGGCTGACGAAGACGTACGGAGATCGCCGCGTCGTCAACGACGTGTCGTTCGAGCTGGAGCGCGGCGAGGTGTTCGGGTTCCTCGGGCCGAACGGGTCCGGCAAGACCACCACCATGCGCATGGCGCTCGATCTAATCAAGGCCGACTCCGGGACGGTGAGCATCTTCGGCTCCGCTCCATCCCGTCGTGCGTTGCGCCGGGTCGGCTACCTACCGGAAGAACGAGGGTTGTTCCAGCGGGCGCGCGTCCTGGACGTCCTGCGGTACATGGGGCGGCTCAAGGGCCTCAGCGCCTCGACGGCAGAAGAGCGAGCGTCCGAGATGATGTCACGGGTGGGCCTCGGCGAGCATCTGGGCGCGAAGGTCCAGGGCCTATCGCGTGGCATGGCGCAGCTCGCCCAGTTCGCGGGCGCTCTGCTGCACCGGCCCGATCTGATCATCCTGGACGAGCCGTTCGGCGGGCTCGATCCCCTCAACGTCGTGCTGATGAAAGAGATCGTCCGGGAGGAGCAGGCGCGCGGCGCGGCCGTCATCTTCAGCACCCACATCATGTCGGACGTCGAGGAGCTCTGCGAGCGCGCGGTCCTCATCTCGGACGGCCGCATGCTGGTCTACGGGCCGATCCTCGAGATGAAGCAGGCACGGGCATCCCGGACGATCACCGTCGTGGCCGACCGCCACCCAGGTGACGTCCCGGGGGTCGATCAGGTCCAGTCTCCCGACGGGCATTACAGCTACAGATCGCGGGACGATGCCAGTGCGGACACGGTCCTGCGAGCGTTTCTCGACGCCGGCATCTCGGTCCAGAGGTTCGAGGTGGCGCTGCCCACGCTCAACGAAGTGTTCATCGAGGAGGTGAGCCGTGCGCGACACGATAGCTGAGGCCAGGATCGTCTTCACGGAAGAGTTCCGGCGCGCCATACGGGGCCGGGTATGGCAGGTGGTCACCGCCATCGTACCGGCGATACTCTTGATCAGCCTGATCGTCGTGCCCATCATCCGGTCGCTTGCAGACGACGATGACGAGCCGAAGCCGATCGGCTACGTGGACGTCTCCGGAGAACTGGCCGACTTCGGTCGTACCGATTCCTCGTCGACGGCGCTCCCCGAGCTCATCCGGTTCCCAGACCGAGAGGCCGGGCTCGCGGCGCTCATCAGTGATGACTTCGAGATCGAGCACGTGTTTGTCGTCACCGAGGATTTCCTCGAGTCCGGCAACGTCGAGTGGCTCTCCACGAAATCAGGAATCTTCGCCGGGCGATTCAACCGCGACGCGTTCGATCGCTTTCTTACGGTGTCACTGATCGCCGACCGTCTCGACCCACCGCTCCTGGCGCGCGTGCTCACGCCCACGAGCTACACGCGCGTCAATGTCGCCGGAGACGGGACGCTGTCCGCGGACGACGGCGGAGAACAGGCCTCGAGATACTTGCTTGCCACCGCCCTCACCATGCTATTGCTGATGTCCATCTTCATGGGCAGCAGTGCGTTGTTGCAGGTCGTCGCCGAGGAGAAGGAGAACCGGATGATCGAAGTGCTCCTGACCTCGGTCTCGCCGTCGGCGCTCATGGCCGGAAAGGTCTTTGCTCTCGGTATGACGGCACTGATTCAGGTGGTGGTGTGGGCCACCTCGGTTGCCGTCCTCGCGCCGCGCATCTTCGACACGATCCCAGCTGCGAGTGAGCTGGTCATCGAGCCGTCGACGCTCGCCGTCCTAGTAGCGTTCTTCTTAGCCGGCTACTTCCTCTTCGCAGTCACCTTCGCGGGCATTGGGGCCGCCGTAACTTCGGTCAGGGAGGCTGGACCCCCGTCCACCATCTTCGCGATGCTTGCCGGCATCCCCGTGTTGGTGGGCAGCGCGATTCTCAGCGACCCGGATGGAACGCTTGCCCGGGTCTTGTCGTTCATCCCCTTCACGGCGCCGACGACCATGATGCAGCGCGTTAGTTCGTCCGACGTCTCGGGAGTCGAGACGCTCGCCAGCCTCGGGGTGACGCTGGCCGCCGGCGTCGTGATGCTCTTCGTGTCCTCTAGGGTTTTCCGGGCGGGTCTGCTCCTGTACGGCCAACGGATGACGCTGCGGAATGTCGTTCGCGCGGTCAGGCAGGCCGGCTAGCCTTGACTTGTTCACGCCCGCCCGAAAGTTCCCGTTGGCCTGCAGTATTCCGTTGTTCGACCGCCGGCCGGGGCCATCGGGAGCAGTGACTAACTTTACCTTGTTCGTGGGTTGCTCCACGGGCGCTAACGCGACTCGGCAGCCGTCTTGAATCGGTTGAGCCCATTCTGCAGCTGCCGGTTGGCCCATCCCTTGAATAGCGGTGCGACTAGCGGCTGCAAGCCTGAAAGGCGCGCCACCATCTTGAAAGTCATACCGGTGCCTTCACTCACCTCGTCGAAAGTTGCTTCCCAGCTCGCGTTAATGGGTGGCGAAAGCGTGGCGGCAATACGCCGGTTAGGGTCGTAGGCCGTAATCTCCAGCGTGCTCTCGACCCGACGGCCGGGTGGCATCTTGTCTACGGCGTGGTACTTGGAGCCGGTGGCCATGGGCCCTTCCGTCATCTTTCGCCGTTCGAGTGACATATCGAACCACTCAGGATAGCGTTCGGCTTCGCTCCACAACGCGAAAACCTCTCTCGGGGGCTTGTTGATGACAACAGAAGCCTCAAGCTCCATGGCGTTATCCT
>JADFKB010000059.1 GCA_022565155.1 Chloroflexota bacterium | reverse complement strand
GTTCGCGCGCGTACTCTATTGTAACGTACCGGAGTTTCGTACCAGGGCCGGGCCATTGTCACCGGCGAGCCGTGGCAGTATCATCACCAGGTACCATGTGGCCGGGCTAAGCGATCCGGAGCGCGCGGTGGAGATCGCGGAGGGCCTGGTGCGGGCGCTCCGCCGCCGGGAACGGCGGCGCGCGGATCGCCTGGAGAACGGCGGCGCGCGCGAACCGAAAGAAGCGGGATCCTAACGACAAACCACCAAACGGCTAACGCCTGTCCCATGTCAGGTCACCGTAGGCGAGGCTTTCCAGCCTCGCCGCGACCTGTCCGCCTAGCCTCGTGACCCGTTACGGATAAGGCAGCACAGTCACGAGTCCGTGCATGTTGGAGTGTGGCTCGCAGTGGTAATAGTATTCGCCGGGCGTGTCGAATGTATGGCGGAACGTCCCGTCCTCGCCGAAGCGCTCGCTGTCGAGTACGTCGCCTTCGTCGCTCGTCACCGTGTGGTCGACGCTGTCGTAGTTCGTCCAGGTGACGGTCGTTCCGGCATCGATCACGATGTTCGCGGGCGCGAACCCGAAGTCCTCCAGGCGGACTTCGGTAACGCCGAAAGCCGGCGTCTCCTTCGAGGGATCGCTGCCACCACCATGCCAACCGTCGCACGCTACTCCGATCAGCAACAGCGCGCCAACGATGGCTACCGGACCAACCAGCCAGCCTTTGCCAAGTCCCTTCATGATATTGCTCCTTCTGCTTCGCCTCAGGGATGAATCAGCGCGCCCTACGCGCGTTGATCTGAATGGGCTCAGACGAACTTTGAGCGTGATCTCCCGGCTTAACGAACCCGATCTCATACGCATACGCTGTTGCTTGTGTTCGGTCGCGGAGAGCGAGCTTAGCGAGGACACGTTTGACGTGTGTCTTTACGGTGCCTTCGCTAATGACGAAGGCTTCGGCGATTTCGGCGTTGGAGTGTCCCCGGGCGATGAGGCCTAGGACCTCCTTTTCACGCCGCGTGAGTGAGGCGAGCCCGGTCAGTCCCGGCGCCGGGCCCTGTCCGGCGGGGATTGCTTCCGGTACGTCCTCTGGGGCTGGCAGTCCTCCGGTGGGGCCTCCGGGAGATGGGTCGGTGAGTTCAGGAATCGGCGGGATCGTTTTCGCCCTCGACGCGAGCATGAATCGTGCATACATGGCGTGCAGGACAGAGGCAGCGTTCATGAGGTGCACTTCGACTACGAAGATGACGAGGCCGATCGGTACCAAAGCAAATCCTTCGGGCCATGTGTGGACATCAGTGGCAAACGGCCCGTGGGCGTGCAACTCGACGTCGGAGACGGCGAGCAGAAGGGGCGCGCTGATGAACGCGCCTGCAATGGAGCTAAGCACGACCACGCCGATGAACATCCCGAGGCCGATAGGGAACTGCACGAATAGGTAGACAAGGCCTGTCCAGGTGTTTCGGTCGATCAGGCGTGTCCACAGTTGAGAGCGGAACGACTGTCCCCGCTCGATCGCTGTCGGCGGGCGTCTCAACTCTATCTGGGCGACTCTGCGAACCATCCAGGCCTCGGCGTCTCCGGCCCAGCGCGTGAGATAGAGCGTTGGAATCAGCACAATTGGTCCGATGATCGTCCAGATCAGTGCGCCGCCGATGCTCAGTGCCACGACGAGTCCCACAAAGTATGCCAATCCCAATGGGAACATCAGCAGGAGGTGGATTGCTCGCAGGTAGGTGCGCGGGGCTATAATCGGCCCAAACACCTTTGTGAGAAGGGATCCGTAGTCCCCATACACCTGGCCAAACGCTTCGTTCATGGTTTGGTTCCTATCACTGGCGTGCCAAGACTAGCGCGCTGCTTACCGATAACTCCAGCCTAACGTCGTACCGGGTCCCAGCGAGTCTCTCGTAAGGGGTATCTTGGGTGGTTGGGAAGGGTATTTCGGACCGGGTTCGTATCTGGAAGACTATTCCGTCCGTGCATTTGTCGGATCTCTGCAGCGGATAGACCCTTGGGCCGACAACCCCTTTACGTCCTGCCCCGCCTTCGTCGGGCTTGATGCCCTCGGTCGACCGGATGAGACGCGCGACTACTGTAGCCTTGTCCGCACACACACAAGCGCTACCTTCCAGACCCTTCAAGCGAGGAGCATCCTTTTTGATGCCTGTTACAAACGATAACTGGACGCGTTTCGCTCGCCTTGGTAGCTACGGTTCCACAGCGTTCAGGCCTAGATAGCTTCTAAGCAGCGTGTCGGATACCTCGTCGTAGCCTTTGGGCAGAGTCCACAGTACCTACTCCCGAGCTCCCTTCTAATCTCCTACCTCCGGAGCGCGCCTCCCTCGCGGAACGCGATACATGCCGGTTTCGAACCCCTTATCTCTTATCCCGGGATGTCCTTGCCCCGCGCCATGGCCTTCCGTATCATGGCTGTATCTTCCCCATAGGAGTTGTCTTGTGAATCTACGTATCCCTGGCCCGACGCCATGCCCTGACGACGTTCTGGAGGCGATGAGCCGCCAGATGATCAACCACCGCGGCCCGGAGTTCGCCGAGATGCTGGAGCGCATCACCGCGGGCCTGAAGCGCCTCTTCCAGACCGAGCACGACGTGCTGACGCTGACGACGTCCGGCACCGGCGCGATGGAAGCGATGGTGGTGAACATGCTCTCGCCGGGCGACCGCGTGCTCGGCGTCTCCATTGGCTCATTTGGCGATCGATTCGCCACCATCGCCGAGACGTACGGCGCCGAGGTCGAGCGGCTCGCCTTCGATTGGGGCACGGCCGCCGACCCGCAGCTCGTCGCAGATGCGCTGGAGAAGGACCCGAAGCTGACGGCGGTGCTGGTGACCCACAACGAGACTTCGACCGGCGTCACGAACGACCTGCAGGCGCTCGCTTCCGCCATCCGCGGCGTCCGCCCCGACGCGCTGATCCTCGTCGACGCGATCAGCAGCCTCGGTTCGCTGCCCTGCCCGGTCGATGCCTGGGACCTCGATGTCGTCGCTACCGGCTCGCAGAAGGGCTGGATGGTACCGCCCGGCCTGGCGATGTGCTCGGTCAGCCCGCGTGGCTGGGCGGCGTTCGAGCAAGCGAAGATGCCGCGCTTCTACTTCGATTTCGGCAAGGCGAGAGACTTCCTGACGAAAGGACAGACGCCCTGGACGCCGGCCGTCTCGCTCTTCTACGCGCTCGATGTCGCGCTGGAGCGGCTGGTGGCGGAGGGCATCGGCGGCATCGTCGAGCGGCACGTTATCCTCGGCAAGCATACGCGCCGCGGCGTGAAGGCGCTTGGCCTGGAGCTCTTCGCGGATGAGGCCCACGCCTCCAACACGGTGACGGCGGTAAAGGTGCCGGACGGCGTAGACGGCGGCAAGTTGAACAAGCTGATGCGCGAGGAGTACGGCGTGGTGCTGGCCGGGGGCCAGGGCAAGCTGGCCGGCCAGATCTTCCGTATCGGCCACCTGGGCTGGGCGAACACGGACGAGCTCGACGCCACGTTCGATGCGCTGCGGCAGGCGCTGCCGAGGCTGGGCTTCCAGTTGCCGGAGGCGGCGCGAGCGCGCTAGTCGCGCGTTTGATAGCGGGCGTTAGTCGGCTATTCTTAGGCGCGCTAACCGCGCGACACGCAAGCGCGCTAGTCGCGCGATACAGATACCCTCTGCCAGGGCAGACCTACGGGCTGCCGCCGTCATGCAACACCACGCGCTACACTAGCGACGTAAGGAAGCGCCCATGCCGAAGGTTCTCATCACCGACCCGATAGCGCAGGACGGCATCGATCTGCTCAGCCGGGAGGCCGAGGTCATCGAGCTGCTGAAGCCGAGCGACGCCGAGCTGCTGAAGGCGATCGTTGACTGCCAGGCGCTCATCGTCCGCTCCAGTACAAAGGTGACTAGAGAAGTGATCGAGGCGGGCTCGAAGCTGCAGGTGATCGGCCGGGCCGGCAGCGGCGTCGACAACATCGATCTCGACGCCGCCACGCAGCGGGGCGTGATCGTCGTCAACACGCCGACAGGCAACACGCTCTCGGCCGCCGAGCACACGATCGCGCTCATGCTCGCCTCCGCCCGCCACTTGCCGGCTGCCTACACGTCGCTGCGCTCGGGTCTCTGGGAGCGGCAGAAGTACGTCGGCGTCGAGCTGCGCGGGAAGACGCTCGGCCTCGTCGGCCTGGGGCAGGTCGGCGCGGAGGTCGCCCAGCGGATGCGCGGCATGGAGATGCGCGTCATCGCGCACGATCCCTACATCGTCGCGGAGCGGGCGCAGAGCCTCGGCGTCGAGCTCGTCTCGCTGGAAGAGCTGCTTGAGCAGTCGGACTTCATCAGCCTCCACATCCGCCTCACTTCCGCCACGCGCGACCTGCTGGACGATGAGAAGCTGGCGAAAGTGAAGCCGGGCGTCCGTATTATCAACACAGCGCGTGGCGAGCTGATCGTTAGCGACGCGCTGATCCGGGCGCTCGATAGCGGGCGGGTGGCAGGCGCGGCGCTGGACGTCTTCCGCGAAGAACCGCCGGGCGAGAGTCCGCTCCTCAAGCACGACAAGATCATCGTCACGCCGCATCTAGGCGCTCTGACGGAAGAGGCGCAGGAGCGGGCGGCGCTGGACGTCGCCGAGCAGGTGCTGGCAGTCCTGCGCGGCGAGCCCGCCCGCTACGCCGTCAACGCTCCGCTCGTCTCGCCGGAGACTATGGAAGTGCTGCGGCCATATTTCGACGTCGCCGAGCGCACCGCATCGCTGGCGACGCAGCTCTCCGACGGCCAGTTGCAGTCAGTCGAGATCGAGTACCTCGGCGAGCTCGCCGATCACGACACCACGCCGCTGAAGGCCGCCGTGATTAAGGGGCTGCTGGCAACGGTGAGCAGTGAGAACGTCACCGTCGTCAACGCCAGCCGGGTGGCGGAAGAGCGCGGCCTGCGCATCAGCGAGCGCAAGGCGCCTTCGGAAGACTACGCCAACCTGCTCACGGTTCGCTTGGAGACGGAGCATGGCACCACCACCATCTCCGGCACCGTCTCGCACAATGCGACGCACATCGAACGGGTAAACGACTTCTGGGTGGAGATACCGACCGGAGAAGGCTACCTGCTGATCTGCGAGAACCTGGACCGGCCGGGCATGGTAGGCGCGGTTGGCACTTTTCTGGAAGGGCACGATATCAACATTAGCTTCATGCACCTGGGGCGGGAGAAGGTGCGCGGACGGGCGCTGATGGTGCTCGGCCTGGACGACGAGATGTCGCCGGAGATGCTGGAGCAGTTGGAATCGATTCCAGATATCCACTCCGCGCGTCAGGCGCAGGTGTAGCAGCTCACGGCGTAGGGACGATTCGCGAATCGCTTCTACACACGTTGTCGATGAAATTGATTCCCCTCATCGCCGGTGCCTGCCTAACCTTCCTTACCCTCTCCTGCGGCGGGACGGCCGCCCCAACGCCAACCGCAACCGCAACGCCGCCGCCGGTCGATTCGCCCGCTCCGACAGCCGCCGCTAGCCCTAGCCCCACGCCGGACGGCATCGTCACGCTGGTGGCGGTTGGCGACGTCATGCTGGCGCGAGATCTGGTAACGCTGATGGCGG
The DNA here is from genome assembly GCA_022565155.1 of Chloroflexota bacterium. Classification (GTDB taxonomy): domain Bacteria; phylum Chloroflexota; class Dehalococcoidia; order DSTF01; family RBG-16-68-14; genus JADFKB01. The sequence goes on along the minus strand of JADFKB010000059.1, from coordinate 8,898 downwards.
AGCACGGCGCGCTCTACCCCTTCGAACGCGTCGCGAGCCTGCTGCGGGCGGGCGACATCACGATCGCCAATCTGGAGGGCGCCTTCACGGAGCGCGGCGCTCCCGAAGAGAAGCTCTATACCTTTCGCACGCCGCCGCGATTCGCGTCCGGGCTGGCGGAGGCGGGCATCGACATCGTCTCGCTCGGCAACAACCACACTGCCGACTACGGCGAGGAGGGTATCGCCGATACGCTTGCTGCGCTCGATGCCGCCGGCGTACGCTACGCCGGTGCAGGACTCGACGAGGAAGCTGCCCGCCGCCCGGCTCTCATCGAAGCGGAGGGCGTGCGCATCGCCTTCCTCTCCTACACAGACGTGTTTCTGAACACCTTCGCCGGGCCGGAGGCGGCGGGCGTCGCGTTCGCGACGGTCGCCGGCATCGCCGAGGACGTGCGGGCGGCACGCGACAACGCGGACGTCGTGGTCGTGTCGCTGCACAGCGGCGTCGAGTATACGGACGCGCCGGCGCCCGTGCAGCAGCGGCTCGCGCGCGCGGCGGTCGATGCCGGGGCGCTGCTGGTGCTCGGCCACCACCCGCACGCGCTGCAGGGGTGGGAGTGGTACGGCGATGGCCTGATCGTCTACAGCCTGGGCAACTTCGTCTTCGACCTGGACGCCGACGATCTCGAGAACCTGGGCGCGCGCGCGTTCCAGACCGCGGTCTACTCGATCACCTTCAGCGCCGATAGCATACTGGACATAACGATAGAGCCGGTCTTCATCGACGTCGATGAGAATCGGCCGCGTCCCGCCACCGGCGACGAGGCCGCCGCGATTCGCGAGCGCATCGAGGCGCTGAACGAGATCGCCGGCGGGCCATAGCAGACACCGTAGGCGAGGCTTTCCAGCCTCGCCGTGACCTGCCCGCCGAAGGCGGGGGTTTTAACCGTCGGGAGTAGTAGGGGCGTTCAATTGAACGCCCCTACTACTCGAATGCGTTGAAGACAAGGCCGGTGACCAGCTTCGGGTAGAAGTAGGTCGTCTTTGGCGGCGTCACCTCGCCTGCGTCCGCGACAGCGATCATCTGGTCGATCCTCGTCGCGTTCAGCAGAAACGCCAGCGGCCAACGGCCGGACTCGACGAGCTGCATCGCCTTCGCGGCGTCCTCTGTGTAAGCGACCGCGCCAGTATTGCCCGCAGTCAGACCCAGCGACTCGCCCAGCACGGCGTACTGGAGCACGTTGACGTCGAGCGAGCGCCAGACGCCGGAGCGCTCCGGCATCAGCGCCTGCACCGCCGCGCTGTCGCGCAGCGTCAACAGGTGCAGCCGCCCTTCTTCCAGGCCGAGCGCGCCGAACGCCGTCCGGCCCGGCGCAGCGGCGTTGAGGCGGGCCAGCAGGCGTAACAAGGCCGTGCCGTCGTAGCTCTTCGGTGTCACGTCTTCGACATCGAAGTAGCGCTGCAGCCGCTCGGTCAGGTCGGCCGGTACCGACGCTGGCCGTATCAATCGATGCGTCGGCAGCAGCACTAGGCCCGGGTCGCTCGCGGCGGTGATAGCGACGAGCGTGAAGTTCTCCGGCTCGTCGCCGGTCCACGTCGCGGCCTGCGCGCGCCGCTCATCTCGATACGCCAGCGCCGTCTCGTATCGATGGTGGCCGTCCAGCATGTAGAGCGGCAGGTCTGCGAGCGCGGCCGAGATATTCGCGACCTGCGCATCGTCGTCGATCGCGAAGAGTTGGTAGCGCTGGCCGTCCGGCGCGGCGATATCGGCGAGCGGCGCGCGCAGGCTTTGTCGGGCCAGCAGCGGCGCTACGCGGCCGGCGGCGTCGTCGTAGAGCGCGAAGAGAGGGCTGACGTTGGTGCGGAGCTGTCGCAGCAGTTGCAGCCGGTCTTGTTTGGGACCGCGCATCGTCTCCTCGTGGGGGCGCATGACGCCGGCGTCCCAGGGCTCCAGGCGCATGCAGGCGAAGAGCGCCGTCCGCCGGTGGCGCTTGCCGTCGTGCTCGAACTCCTGGACGTAGACGTAGAAGCTAGGACGCTCTTCCTGCGCCACCACGCCCGTCTCGCGCCACGCGCGCAGGGTGGCGGCGGCGCGGGTGTAGCGGTTATCGGCATCGTTGTCGCCGTCGCGCTCCTCGCCCAGCTCCAGCCGGATGATGTTGTGCTCGCTCTGCGCGTGGAGCGCGGCCTGGCTCTCGGCGTCGATCACGTCGTATGGCGGGGCGAGCGCCGGGCCAATGTCGCCGATGGCGTCGCTCTGGTATCGAAGGCCGCGGAACGGGCGCAGGTCAGCCACGGAGCGACTCTGACACACGAGGGGATGCGGGCATTGCTGCTCGACTATAACACGGGGCAACCGCCTATTCGAGCGTTAGGGTTGACATAGCTCGCAGATTGATTTATCAGTTGACATACAAACGTACCGCCTGGTGGCGATGATTGCAGGAAGGAAGGGATAACGTTGGACAACATACGTAGGAGCCAGCTATTCGGTTGGCTGGGGGGAGCGGCCGCGCTCGCTGTCGTGGCGCTGCTCGTTGTGGCTACGCTCGGCGCTGGCGGCGTCCACGCGCAGGAGGGCGGAGCGAGCTACACCGGCCCGATCGATACCTTGACAGACGAGTGCGGTGGCGGCACAGTCACCCTCACCCTCAGCGACGACGGGTCGTCGGTTGTGCAGTTAACCCTTGACGGGACGACTGTCGGCGGTGTGGAGGTCAACACGCTCTCCGACCCGCCGGGGAGCCCGTTCGTCGTCGACGTTACGCTCGCCATCTCGGGCGGGAGCTTCGACGGCGCGTTCGAGCCGCTACCGGGCGTTGCCGCAGTAGCGGAAGGCACGTTCGACGGGGATAGCGTCTCCGGCAGCTTCGGCGTCGAAGCGCTTGATTGCGTGGGCGTGACCTTCACCGCCACGAAGGTCGCGGCGGTCACCGGCGACATGGTCCTGCCCACGACCGGCACCGGCCCGTTGTCTGATTCCGGCATCGCGCTCAGCTGGGCGCTGGCCGCGGGAGCGATCGGCATGGCCAGCCTGGCTATCGGAGCGGCCGTCCGGCGTCGCGTTCATTAGATAGAGGGCTAGTAAACTTGTAGACCGAAGCGGGGGCTGCCATCAGGCACGACGCCGGTGGCAGCCCCCTCGCGTCTTCGCCGACGAAGCGGAGCCTGACAGACCGGCGCGCTCCGGCGGTTGACTGTCGCCGATCAATGCCGTACAAGGTAAACGACGAGTAATGGTTGTCGTGCCGCTGCATAGAAGGAGGGCGGTTTGGATGAGAAAGCTTGTTGGCACAGGGGGCCTGGTGGTCGCGTTCGCGCTGCTTGTCGTCGTGCTGTGGCCCGCGGCAATTGGAGCGCAAACACCCCCGACAATTCCGGGCGGGACGTATACGGGCATCGGCGTTGACACGATCGGTGGCTGCAGTGAGGGCGAGCTGACGGTCGGCGAGGAGAGCAGCCTTGTGCTGAACGATCATGGCACCATGATCATAGCGTGGATCGTGACCGATCTGATGACACCGCTGGGAGACTTCACCAGCCTGTCCATTCCCGTCAGCATTCCGATAGACGATGATGGCAGCTTCTCCGCTGACTTTGATCCGCTCAACCTCGGCCTGGTGATGGTTCACCTCGAGGGACAGTTCGAGGGCGACAGGGTTACCGGCGCGTTTAGCGCCAGGGGCACCGATGAACTGGAGTGTGCGGGGACGTTTTCCGGTACGGGCACGCCGCCGCCACCGCGACCGCCTTCGATATTTAGCGGGAGTATCGAACCGGCCCAACGTAACTGCGGCAACGGCGGCATTTCCGTGACCGTGAGCGGCGATGGACTGTCGGTGATCGGTTTGGAGATCGAGGAGTTCAGCGTACACGGGGCAGCGACTTCGGGTTCTGCGACGTTTGCGGAAGGTACGGTGCCTATCGCGGAAGACGGCTCGTTCGGCTGGACGTACTTTCCTGGTAGCGAGCCAGGCCAAGAGATTGCGGTGATTGGCAGCGTAAGGTTCGCGGCAATTTCGGGGGCGGTGACCGTATCTCCCTCGACGTGTGGCGCCGTTTCGTTTGTCAGCGTCAACCCGGCGTCGCTTGGCCAGGGCGGTTCAGGCCCGTTGTCCGATTCCGGCATCGCGCTCGGCTGGGCGCTGGCCGCCGGCGCGTTCGGCATGGCCAGCCTGGCTATCGGAGCGGCCGTCCGGCGCCGTGTTCGCTAGATAGACGGCTGGTAAACTCGTAGATCGAAACGGGGGCTGCCATCTGGCATGACGCCGGTGGCAGCCCCCTCGCGTCTTCGCCAACGAAACGGAGTCTGACAGACCGGCGTTCCGGCGCAAGTTGATCTCACCTGGGACCCCTCGTAGAATGGGCGCAGCCTTGGACAACTGCACCTTCTGCCGCATCGTCGCTCGTACCGAGCCCGCCGAGATCCTGTTCGAGGACGAGGAGGTGCTGGTCTTTCGGAACCTGCTGCGCTGGGTGCCGGTGATGCTGGTGGTGGTGCCCAAGGACCACCGCTCGCAGGAAGAGCTGTGGCGGAACATCGGCCGCGTGGCGGAGGTGGCGGTGCGGATGGGCGAGGAGCACTGCCCGGGCGGCTTCCGCATGCTCTCCAACGTCGGCCACGACGCGATGCAGAGCCAGTCCCACGGCCACATCCACGTCATCGGCGGCACGTTCCTGGGCGAGTACGCGTAAGTTATCGCCGGTTCCGCCTACGGCGCGAATTCCACGGTAGGGGCGTTCAATTGAACGCCCCTACCCACTACAAGTCATTACGCCTCTCTCGGGAGATGTAGGTCGGGGCCTTCAGACCCCGACAACGCCGACGGACAGACCTTCAGGTCTGTCCCTACATTCTGTTTACTGAGCTCACGCCGAACAGCTCAGGGCGACGTCAGCGCCGCCTCCTGCGCCGCCAGCAGTTGCCGGATGCCCGATTCCGCCAGCGATAGCAGGCTGTCCATCTCGGCGCGCGCGTACGGCTCGTCCTCCGCGGTGCCCTGCACCTCGACGAAGCGGCCGTCGCCGGTCATCACCACGTTGAAGTCGACGCCCGCCGCCGCGTCCTCCTCGTAGCACAGGTCGAGCATCGGCAGCCCTTCGACGATGCCGGCGCTGGTGGCGGCGACGGCGGTCGTCATCGGCACGGCGCTGTAGACGCCCTGTTCGACCAGCGACTGCATCGCCAGGCGCAGCGCGACGTAGGCGCCGGTGATCGATGCCGTGCGCGTGCCGCCGTCGGCCTTCAGCACATCGCAGTCGATGGTGTACGTGCGTTCGCCTAGTATGTCCAGGTTGGTGACGGCGCGCAGCGAGCGGCCGATCAGCCGCTGGATCTCCTGCGTGCGGCCGCTGGGCCGGCCGGCGGCGACTTCGCGGCCGGTGCGCTCTTTCGTCGAGCGGGGAAGCATCGAGTACTCGGCGGTCACCCAACCGGCGCCGGAGCCGCGCAGGAACCGGGGCACGCCGGCCTCGATAGTGGCGGCGCAGAGCACCTGCGTGCCGCCGAGGTCGATCATGACGGAGCCTTCCGCCCAGGGCAGGTAGCCGGTGGCGATGCTCACCGGCCGCAGCTCATCCGCCTTCCGTCCGTCGCTCCGCGCCATATCGAGGGGGAGTATAGCATGGGGACTGCGCTCACCCATGCCTCCTCTCGCGGGCCGGTGAGCGAGGCGTTGGCGTTTGGCGCCGAACTTACTGCTAAGCCGAGACAGTCACATCCTCTTGAACAGAATGCACCGTCGCAGACCCGGGGCTGTTCGTGTAAGCCGACGCCACATTCGGCGTTTCCGGAAAGTAGAGTCTCGGCGTCACGGCCGCTGCTTTTTCTAGCGCCGCCGCGCGAATGAAGTGCGACACCTTCATATCTGCGTTCCGGGCCGCTTCTGAGACGTAATCAAAATCCGCGCCTGGGAACGCAACCGAGACGATGGCCCGCGCCTTCCGCTCCGGCGGCGGGAGCTGCTCGGCATTCTCGAAGTCCCACTTGGACTCGTCCCGCAGTTCCTCGTCGCTCATTTCTCTTGGTGATTTCTCGCTCTCGTTGGTCATCGTAGGCGTGCCTCCTCACTCTCCTTACAGGGCCATGCGGTAATCGGCCTCCACACCAGCACATCTGCTGTCGGCTCGATCGGAACTGTGATGCATGCTCCCCCGTTGTCGCGTCCAATAATCATGTACAGGCCACGGCGTCCCTTTCTATTTACGACAATTGCGGGCCGGTTGTCCAACACCTGCCGGACCTGCTCCTGCCGAATACCGTGCTCCCACATCTTATCGACATTCTCGTCATCGAACACGAAGTCGGCTACTCGGGGCGGCCTTGACAAATCTCTCTCCTTGCCCTACACTATGTAGTGTAATACTACTACATTTAGAAGGAGAAAGCAACGTCATGGAAATCGAATGGCTAATCCTCGGCGATTACGCGCATATGGCCGATGGGAAGCTGTATCTGCAGGGCGGCGGCTGGGAACGACTTAATGTGAACAGCGGCTTCCCAACCAAGCAGATGTTCGGCATCGCCACGAGCGTGTTAGTCCCCTGGGATGAGACGAACCAGCTGATCAACCTAGAGATCGAGGTGCAGACGGAAGACGGCGAATCGCTAGCCAAGATCAACGGACAAATGAAGGTCGGCCGCCCACCGGACCATCCGCCGGGAATGACACAACGGTCGGTGGTCGCTGCGAACTTGCCGTTGGAACTGAAGACGGCAGGCTCATACGTGATCATCGCCAGGCTCGAAGGCCAAGAGATGAAGCGCACACCGTTCTTTGTCATTCCAGGCCCGCTCCTCGCGATGAAGCAGCAGCAACAGCAGGCCGAACAACAGGGCGGCGGGGACGACCAGCCCGCAGCGGAGTAAGTCGGCGCCAGCCTTTTGAAGAAAAGACGGGCGGCGGAGACCGACAAGCCGGCCGCTATTGCAGCGGTGTCTGGACGGTGAAGAGCTTGATCTCCGGGTCTCTCACCAAGAATGAGTGCTCCAGCGGCTCGTCGAACGTTGCGGCCACGCCAAGCACGAGTGTGCCAGGGTCGGCCTCCCGGCCACGATGATAGACCGCGATCTGCCGCCAAACGTCGGTGAGCGCGAACTCCGCCGCCGAGAACGCGCGTCCGCTCTCTGTCTCTTGAGCAAGAGTGATCCTGATGCGCGATCCCCGGCCGTCCACAGCTTTTACCCAGATGGAGGCGAAATAAGTCTGGCTTCCAACCGGCGCAGTCTCGCCGATCACCAGGCCAAACGGGGACTCGTCTGAGGAGACACGGACTTCATCATCCGTCTCGCCCAGAATGCTGTTGAATGGTGTCACATCATACGCGGCCCCGAGAAGGTTCGGCGCGCCCGGGGGCGTCCAGAACGCCAGGCCCGTCCTGCTTAGGTCAACGGCTGTTGCCGTGTACCCCGTGCGTGGATTCCATGACAAGGCGCAATCCTCCGGCTGCGGCGCAGGTAGCTTGGCCAGCGTGGAGGGAAAGACCGCATTGAATGCCGCCTCCGGGTGGTACATCATCGTTAGCGGCTGAATCAGGTAGGCCGGCCCAAGCTCTGGTAGAGGAAACACGTAGAGATTGCTCCCCGGCGAAAGCGCCTCACAGTCAGACGCCAGCGCCCGTTGAACCTGGCGAAACTCGTTCGCCACGCCTGGAACCCAGACCTGCGAGTCGACCGACCTGCCCGCCAGCAATACGAGAAGCGCGAACGATGCTACTCCAAACGCGCTGGCGCCAACGATTCGATGTCGGGCGCTGAGCCACTCGTATCCATGCGTGATCAGCACAGCGATGAAGAGCGCCCACGACAGCGAGGCATGGTACGTCCAACGCGGTTCGAAAGACCCCGTGAAGAATGAAGATGGGATCAGCATCAGCACGCTGGTTGCATACAGAGCTGGCAGCAACCATTGGCGTCGTATGGCGGCAAGCGCTGCCGCCGACGTGAATACGCCGAACGCCGCCCAGCGCGCCGGGTTCACCCAGTCTGCGTACCAGAGCGGCCACGGCAAGCTAATCCAGTTCATCATGTCGATTAGGTTCGGCGCCGCGTGCCAGCCGATGCTCAATCGCGGCGTCTCTGCTGATCCGACGACGTTGAGGAGCTGCGGTAGCGCGTAGATGATCCCGATCGCTGCGAACGGTGCGAGAGCGAGGCCGATCGCGCGGATGTCTGGCGATCGCCCGGGTGGCTTCAGAACTAGCGCAGCGACAACCAGCACGCCGGGAAGGGCGATGGCTTCCTCCTTGCTCAACAGCGCGGCGGCCAGCGTCGCCGCGGGCAAGATCAGCCAGCGGTAGCTCCGGCCGTCCTGGAGCCACTGAACAAAGAGGTACACCGTGATGATAGAGAAGAAGCCCGACAGTGTGGCCGTCACACCTGATGCCCACGGCACCATCGTGCTGTAGGTGGGTGAGATCACGAACATCGCCGCCGCCAGTGTGGCGGTGATCCGGGACCTAGTGATCCGGAACGCGAGCAAGCCTAACACCGCAGCGGATGCGGTGTGGAGAACCAGCGTCCCGATGTGAAACGCGGTCGCGTTCAAGCCCACTGTTCGGTACATGCCGAAGAAGTAGAGGTCGACGAGCGGGCGCCAGTACGGCGTCGCTCCCCTTGGGAACGTGAACGACTCCTTCACATTGTCGAATAGGCTGGGGTTAGTAGCGGCGCGGAGCCAGAGAAAGTCGTCCGTCCAGAACCAGAGGCCGACGATGCTGCGGTAGACAACGATCGCCAATACGGCAGGCACAACGATACAGACTGCGATCGTGATCGAATCCAGCTTTACCTGCGGGCCTTCTGGTGATGACGCTTCGATTGTCGACAACCTCCCTTAGAAGGTGGCAGCTAGTGTGCAAGCTTCCCGTATTCTGTCAACTATAGAGCTTCTCTGATACGAGAACGAACAGCGGAGCT
>JADFKB010000058.1 GCA_022565155.1 Chloroflexota bacterium | reverse complement strand
GGCAGTATAGCCGAAAGGCCGGAACGATGTCCGGCCCTGGGGTGTGGGCGATGTGGCGGCGACACTCACCACCGAAGGTGGTACCACGCGCTAGATACCGGCCCGCCCCCTAATTTATCTCCAGCATGCGGTCGAGGGCGACCTTCGCCCAGCGCTTGTCCTCGTCCGGCACGACGATCTGGTTGACGACCTGGCCGTCCGCGAGGCTCTCGATCACCCAGCAGAGGTAGGCCGGGTGGACGCGGTACATCGTGCTGCAGGGGCAGACGACGGGGTCGAGACAGAAGACGGTCTTGTCCGGGTTCTCCTTGGCCAGCCTGCTCACCAGGTTGATCTCGGTGCCGATGCCCCAGGCGCTGCCCGGCGGCGAGTCGGTGACGGCCCGGACGATGAACTCGGTCGAGCCGTCGCAGTCGGCGGCTTCGACGACCTCGGCTCGGCACTCAGGATGAACGACGACCTGCGCGCCGCGCTCGTGCGCCTCCGCGATCTGATCGACGGTGAAGCGCTGGTGAACGGAGCAGTGACCCTGCCAGAGCAGCACGCGGCCGTGCTCCAGCTCGGCCTCGCTCATGCCGCCGAGCGAACCGTACGGCTTGCGATAGTTCCAGAGCGGCATCTCGTCGCGTGGGATGCCCATCTTGATGCCCGTATTGCGGCCCAGATGCTGGTCCGGGAAGAAGAGGATGCGTCGCTTCTGCGCGAACGCCCACTCCATCACCTTGGCGGCGTTGCTGGAGGTGCAGACTACGCCGCCATGCTTGCCGACAAACGCCTTCAGAGACGCCGCAGAGTTCATGTAGGTGACAGGCGTCGTCTCCTGTGCGATGCCAGCCTCCTCCAGCTCTTCCCAGCAGGCGTAGACGTCCTCGGGGTCGGCCATGTCGGCCATCGAACAGCCGGCGGCCATGTTCGGCAGCACAACCTGCTGGTGCGGCGCGCTGAGGATGTCGGCCGCCTCCGCCATGAAGTGGACGCCGCAGAAGACGATGAACTCGGCCTCCGTGTGCTCGGCCGCCCACCGGGCGAGCTTGAACGAGTCGCCCTTGAAGTCCGCGAACTGGATGATGTCCTCTCGCTGGTAGTGGTGGCCGAGGACGATGCAGCGCGCGCCCAGCCGCTGCCGGGCGACGCGGATGCGTTCGATGATCTCCTGTGGCTCAAGGGCGGCGTATGGTTCGGGGATGTCCTGCTGCCAGAACCCGAACGATCGCTCTTCCGTGAGCGGCACCGTCTCCGTGCTGTCGCTCTCGCAGGCGATGCCGGCGAGTACGGTAATGCGATTTGGGACGGTTTCTATAGTCATAACTTCCCCCTCGCCGGGAATTAGTGTACCAAGTACACTAACCTTACCACAAGGCCTGAGGGGAGTCAAGTTGGGGGGCGGATCATGCTGAAGCCTGTCCCACATGAATAGCCATCGCGGGTCGGGCTTCAGCCCGACTGGCGTAGGCGGGGCTTTCCAGCCCCGCCGGACATACTCGCAGAGGCTAGACAGCCGCTGCTACGATGTCGAAGCAGCCAGCTCCTCCCGCCACCAGCCGGCCTGCCCCGGCATCTCCTCCACACCGACGGCGATAGACGTGACGTTCGTCGCGCCGCGCTCCGCGAGCTGCTCGCGCAGTCTCGTTCCGAACCAGCGGGCGAGCTGCTCCGCCGTGCTGTTGTCGATTGGCAGCGCGACGACGTCGGCCTTGGGGAAGACGTAGCCGCGCTCTTGGTAGCGGATCTTCCAGTTGCTCATCCCCTCATCGATCTTCAGCACCTTGCTGTCGCGCTGGAGGAGGAACTTGTGGTCCAGCTCCTGGCAGAGCGCCCGCGTCATCGACTTCATCAGCGCGAAGTCGACCAGCCAGCCGACCTCCGTCAGCTCGCCCTCGACCTCGACGCGGACGTCGTAGTTGTGGCCGTGCAGCGGCTCGCAGCTATCCTCGAACGTGGCGAAGTGGGCGGCTGCAAACCGGAGCGTGTTCCGTTCTACGGTGACTTTGTACGGCATGGCGGCGACTCCTTACAGTGCGCTGGTTCACGTCGACGTTCCGCGGTGACGACGTTCAGCGTAGCGTGGAGCAGCGGCACGTTCTAGTCGCCGGCCGGCGCGGAGTTGGGGTGGCGAGAGCCACTCGCTTGTCGCCCTCTCGCGGCCCCTGCTAGAATGGAGCCCCTAGCCCGTCGCTGGCCTGCCCGACGCCGTTCAGCTCCAGGAGCGCCTGTGTGATCCTCTCAGACCGTGATATCCGCACCCACCTCGAAGACGGCAAGATCAAGATCGCGCCGAAAGACGGCCTGGAGCGGCGCATCGGGCCGGACGGCATCGACTTCCGGCTCGGCAACACCTTCCTCGTCTTCGAGCGCAATAAGCAGCCCTACATCGACCCGCGCAAGCGCGCGACGGCGGAGGGGATGACGCGACAGATTGTCGTTAAGACGGGCGAGCCGTTCATCGTCCACCCGGGCGAGCTGGTGCTGGCGGCGACGCTGGAGCGGCTGTCCCTGAGCGATGACCTGCTCGGCCGGCTGGAGGGCCGCAGCAGCCTGGGGCGGCTGGGGATCATCGTCCACAGCACGGCCAGCATCTTCCACCCCGGTTGGGACGGCACCGCGACGATGGAGCTGGGCAACCTGGGCGTGATGCCCGTCGCGCTCTATCCTCGCATGCGCATCTGCATGTTCACCTTCGAGCGCATGTCCTCACCCGTCGAACGGCCGTACGGCTCGGATGGCACCAAGAGCAAGTATCAAGGCCAGGACGGCCCGCTGCCCAGCAGCGTCTGGGAGGAGCTGGAAACGGAGCTAGAGGACGAGCAGTTGCTGAAGGGCGTCCAGTCCGGCCTGTTCGCTAAGGACGGAGAATCGTGACCGCGCCCGGCGAGGTCATGGCGCGCGCGCTGGATTTGGCGCGTGAGGTGCAAGGGCACACCAGCCCGAACCCCGCAGTCGGCGCCGTCCTCGTCAAGGACGGGCGGGTTGTCGGCGAAGGACGCTACGAAGGCAGCGGCACGCCGCATGCCGAGGTCGCGGCCATCGCCGCCGCCGGCGCCGCCGCGCATGGTGCGACGATGTACGTGACGCTGGAGCCCTGCTGCCATCGCGGCCGCACGCCGCCTTGCACCGATGCTATGCTCGCCGCCGGCGTGGCTGAAGTACGGTTTGCGCACATCGACCCCGACAGCAGGGTCGCCGGCCGGGGCCAGGCACAGCTCGAGGCCGCCGGCGTGCGTGTCCTTGTCGGCGAGGGCGCGAACGAAGCGCGGCGAATCAACGAAGCGTATCTCAAGCACCGCGCGACCGGCCGGCCGTTCGTCATCGCCAAGTTCGCGGCCAGCTTGGACGGCAAGATCGCCGCGACGAGCGGCGATTCGCGCTGGGTGAGCGGGCCGGAAACGCTCGCCTGGTCGCAGGGACTGCGCAGGCGGATCGATGCCATCGCTGTTGGGGTGAGCACGGTGCTGATCGATAACCCGCAGCTGACGGCTCGGGTTGGCGATCCATCCGATGGAGGTGAGACGCGCCTCGCTGAACGGCAACCGTTGCGCGTCGTCCTCGACTCGCACGGCCGCACTCCGCGCGACGCAAAGGTGCTTGGCTGCGCCGGTACGGGCGGTCGAGCGCTCATCGCGACCACCGACATGTCGCCGGAGCAGTGGCGCGGCGAGATGGCCGCGGCGGGCGTCAACGTCGCGGTGCTGCCGGCCGACGAAGCCAGCCGGGTGAGCCTCCCTGCGCTGCTCGATCTGCTGGGCCGGTCGGACGTGCTGACGCTGCTCGTCGAAGGCGGCGGTGTGCTGCACGGGTCGTTTTTCGACGCCGGGCTGGTCGATAAGGTGCATGCCGTCGTCGCGCCGATGATCATCGGCGGCAGGGGCGCGCCCGTCGCCGTCGCCGGCCAGGGCGCGGCGCGGATGGCTGATGCGCTGCGGCTGCGCGAGACGATGGTCGAGCAGCTAGGCGACGACCTGCTCGTCACGGGATACACGTCTGACAGGATGTCAACTAGCTAGGAGGTAGTCATGCCGTTCTTCTTTAGTATTGTGCCAGAGTATCAGCGCCTCGTTCACTTCCGCTTCGGCCGGCTGGTGGGCGATGGCGAGAAAGGGCCGGGACTCATCTTCCCCTTGATCCCGATCATCGACGTCGTCAAAGTCGTCGACCTGCGCGAGGACGTGCTCGACGTGCCGCCGCAGACCTGCATCACCCGGGACAACGCGCCCGTCTCGGTCGATATGCTGATCTACCTCAAGATCGTGCAGCCGGTCGATTCCGTGATGCAGGTGGAGGACGTGGAGGCGGCGGCGCTGGGCATGGCCGTGACGACGCTGCGCGCCGTCGTCGGCGACATCGTCTTGGACGATGTGCTGGCAAAGCGCGACGAGATCAACGCCACGATGCAGGTCAAGCTGGATGCGGTGACCGACCGCTGGGGCGTGAAGGTGATGGCGGTGGAGATCAAGGAGATCACGCCGCCGCCCGACATCCAGGAGGCGATGAGCCGCCAGATGTCGGCCGAGCGCAACCGCCGCGCGGCAGTCCTCGATGCCGAGGGGCAGCGCGAAGCCGCGGTCACGGTGGCGGAAGGCGACAAGCAGGCGGCGATCTTGAACGCTGAGGGCCAGAAGCGGGCAGCGATCCTGCACGCCGAAGGCCAACGGGAAGCGGCGGTCCTGGAGGCTCAGGGGTATGCCGACGCGCTGGCCAAGATTCACGAGGTCGCGCAGGGGCTGGACCAGAACACGATGGGCCTGCAGTACCTGGAGGTGATGCGGTCGCTCGCTGCCAGCGAATCGAGCAAGTGGATCGTGCCAGCGGAGCTGACGCAGTTCGTCGCCAACTTCGCCGCCAACGCGGCCGGCGGTGGTAGCACGAGCTAACCGATGTTCACCGGCATCATCGAAGAGATCGGGACAGTGCGCGAGGCGGGGCCGGGCAAGCTGGTCATCGCCGCGACGAAAGTCGTCCGCGGCACCAACCTGGGCGATAGCATCGCTGTCAACGGCGTCGATCTCACCTGCGCCTATCAGGAACAGGAGGCGTTCCACGCCAGCGTGATGCCGGAAACCTATCGCCACACCAACCTGAGCGACCTGAAGCCGGGCGACGAGGTGAACCTGGAGCGGGCGCTGACGCTGGCCGACCGCCTGGGCGGGCATCTCGTCCGCGGCGTCGTGGAGGCGACCGGTACGCTTGAGTCGTTCACGCCCGATGCCGAGGCGGTGATCGCCCGCTACCGGGCGCCGCCGGAGATCCTGCGCTTCGTGGTGGTGAAGGGGCCGGTCACGATCGACGGTGCCAGCCTAACGGTGATCGACAAGACGAGCGATACTCTCGCCGTCTCTCTTGTCGAGTTCACGCAGGAGCATACGAACCTCATGCGCAGGAATCCCGGCGATAGGATAAACTTAGAGTCGGATATCATCGCGCGCTACGTGGCGCAGTTGCTTGAGGAGCGCCAAGACTAACCGTAGCCGGCGGTGAGCGAGTGCGGGCCTTCGCACGTGCGAAAGGGGGGACACCATGGCCAAGAAAGACGGATCCCACCCAAAGGGACTAGCGACAGTCGAAGAGGCGGTCGAAGAGTACCGGCAGGGCCGCTTCGTCATCATCATCGACAACGAAGATCGGGAGAACGAAGGTGATCTGACGCTCCCCGCCCAGTTCGTCGACGCCGACGCGATCAACTTCATGGCCAGGTACGGTCGCGGGCTGATCTGCATGCCGATGACGGCGGAGCGCGTGAGCCGGCTGGGCGTCCCGATGATGGTCAGCAGCAGCGATTCGCACTTCGGCACGCCGTTCACCGTCACCGTCGAGGCGCGTTCGGGCGTCAGCACCGGCATCTCCGCCGCCGACCGGGCGCGCACCGTGCAGGTGCTAATCGACCGCCAGACGAAGCCGGAAGATCTGGTGATGCCAGGCCACATGTTCCCCCTGCGCGCGCGTGACGGCGGCGTGCTGGTGCGCGCGGGCCAGACGGAGGCCGTCGTCGATCTATGCAAGCTGGCAGGCCTCTATCCCGCCGGCGTCTGCTGCGAGATGATGAAGCAAGACGGCACCATGGCTCGCCTGCCGGACCTGCGCCGCTTCGCCACGCGGCACAAGCTCAAGATCATCAGCGTCGAGCAGCTCATCGCCTTTCGCAAGCTGAAGGAGAAGCTGATCGAGCGCGTGGCCGAGACCGTGATCCCGACCGAGTACGGCCAGTGGGACGCGATCGCCTATAGCAGCCCGATCGACGCTGACGAGCACCTCGCGCTGGTGATGGGAGACATCACCGGCCCGGAGCCGGTGCTGGTGCGCGTGCATAGCCAGTGCCTGACCAGCGACGTCTTTGGCAGCCAGCGCTGCGACTGTGGCGACCAACTTCACGCCGCCATGAGCATGATCGCGGAGGAGGGCCGAGGCGTCATCGTCTACATGCGACAAGAAGGTCGCGGCATCGGATTGCATAACAAGCTGCGGGCCTACGCGCTCCAGGACAAAGGCATGGACACGGTCGAGGCGAACGTGGCGCTGGGCTTCCCCGCGGACCGGCGCGACTACGGCATCGGCATGCAGATCCTCGTCGACCTCGGCGTCAAGAAGATCCGCATCCTGACGAACAACCCGGCGAAGCGGGCCGGCCTGGAAGGCTACGGCCTGGAGCTGGTGGAGCGCGTGCCGATCATCACGAAGCCGAACGCTCACAATATCCGCTACCTGGAGACGAAGCGTACGAAGATGGGCCACGATCTGGGCCCCAACTGGGAAGAAAGCCGCTAGCGCCGCCATGGGCGCGACATACGAAGGCGGGCTGGACGGAGCGGGCGTGCGTCTGGCGCTCGTCGTGTCGCGCTTCAACGAGGCGGTGACCACGCGGCTGCTCGCTGGCGCCCGCGAAGCGATGACGCAGCACGGCGTTAGCGAAGATGACGTCGATATCGCCTGGGTGCCCGGCGCGTTCGAGTTGCCTCTCGCCGCTCGCAAACTGGCGGAGAGCCATCGGTACGACGCCATCGTCTGCCTGGGCGCGGTGATTCGCGGCGAGACGCCCCACTTCGAGTACGTCTCGGCGGAGGTGGCGCGCGGCGTCAGTGAAGTCTCGCGCGATACCGGCGTGCCGGCCGTCTTCGGCGTGATCACGCCCGATACCAGAGAGCAGGCGCTGGAACGCACCGGCGGCAGCCGTGGCAACAAAGGCGCCGACGCCGTTGCCACGGCGATCGAGATGGTGAACCTCCTCCGCCAGCTTCGGCCGGACTAGCTCACCCACCCCTTGCCGCCCATCACGCCCTTGTCTTCCCACAGCCGGCGCTGCTCGGGCGGACTGGTGCCCGGTAGACTGGTGAAAAAGGTGAGAGCGCTAGCGAATGCCGCTGTCGTACTGAATCAGCACCTCGGTAAACGCATCCTCCAAGACCTCGACGGCCAGCTCGTGGGCAAAGGGCGGCGCCCCCGGGTTAGGAGCCTGCGGCACGAGTACATAGACGCCAGCACCGAGTTCGATCTGGAACGTCCCGTCGTCGCCTGAGACGACGCTGGCGACCTCTGTGCCATCCTCGTCCTCGACGACGATCTTCGCGCTGAATGGCAGGTCCGGACACGGCACACCCTTCTGCATAACCGGGCACATCGGCCCGATCGTGACGACGCCCTCGATGCCCGATTCTTTGGCTGGCGCCAAGTTGAGGTCGTCGAGCAAGCCTGCCACAAACTGCAGGATCAGGGAAGCGTCCAACGCGTCCACGGAACCGTCTCCGTTGACGTCCGCGAATTCGGAGCACGGGAGCGAGTTGACAAGCCCTGCGTTGAACTGCAGGGCCAACGCCGCGTCTATGCTATCAACAGACCCGCTACAGTCGGCGTCCCCGATCGGTGGCGTTGGAAGCGCTGTTGCCGTGCCAGACACAACGTTAGAGTAGTCAGACGTCCCGGCTGCGTTCGAGGCAGCTATGCGGTACCAGTACGTGACGTCGTCCTCGAGGCCGCTGTCATTGTGGCTCGTGCTGTCAGCAGGAGGCAGCGCGGCCACGCCCCACGGTCCGTCCGGTCCGGTCGACGACCGCTCCAGCACGAACTGCCCTTCGTGATCCGCGTTATCGTCCCAGAGCAGTGTGATCTTGAGCGCATCGGCCACGACCATCGCTTGCAGGTTCGTCGGTGCGGCGGGCGGCGGTTCGCCAGCCCGCGAGGCTTCGCTGGTCAGTAGTAGCAGTAGTGCAGTGCCAAGCGCCGCGAGTGCTGTGATTTGAATCGTTCTGATGCCTAGCATGGCCTTCCTCCTGATGCCTCAACTTTGCCTACTGAAGACTGGACGAACGATGCTCGCGATTCGTTCCTCTTCGGCCTTCGGATAGGGCGTCGAAAACGTCCGCGCCTCAAGGTAGCCACCTCCTACATGGACTGAGAGTCGCTACCTTAGGTAGCGACTCTCAGTGTCGTTGCGACTGGGGCTGGGGTCAACGTCCGTGCGCAGCCGGGAAGCTCCAAAGCCTTACGGGCTCTCGTATCGCTCCCAGTTTGGGTAGAGCGGCTGTACCACTTCAGCAGGCTCAAGGAGCTCCTCACCGAGCACAAAGGCCGTTAGCGTGCTCGTCACCACCCATCGCTCGCTCTCGAATACCCAGTTGGTTCCGTAAGCGACGCGCAGTGGTCCTTCACCCCCGAAGTCCGCGGGACGCTCGATGATCGCGGTCACGATCGCGTCGAAGTTGTCACCTACGTTTAGCGCGTAGACCTGCACGGAGCCGTCGCCGAAGTCGTCGCTCTCACCAGGCTTGGCCGTAAGGAGCATCGTGTCGAAGTCTGAGAAGGCGTCTTCCACCGGAATGATCGCTCCCTCAGACCGCCAGAATGTCTCGGTGAATCCGTCGAACTCCTGGCCTTCGAACTCGCAGCTTGGGCCACCGGGCCCGGCTGGAGCCACGTTGTCCGCTGTACACAGTATCGCTTGCGTCAGCGCGCGACCGCGCAAGAACGACGCATCGCCCTCATCCAGCGCCTCTTGGAACGCCGGGATGAACTGGCGGAAGCCGTCAGCGCCGTCTGCCTCGCCATCTGGGGCCGGCGTGGACGTGGCGGCGGGCGCGTCGACGGTCGGAGTAGGCACCGGCTGGTCACCTCCGTCGTCGTCTCCGCAGGCGATCGCCAGCGCGAGGATTCCTGGCATCAGTAACAGCGTAAAGATGCGAATCATGGCGCCTCTCCTTTCTATCATCTGTAAGACTGTGCTTTTTATCCTCTAGTTACAAGACGTTCGCCGGCGCTCTAGGGTTCCCCGCGTGATTCTCGCACGCCGTTGGCCCTTCCCCCAGCTTCGGCCGGCGTAGCTCATCCAAGCTCTCCGCGTGACGGCATGTACGGTCTCCGCATTGTCAGAGCGGGCGTGCGTGGCAAGTCGTTTCTGATTTCGTCCCGAATTAACGTGGTCATCCTTCCCTGTTCGCTGCGGCGGTGGTATCCTCTTCAGGAACCCTTACGTAGACCTACTGGCGATCGCTTTCCTGAGGAGGCCCCGCACATGACCCGCGCACCCGACCGACCCGCAGAGACCGAGCACGATGCCGAAGACGTCTGGGAGCACGTGGAGGGCGAAAGCCCGGACACGGCGACTCGCCAGACGCTGAACTTGGCCCATCGCGCTACAGAGAAGTTCCCGGAGTTGGTCACCCGCTATCGCAGCTTTGCGGGGCCGGTGGCGATCGTCTCCGGCACGCTCATGGCGCTGGCCGGCGTCGCCGTCGCCCGCCGCCTGCGGAAGGGCCAGCAGCCGGAGGAGATCCTGGAGCAGATCACGCCGGAGGAGATCGAACAGGCGGCATCCGTCACCAGCCGGCAGAATCGGCTGCTGCGCATGATCCGCCGCATCGGCCGCCGCCGCTACGAGGCTGACGGCGAATCGAGGGACGGCGCCAGCCCAAGCGACGCGTCCTAGCAGGCCCAGCGATCATCGCTGATCACGACACGGCAGAAGAGGCGGATTCGCGCCTCGTCAGCATCGCGGTACGTCTGGGCATCAACGCCGCCGCGCTATGGCTGGCCGCCGCCTGGGTGCGCGGCTTCGAGATCGAAGGCTGGCCGTCGCTTGTTGCGGCGGCCGTGATCTTCGCGGTGGTGAACGCCGTGATCAAGCCGGTGGCGAAGCTCATGGGCCTGCCGATCAGCTGTCTCACCATGGGCCTCTTCGCGCTACTGATCAACGCCGCCATGCTGGCGCTCACCGCCTGGATCGCCGGTCAGTTCGATTTCAACGTCGAGATCGATGGCTTCCTCGCCGCGCTTTTTGCGGCGCTGCTGATCAGCGTCGTCAGCACGCTGCTGAGCGTCTTCGTCGGGCGGCCCCTGCGTTGGGCGCTCCGGTGAACTACTAGCGCGAGCCCTGGCGGGCGAAGGCTTGACCCGACACACAGGTGGATTCGGCTGGAATCCTTCGCCAGGGGTATGCATTGACGTTGGTGCTAGAATATGACGTAGGCAAACGCTGAGCGATACGGCATAGGCCCAATCAAGGACGAGGGAGCGGCATGGCACGAACGCGTAGCTCGCGGATTCCCCGGGCCCTTTCATTCCTGACGAAAGCCGTTACTAAACGCAACGGCGAGGCCCAGGCGCTCCTCGCTGAGCAGTCACGGATCCTGGAAACCCTGGCGAGAGGCGCGCCGCTTGAAGAAGTATTGACTGCGATAGTGAAGATGGTCGAGGAGCGGGCGCAGGGGATGCTCTGCTCCATCCTCCTCCTCAACAAGGAAGATCTATTGCTTCGCCCTGGCGTCGGGCCGAGCTTACCCGATTCATTCTATCAGGCCCTCGCGCAAGGGACCCCGATAGGCCCCAGCGGGAGTTCCTGCGCTGCGTGTGCCTACAGTGGTGAGCCCGTTATAACAACAGACATTGCCAGCGATCCGATCTGGGCCGATAACAAGGCGCTGGCAATCGGCAACGGATTGCGTGCTTGCTGGTCCACACCTATCTTCTCTTCAGAGGGGGAAGTATTGGGAACGTTCGCCATGTTTTACCACGAGCCGTGCAGTCCCGGTGAGCACGAGTTACGGTTGATTGAGGTGGCCACGCACATTGCCGGCATCGCGATCGAGGGTAAGCTTGCCGAAGAAGCGCTACGGGCCAGCGAGGAGCGCTTTCGTCACTTGTACACTGCGACGCCCGCGATGCTGCATGCGATCGATCGAGAAGGCCGCATCGTGAGTGTGAGCGACCTCTGGCTGGAGGTTTTGGGTTATGAACGAAGCGAAGCGATCGGTCGAAAGTCGGTTGAATTTCTGACTGAGGAATCGCGGCGCGACGCGGAAGAGGTTGCGCTGCCTGAGTTCTGGAAGCGAGGTGCTGCCCGGGACGTTCACTATCAGTTTGTGAGGAAAGATGGGGAGATCGTAGATATCCTGCTCTCCGCCATCACTGAGCGAGATAAAGACGGGAATGCGTACCGCACCTTGGC
Organism: Chloroflexota bacterium; assembly: GCA_022565155.1. Classification (GTDB taxonomy): domain Bacteria; phylum Chloroflexota; class Dehalococcoidia; order DSTF01; family RBG-16-68-14; genus JADFKB01. The sequence continues at coordinate 3,092 of JADFKB010000058.1, read as the reverse complement.
AGTGCTTACGGACATCACCGAGCGCAAGCAACTGGAAGCGCAGCTACAGCGCGCGCGAGAGGAGCTGGAGGGCAAGGTAGAGCGCCAGATGCTGCGCAAGAACCCCTACGGCCTCACCTTCCGGGAACTGACTATCCTCCACCTGCTCGCGGCTGGCAGATCGGATAAGGAGATCGCTACGGACCTGGTGATTAGCCCGCTCACGGTGCAGAAGCACGTCTCCAACATTCTGGGCAAGATGGATGCATCCTCCCGCACCGAGGCGGCGACGCGCGCCCTGAAGGAAGGGCTAATCGATTAGCGCTTGCGGCGATGCTGATCAGCGTCGTCAGCACGCTGCTGAGCGTCTTCGCCGGGAGGCGGGTGCGCCGGGCGCTAAGGTAGCGCTCCGCCAGCAGTCCGTACGGATTCGGCGCGAACCTTTACGCACCGCGGCCTGGTGGTCGCAATAGCAATGCACGCTGGCCGTCAAAACAGATGATGCCGCTGTGACAATCCGCGAGGGCCATGAGCGTGCTGAGAGCATGCACGCCATGGAGAGAAACGAGATCATCAATAGCGTGCCCGGAAAGGAAGAACGCAGGTTGATTACGAAGGTGCGCATCCATCCCGCGCTCATACTCGATGAGCCCGCGGCCGTGATATGAGAAGTAAGAATAGGAAGATCCGAAAACGTGGCACAGCCCCTGGTCTTTAGACTTCCGCTTGATCCCGCGCAGCAACAGCTTCGCTGTTCCTTCCTCTCCGTCCTTCTCGTAGGCCTTCTTGAAATCGAGAATGCGTAGGCCGGCCTTGCGGCCTTTCACACCTCCGACAATGGACTGTAGACGCTGTCGGACATCTACTTCGCTATCCTCCCATCGTGCGTACAATATGGGAAATCCGCTGGACGCCGCCACTTCGAAGAACGTCGCTTCCATGACGGCCAGCCCTATTCGGTCGTTGGCCAGGCCCAAGAGATGCTCGGGGTTCCCGTGGAGCCTCGCCAAGAGCGTGTCGAGGGGGAGAAAGCCTCCAAGCGCCGGGCCGCGTTCTAGCTGCTCGGCTGGGATGAGCCACGCCTTGCCGATCTTTGACGCCTGAAGCTTCCCCGAACGACACCAGCGATATACCGTCTGGGGCGCGATGCGCAAGTATCGTGCCGCTTCAGCGACCGTCAGATAGCGTGGCGCCTCATCAACCATAACTGCTGTCCGGCCTTCGGAAACAGGCTACCTCAAGGCGATTACTGCATTCATCTGGACGTTCCTGCATTTAGACGCAGTACATGATCAGTAATCACCGAAATCCTAGTAGCTAATGATCAGGCATTATGTATATAAGGCGATAGTGTAGTTGTTTTATACACAATATAGCTTGACAAATCCGGAAGCACTGTAATAGCATATCTGCAACCTTATGTCACGGCTGGCATTGACATTTTGCTCGCCGATGTTCAGAAGGGGGGATTACCCGTATGCCGAGGGATGGCGCGTCTCGAGTTCCAAAGGCCCTTTCGTTCCTGAAGAGCGCGGTTACCAGACGCAACGGCGCGGCCGAGGCGCTGGGGGAGAGCGAAGAACGCTACCGGACGCTGTATGAGTTGGCGAGCGACGCCTTTCTCAACGTCCTCCCGGACGGTGAAATCATCGACGCGAACATCGCAGCGGCGGATCTGCTTGGCTACGCCGCGGACGAACTCATTGGATTGGTAGGGGCCAACGATATCATCGCGCCGGAGGTCTTGGAGGCGACGGAGCAGGCCTGGAGGGAGCAGCTTGAAGCGCGCGGCCAATTCTTGGTCGATACACTGTGGGTGCGTAAGGACGGGACGCGAGTACCCGTAGCCGTAAGTGGAAAGACCCTCACGGTGGGGGATCAGCAGCAGTTCCAGCTCATCGGCCGGGACATCACCGAGCGGAAGCAAGCGGAAGAGACGTTGCGGGCCAGCGAGGAGCGTTTCCGCCGGTTGTTCGAGTCCGGCCCCGACGCCATGGTGATTGCTGAGAGCGACGGCATCATAGCGCTGGTCAACTCCGAGGTGGAGAAGATGTTTGGCTACGAGCGAGACGAACTGACCGGCATGCCCGTCGAAATGCTCATGCCAGAGCGCTTTCGGGGGACTCATCTGAAGCAACGAAAATCGTATTTCGACGCTCCATACGACCGGCCGATGTTCTCTTCCGTGGCCCTCTTCGGCCAGCGCAAGGATGGGAGCGAGTTCCCGGTAGAGATCAGCCTCTCCACAATGAACGATGATCGAGGTCCTCGCGCCGTCCTAGCGATCCGCGACATCACCGAGCGTAAGCTTGCGGAAAACGCGCTGTGGGAGAGCGAGGAACGTTATCGAGACCTGTACGAAGAAGCTCCTATCGCGTTCTTCTCTGTTGGCGTTGACGGTCGTATCGAAGCCGCCAACCGTTCTGCTACGGAGCTGCTTGGCTCTGCCCTGGAGGAGCTGGTCGGCCGGCCGGTGCTTGACTTCTACGCGGATGGTCCCGAGGGCAAGGCGAAGGCGGAGGAGTTGCTCCGGCAGTTTCGCGCCGGGCAGGAGATCCGGGACGAAGAGCTGCTGATGCAGAGGGCGGATGGGACACAGGCGTGGGTTTGGTTGTCAGTGCGTCCCGTCCTCGATGCCGAGGGAATGGTGGTGGCGAGCCGTTCGATGGTGGTGGACTTCACCGAGCGCAAGCGGTTGGAAGAGATGTTGCGGGCCAGCGAGGAGCGCTTTCGTCACTTGTACACTGCGACGCCCGCGATTCTGCATTCGATCGATACAGAAGGCCGCATCATGAACGTGAGCGACCGCTGGCTGGAGGTCCTGGGGTATGACCGAAGCGAAGTGATCGGTCGGAAGTCGGCTGAGTTCTTGACTGAGGAATCGCGGCGCTACGCGGAAGAGGTTGCACTCCCTGACTTCTGGAAGCGAGGCGCTGCCAGTGATATTCACTATCAGTTTGTTAGGAAAGATGGAGAGATCGTAGATGTCCTGCTCTCCGCCATCGCTGAGCAAGATGAAGAGGCGAATCGGTACAGAAGCCTGGCAGTGCTTACGGACATCACCGAAGAGAAGCGACTGGAAGCGCAGCTACAGCGCGCGCGGGAGGAGCTGG
>JADFKB010000171.1 GCA_022565155.1 Chloroflexota bacterium | reverse complement strand
AGCAAAGAGGCGAAACTCTTTCCAGCCAACGCCACTCCTAATTGCGTCGGAGGAGATGGCACCGGCGATCGGCGCCTCTGTATCGAGTGAAGCACAGGCTCTGATGGCGGCGTTCTGGCCGGGTGCGCTGACGATTATCCTAGCCAAAGCGCAAACATTTCGATCGCTTGCTGTCGGGGAGACGGTGGGGCTGCGCGTGCCCGATCACCCGCTGCCGCGCAAACTATCGCGGCTGTTAGGCTCTCCGATCACCGGTACCAGCGCCAACATCGCGGGCGGCGCGGAGCCGCTGACAGCGGACGATGTGCGGGCGCAGCTAGGCGATGCGGTCGATCTCGTGATCGATGGCGGCCGCTGCCCCGGCGGCCGGCCGTCGACGGTGGTCGATTGCACCGAATCGCCGCCGCGCATCGTGCGGCAGGGCGCGATTAGCGAGAAAGAGCTATTGCGAGTGCTGGACGAGCGAGGCTAGAAGGGACTTAGGCGGCTTGTTCTTCGGCGTTGGCGGGCGCTTGGTCTTCAGCTTCCGCGGGACGCTTGAAGAAGAGCCAGATGCCGCTGACATCGCCGAGGGGTGAGGAGCGCGCGGCGGTGCTGATTAGCTCCCAGCCGTGCTCTTCGTGGGTCAGGAGAGCGTTACGCATCTTCTCGGTAAACCGACTGTCGGTGAAGACCGAGGAGCGCCCGACGTAGACGACCATATGCTTAGTCATAATCGCTTCGTATTTAGCATCGGTTAGAAGTCTGAATACTGAAGGGGCTGTCGTCCATCGTTGGGGTAGACGAATCCCTATCTCGATCTACGGCGGCTTTGTATAGTGGAGACGTGGTGACCGGAGACAAGGCAGATCGAGCGCAGGGAAGCTATGACCAGTGACACGGCTCCCGGCCCAGAGGCTGGGATCGACGCCGAAGCGCGTGTGCTCCATGCTATCGATCGCTACCGGCTGGCGGTGATGGCAGAGTTGCGTTCCGCGCTGGCCGGCCGCAACGGGCCGCCCTACAGCCTCATGCGCTACCACCTGGGCTGGGAGGACGAGAACGGGCGGCCGATCGACGAGAACGGTGGCAAGCTGCTGCGGCCCACGCTCTGCCTCCTCTGCTGCGAGGCCGTTGGCGGGGAACCAGAGCGCGGCCTGCCCGCCGCTGCCAGTATCGAGCTGATCCATAACTTCTCGCTGATCCACGACGACCTGGAGGACCGGAGCGAGCAACGCCACGGCCGCGAGACGCTCTGGCGGCGCTGGGGCGAAGCGCAGGCGATCAACACCGGCGATGGCATGTTCGCATTGGCGCACGCAACGCTGCTGCGACTGACCGAACTCGGCCACCCGCCCGAGCGCGTGCTGGAGGCCGTGCGCATGCTGGACGAGGCGACGCTGCGTCTCTGCGAGGGCCAGCATCGCGACCTGCTCTACGAAGGCGAGCGCGGGATCTCCACGGCCGACTACATGGAGATGATCGAAGGCAAATCGGCCGTGCTGATTGCGGCCGCCTGCGGCATCGGCGCGCTGCTGGGCGGCGCGGACGATGCGGCTGTCCGTGGCCTCTACGAGTTCGGTCGCAGAATGGGGCTGGCGTTTCAGGTTCGCGACGACGTGCTGGACATCTGGGGCGACAGCGTGATCACCGGCAAGCCGGCCGGAGACGATCTGCGCGCCGGCAAGAACTCCTACCCTGTCGTCGCAGGCTTCGAGCGCGCGTCGGCAGAGCAACGCAAGCTGCTGGAGGAGCTGCTCGCCAACGACAAACCGAGCGATGCGGACGTGGCGCGCGGCTGCCGTTTGCTGGAGAAGCTCGGCGCGCGCGAAGAGAGCGAGCGCATGGCTGTGGAGCAGGGCGAACGCGCCGTCACGTACCTCGGAGACCTGCCACTCAACGAAGAGTTTCGGCGAGATCTGGAGCAGCTCGCCCGCTTCGCCGCCACGCGAAGCGCATGACCGCCGTGTATGCGTAAACAGACCCTGCGCGACATTGATGTCACCGGCAAGCGGGCGCTGGTGCGCGTCGACTTCAACGTGCCGCTGGACCCGCTGAACAATGGCGGCGTCATCCTTGATGACCTGCGCATCCGGGCCGTCCTGCCGACGATCCAGTACCTGCGCGAACGCGATGCCCGTGTCACTCTCTGCTCGCATCTCGGCCGGCCTAAGGGTGAGGTAGTTGAATCGTTGCGGCTGGCGCCGATCGCGGCGCGGCTGTCCGAGCTGCTCGATGCACCGGTCGCGTCGGCACGCGACTGCATCGGCCCGGAGGCAGAAGCAGCCGTCGCGCAACTCGCGGCGGGCGAGGTGCTGCTGCTGGAAAACTTACGCTTTCATGCGGAGGAGGAGGCGAACGATCCTGCGTTCGCCGGGGCCCTGGCGTCCCTCGCCGACATCTTCGTCAACGATGCGTTTGGCACTGCCCACCGCGCCCACGCGTCTACAATCGGCGTTACGAAGCATCTGCCTGCCGTGGCCGGCCTGCTACTGGAGAAGGAGATCGGGTATCTCGACCGCATCGTCACGCAACCGCAGCGGCCGCTGGGCGCGATTATCGGCGGCGCCAAGATCAGCGACAAGATGACCTGCTTGCGTAACCTGCTGGGCAAAGCGCACGTGCTGATCATCGGCGGGGGGATGGCGAACACGTTACTAAAGGCGCAGGGGCAGAGCATCGGCGACTCGCTGGTGGAGGATGACCAGCTGGACACGGCTCGCGCCGTGATGGCGGAGGCGGAGCAGCGCGGCTCTACACTGTACCTGCCGATCGATGTCGTCGTCGCCGATCGATTCGCTGCCGACGCGGAGACGCGAATCGAACCGGCCGGCGAGGTGCCGGACGGCTGGCGGATCATGGACGCCGGGCCGCGCTCCGTCGCCGCCTACGGCGAGGCGCTGCAAGGCTGCCGGACAGTCGTCTGGAACGGGCCGTTGGGCGTCGCTGAGTTCCCGCAGTTCGCGCGCGGGTCCGAGTCGTTGGCGAAGCTGATCGCGGGCCTCGACGCCGTGACGATCGTTGGCGGCGGCGAGACGGTGGCGCTGGTGCGCGAAGCTGGCCTCGTCGACAAGTTCGATCACGTCTCGACCGGCGGCGGCGCGTTCTTGGAGTACCTCGAAGGACGCGAGCTGCCCGGCATCGCGGCGTTAGACGACGCGTGACCACGAATAGCGCGCTGCGGGAGGCGTGACCGTG
>JADFKB010000057.1 GCA_022565155.1 Chloroflexota bacterium | reverse complement strand
CCACCGCCTCCGCCTTGGTCCAGAAATTGTCGTCCACGTTATCCAGGTTCAACTGCGACTTGACCGAGGCCAAGCCGGGGATCATCTCCACCAGCTGGCTCATCGGCCCCATCCTCTTCAGTTGCTGGATCTGGATGATGAAGTCCTCTAGATCCAGAGTCTGTGTGCGGAGCTTTCGCTCCAGCCGTTCTACGTCTTCCTCGCCGATGGACTCCTCGGCCTTCTCAACGAGCGTGAGGATGTCCCCCATGCCGAGGATGCGCGAAGCGAAGCGGTCTGGAATGAACGGCTCCAGAGCCTCCACCTTCTCCCCAACACCGATGAACTTGATCGGCAGGCCCGTCACGGCTCGTATCGATAGCGCCGCGCCCCCGCGCGCATCGCCGTCCATCTTCGTCATGATGAAGCCCGTCACACCAAGCGACTCGTCGATTTCCTTGGCGATGTTGACCGCGTCCTGCCCGGTCATGGCGTCGACCACGAGCAGCGTTTCGGTTGGCTGGAAGGCATCGCGGAGCAGGCTCAGTTCCGCCGCCACCTCCGCGTCGATGTTCGTGTGACCGGCGGTATCGACAATGATCGCGCTCGCCCCGACCCGCTGTGCTTCCGTCTGGGCTTTCTTCGCCAGCTCGCCGGGTTCTTCGTCGCCGGCGCACACCGGGATGCTGAGCTGACGGCCCAGCGCTTGGAGCTGTTCGCTGCCGGCCACGCGGCGGCGGTCGGCGGCCACCAGCATGGGCTTGAGACCCTGCTTTCGCAGGTGCAGCGCCAGCTTGGCCGCCGTTGTCGTCTTGCCGGAACCTTTGAGGCCCACCAGCATGAACGTGGTTGGTGGCTTCGGGGCCGTGGTTAGCTCGGTCTGGTTCTCGCCTAAGATGCGGACCAGTTCGTCGTTGACCGCGCCGACCACCTGCTGGGCGCCGGTCAGGCTCTTCAGCACATCGGCGCCCAGGGCACGCTCCCGCACGTTCGCGATGAACTCGCGGACGACCTTGAAGTTGACGTCAGCCTCCAGCAGGGCGATCCGCACCTCCCGCATCGCCTCGTCCAGGTCCTCCTCGCGAACGGTGCCGTGGGAGCCGAGCTTCCGGAAGACGCCTTGGAGCTTTTCAGATAGCGCGTCGAGCATACGAGTTCATTCTACGTTCGGGCCGAAGCGGGGGCAAGGAATCCCCCTGTCCAGCCGGTCCGTGTTACCTGAGAAGGCCCCCAGGGCGGCTCGCCTTGCCGGGCAGTGGCCCTGGCCGCTTCGCGCCTTTGGCGGATAACGGCCGCATCCCTTCCGGCTCTTGCTCAAGCCGGCCGCCGCTCTCGCCACCGCACGTGCGGTGATCAGACAGCCGTCAGCACGAGCCGCGTGGCGTAGCCACCCATCACCGCCCAGAATAGACGCGAATAGCCTCGTTCCCCGATCGCTTCGTTGAAGTAACGGCCGGCGAATGTCGCCGCGAACATGAGCGGCGCCGCTGCCGCCGCCAGCATGTAGGACGAATTGTCGAGGAGCCCGGCGTCTGTGAACACCGCCGCCTTGGTCGTGTCGCCCACGAACGACACGAGCGCCGCTGCCCCGACGAAGTGCCGGCGGTCCAGAGAAAGACCTCGGAGGGCGACGCCTTTGAGCGGCCCAGACGTGCCGGAGACGCCGGATGTCGCTCCGGAACCGAAGGCCAAGACCGGAGCGCCTGCTCGCTCGAGCGCGGCAGGTTGTATGCGCTCAGCGAACAGCGCCATCGCTAAGCTGGCGATGACGGCGCTGGTAATCACGGCCTCCGGCACGGCGATGAGGAGCCGCGCGCCGAGCGCCGCCCCTACGGCCGTTAAGAACGCGACCAGCGCGGCGGCCCGAAAGGGCAAGGATCTGCGATAGGCGAACACTTTGACCAGGTTGTTGCCGCTCAGCAACAGTGCGGCCAATGCGATTCCCTGCTTGGTGCCGAGGGCAAGGGCGAGCGTGGGCACCAGGATGAGAGAACCGCCTAGCCCAGCCGACGCGGAGACGAAGAAAGAGAGCGCCACGGCAGCCAGCGTCAGAGGAAGGAGCCCGTTCATCCTGGCACAGCCTTACGTTGTGTCCCCCGCGGGGAACAGCCTATGAGCCCAGAGTGCTGCGACGCCAACGCCTCGCCACTTTGGGTGCGTGTCGCGCATGCTGAAAGCTGGGGCTCTTCGTACTCGGCCACGCCGGCGATATCTGGCTAGGTGTTACGCCAACGCTTGGCGGCTCTTTCGTCCCGCTTGCGCCCGAAATGTACGACGCGCGGCACGATATCATTCCGTGAGCCTCCGCCATCAAGCGTGTACCCGGCTGAGAGCCAAGTCAGGCCGTCCGGCGAGTGCCTGCGGCACGTGAGATAGTCGCCCCACCTATTCTGATTCGGGCGGTCAGTGCTCTTGCCTGTCACTTTGAGGTCCCAGGCGCCGGGGTTCCTGTCGTCCCGAATGCCGACCACGTGTTCCGGCTTGTCGTCGCCTTGGAAGAGCGTGATCCCAACGTGGCCTCGGTCGTTCGGACATGCGTCCGGATAGGCAAATGCCGTGCTGGTGCTCCAAATGTTTGGCTGACCGACGACGGCCTTGCTCTTCTCGTCGATGACGACCACGCGAACGTGGGGGTTCGTTTTGGCCCCGCGACTGTTGACTGACCACATGAAGCCGATCACGCCGTTGCCCACCCAGGCGCCGGTGATTCGCGGATCACACCGGCCTAGCCATGGCTTTCCGTAGACGCCCCCGTTCCAGGGCGCTACGCGGATGCGGGTGCTGGTAATGCCGCCGGTTTCCGGCCAAGAGAGTAGCCGCAGCCTGTTGTTCGCTGTGCCCTCGTGGCTGGCGATGTACATGGTATCCCTCGCGCCCTGGACACAACGCATCGAAAAGTCGTCCGGCCTCGAAATATAGCTGTAGCCAAGGCCTCCGCCGGCCTCCAGATCGTCGAGCGAGAGTCGTAGGATCACGCCGCGAGTGAACCTATCCGCGGGCGTGAACACGTTGGTGCCTACGTAGAGGAAATCGTTGCTGAGGGCGGCATGGTTGTAATCGAACCACTCATCCTGCGTAGAACCGACCATCGATGGCTGGAAATCCCACCAGTGCCAGACGTTGTTGCCGAGCGTATCGCCGCGCTTCACCGCTATCCTGAGCGTGTTCGTGTTGTTAGACATGCTGTACTGAAGGATCCAAATAGTAATGTCCCGGCTCGGGTCGTACAGCGTCGTCTGATCGCAGCAGAAGCCACCCGAGGCTGGCGGCAGAGTGTTGTAGGGGCTGACGAAGTCCCAAGTGCTGCCGTCGTCCAGCGACTTCGTGGCGTACCAGTTGCCCGTCATGAAAATCTCTCGTCCGTTGTTGGCCACACTGGGCTCCCCAATGGTCGAGGTTTGTCCCCCGGTGTCTACATCTGAAAGAGCAATGTTCTTGAACAGGACGACTTCTTCTGGTGGCATGCGTGGGTGCCCTCCTTGCCCGTGTGTCTTCCTAGCTTCCTGCGTGTCTATTGAGGTCGCGGCCGTTACTCGGCTGGGTCTGTCTCAGAAGAATCGTTTTCGGGCGTGCTGTCCGGATCGGCCTCGTCTGCCACTTCTGCCGGTTCGGGCCCGCCCGTACGCCGTCGCGCACTGATCGCCTTGTCGCGCTCGTCAAGGTCGTCCGCGGACCTCATGTTGCTCTCGGATGCTCTGGCTCGGGTGTGCGTAACGGAGGCAGATGTCTGCGCGTCACCCGTCTTCCCTTCCTTGATTTCTACCTGCTCTTCGTCCTTGCCGTCTGCTGCCATCTTTCCCTCCTATCTTCGAAGTTCCCTCGTCGGCGTGAAATTACCGCACCTTTTGAACCCGCACACGGCGCGCCCAGCGCCGGAAAAGCCTACTGGAGGGAGATAGCTCTAGGGAGCCACCATAACGCCACCACCCACCATATTAGAGTGAGCTTATTATAACGATAAAGGGAGAAGAATCAAGGGCGACTTGTTGTCCCCCGGAAAGGCAACCCTGTTCGGTCACGATTGCGGCCTCGTTTGTCTAGCCTGGCCGGTCTGTAAGAAGCGCGTTAAGGGATGTCGAGCCGGCGGCCCAACTCCGCCAGCACGGGCTCAACGTTCACCGTCCTCCCCTCGCCAAGAGGGCCCTGCGGGTCCGGCGCCGGCTCCTCCCCGAGCAGCAGCTCCAGGATCCGCCGGACGCCCCAGCCGACGGCTGTGTGGTCGTAGCCCCCCTCCAGAACGAATACGAGGCGCCCATCGCACAGGTCGTTCGCCAGCGCCTGCAGCCGCTGCGCAAGCTCCCCGTAGCCATCGACGCTGAGCGCCATGCCGCCGATTGGGTCCGCGTAGTGGGCGTCGAACCCGCACGATACGAGGATGAGGCCGGGGCGGAAACGGCGCACGACGGGTTCGACGACCTGCTGGAAGGCGAGACGATACTCGGCGTCGCCGCAGCCCGCCGGAAGGGCGATGTTCACGTTCGTGCCCTCCGCCTCGCCGGCGCCGATCTCATCAGCTTGGCCGGTGCCGGGGTAGAACGGGTACTGGTGGGTCGAACAGTAGAGCACCTCTGGGTCGTCGTAGAACGCGTCCTGCGTGCCGTTGCCGTGGTGAACGTCGATATCGACGATCGCGACGCGCTCCAGGCCGTGGCGGCGTTGCGCGGCACGAGCGGCGAGCGCGATATTATTTAGCAGGCAGAAGCCCATCGCCTGGTCGGGGCGGGCGTGGTGGCCGGGCGGGCGGACGGCGCAGAAAGCAGAGTCGACGCGGCCCGATAGCACGGCGTCCGTCGCGGCGATAGTGGAGCCGGCGGCGGTGAGCGCGGCGGCGTAGGAGCCGGGCAGCAGGTAGGTGTCGGGGTCGGCCCAGCCGCCGCCGTCCGCGCAGGTGCGGCGGAGGGCATCGGTGAACTCGGGCGAATGCACCCAGGCCAGCTCTTCGTCGGTCGCGTCGCGCGGTTCGATACGCTCCAGGCGGTTGCGCAAGCCACACTCGTCGAGCAGCGCCAGTACGGCCTCGAGCCGTTGCGGGCCCTCTGGGTGGCCCTCGACGTCGTGGCCGGCGTGGTTGGGGTTCGTGACGAATCCGACAGTCATGAGAGTCCGTGTCTATAAAGAACCTTGTAGGCGAGGGTCTTCACCTGTCCGCCAGCAGGCGGGGACCCTCGCGGGGGCGGCGTTGAGTCTACAGATTCCGGCCTACGGACAGAATACCGGGTAGGGGCGTTCAATTGAACGCCCCTACCTACGGCGGGATATTCGACGGCTCTTGACTGATGATCACGATGCTTGGCGCTAGCCACAAGATGCTTCGACAGGCTCAGCATGACGATAGACAAGGCTCAGCATGACAGCAGGCAGGGCGATTCGCGAATCGCCCCTACGGCAGGACGCCCTACCGTTCTATAATGAATCCTCATGTCACGGCATCTCTACTTCGCGTACGGCTCCAACCTGAAGCTGCGCCAGTTACTGAGGCGCTGTCCCGGCTCGACCGTCGCCGGCCGGGCGCGGCTGGCCGGCTACCGGCTGGCGTTCACGCGCTACTCGACGAAGCGGAAGGGCGGCGTGGCTGACATCGTAGCAGAGCCAGAGTCGGAGGTCTGGGGTGTCCTCTACGATATCGATGACGAAGGCATGGCGTCGCTGGACGCTTTCGAGGGCGTGCCGCGCGCCTACCGGCGCGAGACGGTGACCGTCACCGACGACGAAGGTGTCGAGCGGGAGGCGCAGACCTACATCGCAAACAGGACGGGCGAGTTCGCGCCGGGCCGCGAGTACCTCGATCTGATCGTCAGCGGCGGCCGCGAGCACGGCCTTCCGGACGAGTACATCCGGTCGGTCGAAGCGGTGAAGACGCACGCCTAGCCGATCCAGAGGGGGGATACGGTTGGCCCCGCAGGCAGGCGGTGTTCTATCGGAAGGCCTGATCGATGGCGTTGTTTATGAGGGGCAACTCGTTTGACTTGAACGCCGACCACGCCTCCTGCACTCGTGACTGGATCCCCTCGAAATCGAGATCATCATAGTCAGCGGTGGAGAGGATCTCTTTCCAGAACAAAGGCACCCACTTTTTGGACAAGCCCTTTGGGTCCGGCTTGAGCGGGCTTCCCGTCTTCGTGGCCGCGTCGTATATTTTGCGCCTGACGTTTTCATCGCCCGGCCCAAGCATAAGAGCGAGTCCGAGCGAATTGGCATTGTAATGGGAGGAGTTGGCGAACTCAAATAATATCATCATCCCCGATTTGGTCCAGCCTTTGCCTCCTTGAAGTTCAGGCCTACCCCATGAGACCGGGTGAAAACGGATAAGGGACTTGTTAGATACGTCGAGGGTAAATTCTGGGTCTGGCTCTATCAATTCGAGCAACGCGTCAGCAATCTCCGCCTGGCGACCGGTCCGGTGTTCAAAGATGAGGTCGAGGGCTGCCTGATGTTTTCTGTAAATTCGTCTGCACAGCTCTTGTATTTCTCTGTCCGGCATAACGCGCCTCCTTACCATGGTTACGTAGTGCGACAGCACCGTGGCCACATCATCGCCGATAGTTGACGCCTTCATCTTCAAAAGGCGCTCAATAACGTCGCAAACTTCGTCATACGTAACCCCAACGTAGTAGTCGCTATCTGAAGGTTCCTCCCCACTCACGTTGAGCAGCACATAATGGCGTGTGTAATCGGGGAATTCCGTTTCCACCACCTCTCGATACCGCTCTAGCTGATCACTGTGTTCACTCGAGAAAACCTTGTTCTCGATCACGCAGACAAACTTCCGTGACTCGTCCAGAAGTGTGATGTCGATGTTTCTCCACTCGCGACGGACCTCTGTCGCTGACAAGTCCCACACGTCAACGTCGATGGGGGAGATCGTTTCGATGCCCAGTTCTCTCGCCGTGACGCTTGTCTTGAACAGAAAGCCCTTCAAGAAGGAGTCACCCAGACCGTGAGTCTGGGCGGGGTTCATCAACCAAGCGAGGAAATTGGAGTGTCGTATCTCCTGTCGTACGATGCCCAGGGCTTCAAAGATGTTGAACGGATCTGCCAGCTCCTCAAGGCGCATCAGGTCGGCGTTGTCCAACACGAACCGCTCAAGCGTCTGGATTTGCTCTTCGATAGAGGACGTTTCCTGCATCGCGTTGTTCGGCTGGGAGGGCATTGGCACCTCGATGAGGGAGCGCTCGCTATTATACTACTACGGAGTTGCCTATCTAGCCATGTACGTCATCGGAACCGCCGGCCACGTCGATCACGGCAAGTCCGTGCTGGTCGAGGCGCTGACCGGCATCGACCCCGACCGCCTGCGCGAGGAGAAAGAGCGCGGGATGACCATCGACCTCGGCTTCGCCTGGCTGACGCTGCCCTCCGGCCGCGAGGTGAGCCTGGTGGACGTGCCGGGGCACGAGCGCTTTATCAAGAACATGCTTGCCGGCGTCGGCGGCGTTGACCTGGCGATGCTGGTCGTCGCCGCCGATGAGGGGGTGATGCCCCAGACGCGCGAGCACCTGGCGATCCTCGATCTGCTGTCCGTCGACCGGGGCGTGCTGGTGGTGACCAAGTCGGACCTGGTGGAGCCGGACTTCCTGGAGCTGGTCTCCACCGATGTCCTGGAGCTGGTCGAAGGCACCACGCTCGCCGGTTCGCCGCTCGTCGCCTGCTCGGCCGTGACGGGCGAAGGGCTGGACGAGCTGCGGCGCGTGCTGGACGAGCAGTTGGAGGCGACGGAGCCGAAGCGCGACATTGGCCGCGCAAGGCTGCCCGTCGACCGCTCGTTTACCATCGCCGGCTTCGGGACGGTGGTGACGGGCACGCTGATCGACGGCACGTTCGAGGTTGGGCAGGAGGTGGCGGTGCTGCCCGGCGACGTGAAGGCGCGCATCCGCGGCCTCCAGCATCACAAGGAGCAGGTGGAGCGGGCAACGCCGGGCCGCCGGACGGCGGTCAACCTCTCCGGCGTAGCGAAAGATGACGTAGCGCGCGGCCAGGTACTGACGCTGCCCGGCACGCTGACGCCGACGATCGTACTAGATGTCCGCCTGCGCGCGATCGCCGCGCTGCGCAAGCCGCTACGCCATGGCGTGGAGCTGACGCTGCACACCGGCTCGGCGGAGGTGGCGGCGCGGCTGCTGCTGCTGGACCGGCAGGAGCTGGCGGCGGGCGAGGAGGGCTGGGCGACGTTACGGCTGGCCGCGCCGGTCGCGGCCGTCAAGGGCGACCGCTTCGTCCTGCGCACGCCGAACGACACCGTCGCGGGCGGCGGGATCGTCGACGTCCATCCGAAGCGCCACCGCCGCATGCACGAGCCGACCCTCGCTGCGCTGGCATCGCTGGCTGAAGGCTCGCCTGCCGAGACGCTGCTGGCGGCGTTGGCCCCGATCGAGCCCGCATCGTTGACTGAGATCGCGGCCGCCGCCGGCCGTTCGCTGGAGGAGGCGGTCGAGCTAGTGCAAGAGTTGGTGGCGGATGGGCGTGTGGTGACGCTCGCCGGCCGTTCGCTGGAAGAAGAGGCGGCCGCGGGCTCGATCTTGATCAGCGCCGACGGCTTTCGGGCGCTGGCTGCACGGGCCGTGGCTGAAGCTGAGCGCTTTCACGCCGCGCGGCCCTTGCGCCGTGGCGTGCCGCGGGAGGAGCTGCGTAGTCGATTGCAGCTAGACGAGCGGCTCTTCGCCGCCGCGCTCGAACGCTGGGCGGCGGACGGCCTGCTGGTCGAATCGGAGGCGACGGTGGCGGTGGCGGGATGGGAGCCGGCGTTGCCGGCGGAGCAGCAGCGGCAGGCGGACGCTTACGTGCAGTCGCTTGCCGCCAAGCCCTACGCGCCGCCGACGGACGGTGCGCCGGCACCGGACCTGCTGGCATATCTAGAGGAGGCGGGGCAGGTGGTGGCCGTGGGGGATGGCATCGTCTTTGGCGCGGATGCGTATCGGGAGATGGTGGAGGGCATCACCGGGCGCCTACGGTCTGAAGGCACGATCACGCTGGCGCAGGTGCGGGATATGTTCGGGACGAGCCGCAGGTACGCGCAGGCGCTGCTGGAGCACCTCGACCGCGAGCGCGTGACGCGGCGCGTCGGCGATGAGCGGGTGTTGCGGGGCGGCTAGCGCCCATGAGAACCTATGAGTACCAGCCTAGACCCTGGTGCATGGCCTGGAGCATGACCAGAAACGGCGCGACTGGCCAGGCGAAACCTGCGATTACAGCCTCGTGGGTTTCGTATATCTTGCCTCCATCATCCACTGCCCACACGAAATAGCCGACCAGCGCGCCAATAAAAGCATATACGCAAACGCCGGCGGCGAGCCGCCTCACGGTGTAGAGGCCTGGCAGTGTCGCCGGCAGGCCGACGACCACAGTAAAGACGCCTAGCGGAATGACAACGGCCCAGACCGCCGCGCTCGCTTCATAGTCGTGAAGTTGCCAGCCACTAAGCAGAACAATGAGGAGTTCGGCCAGAAATGCTGTCCCCGCCAGCTTCAGCGCCCCGCTGCGACTGCCGAGCGCAGTGGAAAGGATGCCAGGCAGCTGTGGTAAGTATGTCACCATGCCTGCACACTCCTACAAGTTAGGTCTCGGCTACGACCGCCTCCGGTTCCGGCTCGTACTCCTCTTCCTCACCCGGCTCGCCGCGACCGAAGATGCGGCGGAAGAAGCGCGGGATGTCGCCTTCCTCCCAGGAGACGAGGACCTGGGCGGCGATGAAGATGGAGCTGTAGGTGCCGGCCACTGTGCCGATGAGCATCGCCCAGAGGAATTCGCGGATGCTCTCGCCGCCCATCAGCATCAAGGCAAGGATGGCGACGGCGAGGGTGAGCGAGGTGTTGAGCGAGCGGGCGATCGTCTGGAGCAGGCTGCTGTTCACCGCCTCCGCGAATGTGCGCCCTTCGCCGCGCTCGATAGTCTCGCGCACACGGTCAAAGACAACGATAGAGTCGTGGACGGAGAAGCCGATGACGGTGAGGATGGCGGCGATGAACTCCTTGTTGATCTCGGTGCCGATCGTCTTGCCAAGGATCGAGAAGATGCCGACGACGAGGATGACGTCGTGGACTAGGGCGATGGCGGCGGCAGCGCCGAAGCGGAAGGAGTCCGGTACTGCGCGGAACGACCACCAGAGGTAGAAGAAGATCGCGGCAGTCGCGACGGCAACGGCGATCGTGGCGCTGCGGGCGATCTCGCGCGAGATCGATTCTGAGATCGTCGACGACTCGATGAATCGGCCGGTGTCGTTGCCCTCGCCGTCGAGGAGCGGGCCGAAGCGCTCTGCTAAAGCGTCCTCGATCTCGTCTCTCTCGGACGCGGGCGCCGGGCCGACCGGCGGCCCCGAGCCGGCGCCCTTCAGCTCCTCGAGGCGAACGAAGAACTGGTTGCCGCCGGCGCCCTGAACGCGCGCCTCCGGGTGGTCGAGGTCGGCGAGGGCGTCCTGCAGGTCGCCCTGGGAGACCGGCTCCTGGAAGCGCACGCTGAACTCGGTGCCACCCTCGAAGTCGATGCCCAACGTCAGGCGTGGCGGGATGATCAGCGAGATCGCGCCGGGCAGCAGGACGATGAGCGAGAAGAGGTAGAACCAGCGCCGGTTGCCGACGAAATCCAGGAACATCCCGTTGCCGCGGTTACCGCTCATCGGAACCTCCCGCGATCGCCGGGACGCCGCCTGCCTGCTCTTCCGGCTCGATCGGCATGAAGAGCCAGAGGCGGCGGGCGGCGGGGCGCCAGCTCACCACCAGCAGCATCAGCGTGCGCGTGACGGTGATGGCCGAGAACATGCTGACCACGACACCGATGCCGAGCGTGATGGCGAAGCCCTTGATCGCGCTCTCGCCGAACTGATTGCCGAACCAGAAGAGGATGGCGCAGATGATCAGCGTCGAGATGTTGCTGTCGCGAATCGAGGTCCAGGCGCGGCTGAAGCCGTCCTCCAGCGCCACGATCAGGTTGCGGCCGACGCGCAGCTCTTCCTTCATCCGTTCGAATATCAGGATGTTGGCGTCTACGGCCATGCCGACTGACAGGATAAACGCCGCGACGCCGGCCAGCGTCAGCGTCACCGGCCAGAGCTTGAAGACCGCCAGGACGAACGCCGTGTAGATCACCAGCGCCAGCGCCGCCATCAGGCCGGGCAGGCGGTAGTAGAGGATCATGAAGGCCATGATCAGCAGCAGCCCTATCTCGCCGGCGACGACGCTGTTGCGCACGGCCTTGTCGCCCAGCGTCGCGTCCACGTCCTGCTGCTGGACGATCTTGAGCGGAATGGGGAAGGCGCCGGTGTTGAGCAGCGTGCTCAGCTCCTGTGCCGTCTCAAAATCGAGGCCGGTGATCTGGCCTCCGGAGGTGAGGGTAGTCTGCACGTGGGGGGCGATAATGAGATTGTTGCTACTCAGGATCGGCTCGCCGTCCAGCCACGGTGACAGCGGGTAGTTTTCCGCCGCCAGCAGGGCCGTCACCACTTCGGAGATGGCCGGGCCGTCACCGCGCCAGTTGAATACCAGGGATGGCTGGTTGCTAACGATCCCGCTGCCGAGGGTGACGAACGTGTCGGGGCGCAGGAACTGGCCATCTAACGTCAGCACGCGCCCGTCGACTTCGGCGGATGCCGGCTCCCAGACGAGCAGGCGGGCCGCTGGGTTCTGGACTGCGCTCGGCGATAGATCGTCGAACCAGGGCCCGAATTCGACCTCGCCGGCCTCGACGATATTGCCGTCCGCGTCTTCCGTCCCTTCGACGAGGATGTTGCCGTCTGCGTCGCGCACCGGTTCGCAGGTGAGCGATTCGTAGACGACGGCGCCTTGCTCGAGGAT
The DNA here is from genome assembly GCA_022565155.1 of Chloroflexota bacterium. Classification (GTDB taxonomy): domain Bacteria; phylum Chloroflexota; class Dehalococcoidia; order DSTF01; family RBG-16-68-14; genus JADFKB01. Next base: position 3,062 of record JADFKB010000057.1, on the reverse strand, counting down.
CGCGACGTTGCCGGCGCTATCGATGATCGGCCGGCAGAACTGAAGGAGCGCGGTGCGGCCGATCTTGGCGATCGCCTCTTCCGGGTTGATGCCGGGGAGCTGGACGGCGAGGCGGTTGTTGCCCAGCCGGGTCACTTCCGATTCGGCGACGCCGAACTCGTTGACGCGCCGTTCGATTATTTTGCGCGCGCCCTCCAGCGCGTCGTCCAGGTCTTCCACCTGGACGCCTTCCTCCGGCTCGAAGACGAGGCGGGTGCCGCCGCGCAGGTCGAGGCCGAGGCTCATCGCGCGCCGTTCGATGCTGTTCAGCCCGAACGTGCCGCCCCGGATCGATGGGATGGAGAACTTGACGCCCTTGCCTTCCGGCCAGGGGATGGCGTTGGGCAGGTAGCGGTCGGGCTCGGACGGCCAGATGGTGACGACGCTGCCCGCGGCCAGCAGCAGGATGAAGACAAGGACGAGCCAGTTCCAGAGGCGCACTGCTACGGCCCCTGCGCTTTCTCTTTGGCGTGTTCTGTTGTGGCTTCGTCGCTGGCGATCCGCCGTAGGATCGAGGTGGTGAGCGCGCGGATCTCGAGGCCGCCGCCGAAGTCGAGGATCAGTTCGACGTCTCCCTGCTCCGGCGTGCGGATCTCCGTGATGCGGGCGAAGAAGCCGGCGGTGGTGATCACCTCATCGCCGACTTGGAGGTCGCGGATCGTCTCTTCCAGCCGCGTCTGTTCTTTGCGCGCCGGTCTAATGAAGATGAAGTAGAACGCGGCCATGACGCCCAGGATGACGACGAACGACAGCTCCGCGGTCTGCATCAGCGGCTTCTCGTATCGGTCGCAGGGTGCGGGGGCTTGCGCTCAAGGGCCGCGCGGTCAGGCCGCTGTAGTTCGATAGCAAGCAGGTGTAGTTGTGCGGCGGCGGTTACCTGCGTCATGTCCGGCTCCCGGAGGCGGGGGCCTTTAGTTCGTCTGCCGGCGCGCTGGCCGTCTCTGCGACGGGAGAATCGGAACCGGTGTCCGCCTCTTCTTCGGCGAGGTCGACAAGCTCGTCCATGCTGTCCAGGTGGTCGATGTAGAGCGTGCCCTTGGTGTGGTCGACTTCGTGTTCGATCGCTTCGGCCAGCAGGTTGTCCTCGGCCTTGATGCGGATCTCCTTGCCCTCGCGGTTGAGGCCTTTGACCGTGACGCTGACGGAGCGCGTGACTTCGGCTTTGTAGCCGGGGATGGAGAGGCAGCCTTCGTCGAGCCGCCGCTCGCCGGAGCGCTTGACGATCTGGGGGTTGATCAGGACGTAGAGGTCGCGCTTGGGCTGCTCCCGGTCATCGAACTCGGGAATCTCCATAACGATGATGCGCAGCGGCACGCCGACCTGGCTCGCGGCGAGGCCGACGCCGGGGGCAGCGCGCATCGTCTCGATCATGTCGTCGATCAGCTTCTGGATGGACGCGTCGATCTTCCGGACCTTCTTCGCCTTCTGGCGCAGGACCGGGTCGCCGGCCACCCTGATCGGAAGTACTGCCACGCATGCCCTCCTACGAGCGGAAACGTTCGTTCGGGCTATAGCGTAGCAAGCGCGGCGGGAGTGGGTCTAGTCTCGCTGGCCGTGGCGGCGCTAGCGCTGGCGGGGGGCTTCCTTAATGCGGGCGGCGCGGCCGGTGAGACCGCGCAGGTAGTAGAGCTTGGCCCGTCGCACCTTGCCCTTGCGCACCAGCTCCACCTTTGCCAGGCGGGGAGAGTAGATGGGGAAGGTGCGCTCGACGCCGACATCGTGGGTGATGCGGCGGACGGTGAAGTTGGAGCTGGAGCCGGCGTTGCGGCGGCGGATCACCACGCCTTCGAAGACCTGGATGCGCTCGCGGTCTCCTTCGACGACCTTGGCGTGGACGCGCACGGTATCGCCGGGGCCGAAGTCGGCGATGTTCGGGTTCGGCTTGAGATCGATGATCGAGGCGCTCAGTTCCATGGTGTGTTCATGCTAGCGAGCGGTGTAGATACGAGCAAGACCGGGACTAGGGGCGTTCAATTGAACGCCCCTACGACGGTGGCGGGCAGGCCGGCCTGCGGCCCTCACCCCTGCCCCTCTCCCTGGGGGAGAGGGGTCATCTACGTGCAGCCTGTCGGGTTGTACTGCGTTATCACGCCGAGGATGTCGTTCAGCAGGTCGATCACCCCGTCGGGCGCGGTCATGTTCCACGGGTTCGGCCCTGCTGACGGCCCGCGGTCGTAGTGGGCATCGTATGGCGAAGCTCCCTGCGGCGAGTAGTGCGCGATGACGCCGAGGATGTCGAACAACAGGTCGATGACGCCGTCCGGCGTTGGTCCCGACAGGCCCGCGACGTCATAGAAGTCGTTCGGATCTTGCCAGTCGCGCCCGCCGCCCTGGTCGGCTTGCGCCTTAGGCAGGTTCTCGCGCACGTCGGGGCAGCCGTCGCCGTCGGTGTCGCCTGGGAAGGGTTGCTTTAGCTGGAACACATATGCCGCGCCGGCGCTGTTGCCCCCGGCATCCTCGTTTTTCGCCCCGACGACAGCCGTGTCGCCGCTGACCGCCACGCTGTAAGCGAACCCGTCACTGTTCTGGGCATCGGAGGCGGTGAGCTTGGTCACCTCGCCCCAGTTGTCCGTGCCGCCCTCGTCGCGCTGGAAGGCGTACGCCTTGCCGACGTTGCCGTGCTCGAGATCTTGATGGTATGCCCCGATAACGAGGGTGTCGCCACTGACCGCAGCGCTGAAGCCGAAGCGGTCGTTGCTCTGGGCGTCGGAGGCAGTGAGCTTGGTCACCTCGCCCCAGTTGTCCGTGCCGCCTTCGTTACGCTGGAAGACATATGCCGCGCCAGCCTGGAGACCCTCGGCACCCTCGAAGAGGGCCCCGACGACGGCGGTATCGCCGCTAACCGCGGCGCTGAAGCCGAAGCCGTCGCCGGCCTGGGCGTCGGAGGCGGTCAGCTTCTTCACCTGGCCCCAGTTGTCGGCCCCGCCCTCGTCGCGCTGGAAGACGTAGGCCGCGCCGGCGTTGCTGCCCCCCGCATCCCCCCCGCGAGCCCCCACGACGGCGGCGTCGCCGCTGACCGCCAC
>JADFKB010000056.1 GCA_022565155.1 Chloroflexota bacterium | reverse complement strand
TGTGGCGACCCAGGGAGACAGACCACGAGGCCGGACGCCATCGACTGTCTGATTCCGATGTCGAGAATCGCGCCGCCGCCCGTCGCGACGACGACGTTGTCGGGCGCGGCCGCGTCTGCTATCTGCTGACGCTCCAGCGCTCGGAACTGCTCCTCGCCGCCGCTCGCGAAGATCTCTGCGATCGAGCGGCCTTCCGCCTCCTCGATCAGCGCATCGGTATCGACTGCCTGCCAGCCCAATGCCTCCGCGACCAGCCTGGCGACGGTCGACTTGCCGCTGCCGGAGAGGCCGGTGAGGAAGATGCGGCTGAAGCGGCCGGTCGTCATCTGGAGACTCGTTCTCGTGTATCCTCGTTCGTGTTGAGGCACATGTGAGCCTGACCGGATGCCGGCTCATCTCACCGTCAATATACAGCAGCGGCGACTACAGAGCGCGGGAAGGAAGGGGAGAGTGAGCTACGTTTTCACGACGACAGAACCTGCCGCCTTGTCGTGCCAGGTCTGTTTGTTCGGGTCCCAAATGCTCCAGAGGTAGCCGATCAAGATAGCGAGGCCGCTTACGAGGGCGACGAAGTAGCGGATCACAGCCATGCCGATGCCGATGTTCTCGCCGGTCTCTCTGTTCTGAAGACGCATGTCGAGCATACGCTTGCCCAAGGTGCCACCGTTTGCATTGAGCAGCACGACGTAGCCGAAGCTGATGACGATGCTGAACAAGTTGCTCCATACCGTTGCGATGATGAACACGGAGATCACATCGATGACGAGCAGGATGCCCACGTCGATCAAGTACCCGGCCAGCCGCCGGCCGAAACTGGCGTATTCAACGCCGGCGAGGACTCTGCCGTCGAAGGCTTTGCCGCATGCGGAACAGAATTGGGTAGTGGCTGGAGCTGCCTGGCCGCAAGATGGGCAGGTTCGCATCGATGACGGAGATTCGCTGCCTCCGGCGGCGGCACCTTGCCCGGGCACAGTCACGGCACGGCCGAACGTCGTCCGCTCAAGCGACGCGTCGCACTTGGTGCAGATTCTGGCGTCGTCGCGATTTTCCGTCTGACAGCGTGGACAAGCCTGCATCCGTAACCTCCTAAATCGCCGATGCTGCTGTCAACAGGCTACGCTGCGAGTGTACGACGGTCAAGGCTGGTGTTGCGCGATGCGCCTGTGGAAATCGATCACGCCCCTCCCCTGGCCCTGGTCGTATAGGCGTTCGGGTTTGCCAGTTCCATCCAACGCTTTGGCTCCTCCAACGGGATGAAGCCGAACTGCGCATAGAGGCCGTGCGCGTCGCGCGTGCCCAGCATCCAGCGCCGCAGCCGTTGCAGCTGCGGGTGCGCGAGCACGGCCTCCAGCAGCAGCTTCGACAGCCCTTGTCCCCGGTGCGCCTCCTCTACGTAGACGTCGGCGAGGTAGGCGAACGTGACGTAGTCCGTAATCGCGCGGGCGAAGCCGGCCTGCGTATCGTGGTGGTAGAGGCCGAACGGCAGCGAGCGTTCGATCGCGGCTGTGACGCTCTCATGCGAAATGCCTTCGGCCCAGTAGCTGCGCGTCAGGAAGGCGTGGATCGCATCGATGTCCAGCCGCGTTATATCAGTGCTGACGATGTAGTCGCCGCGAGTGACTTCGTACGTCATGCTCGCCTAGACCTCAGTCGTCTCTTCGTTTTCGATCGGCGGCTCGCCCTCGCCGCCGCGCGGGCCGGTCGTCTCCAGGTAGGCGCGGCAGTTGCGCAGCGTCTCGACGATGTGGTCGCCGCCGAACTTCTCCAGGCAGGCGTCCGCCAGCACGATCGCGATCACCGCTTCGCCGATGACACCCGCCGCCGGGACGACGGCGACGTCGCTCCGCTCGTAGTGGGCGGGGATCTCCTCGCCGGTGCGCAGGTCGACGGACGGAAGGGAGCGAGGCAGCGTAGCGATCGGCTTCAGCGCCGCCCGCACGACGATCTCCTCGCCGTTGGTCATGCCGCCCTCCGTGCCGCCCATCCGGTTCGTCGCGCGGCGCCACGGCCGCTCGCCCCACTGGTCGATGGGCAGGATGATGTCGTGCACCTGCGAGCCGCGCTTGACCGCGCCGCTGAAGCCGATGCCGATCTCGACGCCCTTAACGGCGTTGATGCTCATGATCGCCTGCGCTATCTTGCCATCGATCTTGCGGTCCCAGTGGACGTGGCTGCCGAGGCCGATCGGCACGTTGGCGGCGCGCACCTCGATGATGCCGCCGAGGCTGTCGCCGTCGCTGCGGGCGGCATCGATCGCGGCGATCATCTTCTGCTCGGCGTCGGCGTCCGCGCAGCGCACCGGCGATGCTTCGACCGCTTCCCAGTCCGGCTCGCCTTCAATCTGCGCTTCGACGTCGCCGATCGCGAGCGTATGGCTGCGGATGGCGATGCCAAACTCCTCCAGGAGGCGGCGGGCGACAGCGCCGGCGGCGACGCGCGCCGCCGTCTCGCGGGCGCTGGCGCGCTCCAGGATCGGCCGCACGTCATCGAAGCCATACTTGAGGATGCCGGGCAGGTCGGCGTGGCCGGGCCGCAGGCGTGTCACCTGGACGCTGGGCGTCTCCGGCTCCTCCAGCGCCATCACGTCCTGCCAGTTGACGAAGTCCTTGTTCTCGATCAAGAGCGTGATCGGGCTGCCCAGCGTCCGGCCGTGGCGCACGCCGGAGCGGATCTGCGCGTGATCCTGCTCGATCTTCTGGCGGCGGCCGCGGCCGTAACCGCCCTGCCGCCGCTTGAGCTGGCGGGCGATGAACTCCTCGTTCAGCGGCAGGCCGGCCGGCACGCCTTCGACGATGATGGCCAGCCCGGGGCCGTGGGATTCGCCGGCGGTGAGAAATCGGAACATGGCTACCTCAAGCGCTATGCCGCGACGATTATCGCGTATTGTACCGTACGGCGGTTGTGTATCTGCGGTTCACGGCCCGCTGCGAGCGCCGTCGTCGTCGGCCGTGGCGGGTGATTCGCGCGGCTGGATGCTGCGGGCGTGGCCGCGCTCGTCGAGGTCGTAGCGCGCGCCGAGCCGCTCGGCGATCACCTCCGGCGGGTCGTTCTCCCAATCGATCTCCGCCGCGTCGTCTCGATGGGCGTTGGTGCTAAGGATGCAGCGCTGGCTCGCCTCGCCGTCGGGCTCATGGAACGTGGTGTAGCAATCGATCTGCACTTCATCAGGGCGGATGTGGGGGATGTCGTAGAAGAAACGCTCGACAAGCCTGGCGGTGATGCGCTTGCCTTCGTCCAGGGCGCTGCTCACCTGCCGCCGCTGCCCGCCGACCTGGGCGAACTGCGGTTCGGCGGTGGTGGAAGCGCGGATGTACCCGCGGCCGATGTCTATCAGCTCCACGCCCTGGATCCCCTGCCAGACGGCCGCCGGCGTGCCTTTCGGCGGGCGCTCCGTGCGCCAGAGCGCCACCTCCTCCTCCACGAGCTGGATGATCATCTCATGGTCGCCCTCATCCACCTTCTCTTGCCAGAACCGGTGCTTGCGCGTCTCCTTGAAGAGCACGAAGCCGGCCAAGGCGAAGAAGAGGCCGACGATCAGGATGCCGACACCAAGACCCCAGACCATATCGCACTCCCCCTTACGATGCGCCTGCCAGCGCCTCGCGGCCGGCCGTTAGCATCTTCTCTGTATCGGCGTCCTGGCCGGTCCACAGCCGGAACGATTCCGCCGCCTGGTAGACTAGCATGCCGAGGCCGGAGACGGCCTTCGCGCCCTTCTCTTTCGCGGCCTTGAGCAGCGGCGTCTCTGCCGGGTTGTACACCAGATCGAAGACGGTGCCGTCTGCCGGAATGTAGTCGGTGTCCAGTATGCTCTCGTCCGCTGCGTCGCCGCCCAGCGTACCGACGGGCGTGCAGTTGACGACCAGGTCCGCCTTCGGCAGCGAGACGAGAAACGAGCCGTCCAGCCAGTAGGCCCAGCTCAGCGTCACGCCGGCGCTGGTCTGGCCGCGCAGGTCGTTGACGACCGCCGTCAGCCGCCGCGGGGTGCGGCCCGTGAGTAAGATAGTGGCCGCGCGCGATTCGATCAGCGAGAGGGCGACGGCGCGGGCGGCGCCCCCTGCGCCGAGCACGACAACGTGCTTGCCTTTGGCATCGAAGCCCGCGTCCTCTCGCAGCGCACGGCCGAAGCCGGCGACATCCGTGTTGTAGCCGATCAGGTCGCCGCTGTCGTGCACGATCGTATTGACAGCGCCAACGAGCTCGGCCTGCGGGTCGAGCCGGTCGAGCAGAGGGACGACGGCCTCTTTGTGCGGGATGGTGACGTTCGCGCCCAGCATCTCGTCTCCGCGCAGGGCGTTGATGCGGCCCTCCAACTGCTCCGTCTCGGTTGGCCAGGCTTCGTACCCGGCGTCGATGCCGGCCGCGTCGAAGGCGGCTTGGAAGATCGCAGGGCTGGTGGAGTGCGTTAGCGGGTAACCGATCACGCCGGCACGTTTCATGATTCGCATTCCCCCCTATTCGCTGCGTCCACGTTCTGGTTGTGCTCGTCCAACGTCTCCGCAAACACGTGGCTGCCGCTGCCGTCGTCGCAGGCCACGAAGTAGAAGTACCCGGTGTCCGCCGGCGTCGTCGCCGCCAGCAACGAATCGAGCCCCGGGTTTGCGATGGCCGCAGGCGGCAGCCCTGCGTGCTGGTATGTATTATACGGCGAGTCGATCGCTAGGTCAGCCACGGTCAGCTCCAGCTTCCAGTAGCCGTACTGTTCGACGCTGGCCGGATCCTCCGCCACGGCGTACTGCACCGTCGGGTCCGCCTGCAGCCCCATGCCGATGCTGAGCCTGTTAGCGAAGACGCTGGCGATCGCCGGCCGCTCGCCGGGCACCTGCGCCTCCCGTTCGACGATAGCGGCGAGGTTGACGGCATCGCTGAGCGACTGGCCGCTTCCGGCGAGCAGCGGAACGATGCTCTCCTGGTAGCGGGCATCGAACGCCGTCAGCAGCCGCTGTACCACCTCGTGGGCCGTGATCTCGGACGGGAAGCGGTATGTGGCGGGAAAGAGGAAGCCTTCCAGGCTGGCCCCGGCCGGCAGCTCGGCCAGGAACGATGCCGCGTACGTCTCAGTCAGCGCCTCCCGGAACGCCGCAGCCGAGACGATACCCTCGCGCTCCAATAGCTCGCCGATCTCCTCGCTGCGCAGCCCTTCTCGAATCGTGACGGAGCCGGAGGTGGTGATGCCCTGGCTGATCCGCTGGACGGCGACAACCGCGGTGATGCTGGGCCGGAACTCGTAGCGGCCGGCGGCCAGTTCGTCGCCGACGCCCATGAAGGCCGTGAGCATCCGAAACACGCGCGCGCTCTCGATCACGCCCGCGTCTTCGAGTTTCTCCGCGATCTGGCCCGCGCCTTCGCCCTCCTCGATATTGACGAAGATCGCCTCGGCGTCTGGCTGAACGGTCGGGCCCAGGCGGAGCGGCCCGTCGTTGACGAGCGCACCCGGCGTCGCCGAGAGCAGCCAGACGCCGATGGCGAGCATGACGGCCAGGCCGGCGGCGACGGCGATAAGCATCCGCTGCTGAGCGGTCATTGATCGGGCGCAATGGGATCAGGCGCGGCGGCGAGCCGGCGGCGGTCGAGGTACGCCTGAAGGATGATCGCCGCCGCCAGGTCGTCTACGGGCGCCCGGCGCGCGCGCTGGCTGCGGGAGCTCTGGTTGCGGCTGCGCTTCGCCTCGGCCGAGGTGAAGCGCTCGTCCGCCAGCTCGACTGCGAGGCTGCCCGTCTCTGCCAAACGACGCGCGAACGCCTCTACGCTGCGCGCTTGCGCGCCGCGCGAGCCGTCCAGCGAGATCGGGTGGCCGATGACGATCGTCGTCGCGTCTTCCGCGCGCGCCAGCTCCACGATCGCGTGCAGATCGGCGCTCTCGTCGCTCCGTTCCAGCACGCGCAAGGGAACAGCGAGGCCGCCTTCCGGCGTCGAGATGGCGATGCCGATGCGCCGCTCTCCGACATCCAGCCCTAAGATTCGCGTCACGCCGCCCTCAACTCCTCACAGCTCTGCTTCAAATCGACTCTAGATTGGCACATTATAGACCGGCTGAGACTTGCCGGTCGAGGCGTCGCCGGCGCAAGGATCGCAGGCTGAGGGCCGATACTCTTAAGGGAAACGGCACTTGACAGCTTGATCATCCACCGTTACCATAATCGGCAACCACGGATCGCTCGCTACGGTAGCGGTTCGTGGGGCAGGAGTGAGACCCCCGTACGTGGAACGATCTGACGACGACGACCCTCCTCAACATAGCACCCATTCGGCAGTGGTAGCTGGACGAGTTGTCCTGGGCCCGCATGACGGCTCCTGCCCGTGCGCCCGTTGCTTCATTGTGGTCGGCGCATTCGGGGATTGACTAACTGCAGGCTGCCCGGCCTGTGCTCTAGGACCGGCGGCCGCCCCTCACCTCATGACCCAAAACTTCGCCCCAACGTTCGATAACTGGACAGTAGTAATCCTGGCGGCAGGCCAGGGGAAGCGCATGCGCTCGGCTGTAGCGAAAGTTCTCCATCCTCTCGCCGGCCGGCCCATGGTGCGCTACGTCGTCGATGCGGCGCGCGCGGCCGGCTTCGGCCGTTGCATCGTCGTGGTAGGCGCGGACGCCGGCGATCTGCGCGCGGCGCTGGGTGAAGGCGTCGAGTACGCCGTCCAGCGAGAGCCGCTCGGCACCGGCCATGCCCTGGCATCTGCGAAAGACGCTGTTGGCGACGCCGAGCACGTGCTGGTGCTGAACGGCGACGTGCCGCTGATCGCGCCGGAAACGCTCGCCGCCCTGGCGCGACAGCACATGGATGCTGGCGGCGACGTGACGTTCCTCACCACAGAGGTGGACGACGCCGGCGCCTACGGCTGTGTCCAGCGCGACGGTGATGGCCGCGTGACGGACATCGTCGAGGCGCCGGAGCGCAGCGGATTGGCGGAGGGGCCCGCGGAGATCAACGCCGGCCAGTACTGCTTCCGCGCCGCCTGGCTCTGGACGCACATCGAAGCGGTTCCAGCGTCCGCCGGAGGCGAACGCTACTTGACGTCGCTGATCCCTCTCGCCGCTCGGGAGAGCGCGACCGTAGTACCTGTGGCTGTCGACGAAGCGAGCGAGGTGCAGGGGATCAACGACCGCGCCGAGCTCGCTGAAGCGGAGGCGCTGATGCGCCAGCGCATCAACCGTGGTCATCTGCTTACGGGCGTTACGATAATCGACCCGGCGACGGCATACATCGACGCAGACGTTGTGATCGGGCAGGACACGGTGATCGAACCGAATACGCACCTGCGCGGCGCTACGGCTATCGGCGATAACTCCCGCATCGGCCCTGACAGCACGGTGCGTGATGCGACTATCGGCGAACGCTGCCAGATCGTGTCGTCGACTGTTGAAGAGGCGACGTTGGAGGATGATGTGGACGTGGGGCCGTACAGTCATATACGCGCCGGTACTCACCTCTCCAGTGGCGTCCACATCGGCAACTACGCAGAGGTGAAGAACGCCCGCCTGGGCCGCGGCGTCAAGATGGGCCACTTCAGCTACATCGGTGACGCGGACGTCGGCGAGGAGACGAACATCGGCGCGGGTACGATCACGTGTAACTACGATGGCACAGAAAAGCATCGTACACGCATCGGGCGTGGCGCGTTCATCGGCAGCGACACCATGCTCGTCGCGCCGGTGACGATCGGCCATGGCGCCCGTACCGCAGCAGGCTCGGTTGTGACGAAAGACGTGCCGGACGGGGTATTGGTCGCCGGTGCGCCTGCGCGCGTGACTCGTTCCACCGGTAAGGAGAGACAACCGTGAGCGGCGATAGCTGGATCGGCATCGCGCTGGTGGCCGTGGCGTTGGCCGTCGCCGTCGCCGCGACGGCGGTGGAGACGGGCGTGGTCTTCATCAGCCGGATGCGTGTACGCGCCTTCACCAGCCGCGGCCTGCCGCAGGCTGAATCGCTCGATGACTACATTCGCGATCGATACGAGCTGCTCGGCGCGCTGGCGATCGCGAGGGACCTTGCGCTTGTGCTCGGCATCGCCACCAGCGTCTTCATCGTGCTGCGCGAGACGGACAGCACGTGGCTGGCGCTGGCGGCGACGATGACCGCCACGCTGCTGGCGGTGGCGGTGCTGGGGGCGGTGCCGCGGCTCGTGGTGGCGCGCAGCCCGGAGCGCTGGGCACTGCGATTGCTGCCCGTGATGAAGGCGCTCCGCGCGGTCTTTACGCCGCCGGCTGCTGCGCTAGAGTGGCTGCTGAGCGCCCTGCTCCGGCTTCGCGATCGCAAGGACCGGCCGGCAGGCGAAGAGGAGGAGCTGCTGCGCCTTGCCGATCTGCCGGGAGGCAACGGTGCCGTTGAGAACGGCGAGATGGCGATGATTCGCCGCATCGCTCGCATGGTCGACCGCGCCGTGCGGGAGATCATGGTGCCGCGCATCGATATGGTGGCGGCGGAGGCGGACGCCCCGGTCGATGAGGTGTTATCGCTGGTGATCCAGCGTGGCTTCAGCCGCATCCCGCTCTACGAAGATACGATCGACAACATCGTCGGCATCGTTCACGCGAAGGACATCCTGAAGGTGCAATTCGATGGCCAGCGCCCGGAATCGCTGCGTGACGTTGCCAGACCGCCGTACTTTATCCCCGAAGGCAAACACATCGACGAGCTGCTCACGGAACTGCGGGAGCATCGCGTACAGCTAGCGATCGTCGTCGATGAGTATGGCGGCACCGCCGGCCTGGTCACGATCGAGGACGTGCTTGAGGAGATCGTCGGCGAGATTCAGGACGAGTATGATAGCGAAGAGGTGACAATCGAACGGGTGACCGACGACGAGGCGATCATTGATGCTCGCGTCGGCCTGGAAGAGCTGAACGAGCTATTCTCGCTCGAGATCGAGGGCGAGGACTTCGATACGCTGGGCGGATTCGTGTATCATCAGCTTGGCCGCATGCCTGCTCCAGGCGACGAGCTGCAGGCGGATGGGTTGAACATGCGAGTGCTGTCCGTCGTGGGCCGCCGTATCAAGAAGGTGCGTGTAACCAAGGCAGCAGTCAAGCAGGAGGAAGAAGGGGAGAGGGAATAGGCGCATTATTGCCCGGTTAGCTTTTGGGCACAGATGTGCTACACTAAGTAGCCAGTGGACAGGAACGAACGGCAATACTGGGTGGCCTTCGGGCGCGTGCCGCAAATTGGTCGGGCGCGCATCTCGCTTTTAGAGGGGCGCTTCTCGTCCATGGAGGAGGCTTGGCAGGCCAGTCCGGTCGCGCTGGAGGCGGCTGGTCTGAAGGGTAAAGCACTCTCGGCGCTGCTGGCGGCGCGCGATGGCGTCTCACCCCATGCAGAGTTGGAGAAGCTGGAGCGACTCGGCGTGCAGGCCTTGTGCTGGCATGACGAGGCGTATCCGGCTCGGCTGAAGGAGACGTTCGATAAGCCGCCGATACTCTACGTCCGCGGCGAACTGACCGCGGGCGACGAGTGGGCGGTCGCGCTCGTCGGCACACGGCGGGCGACGGCGTACGGACGCCAGGCGGCGGAAGAGTTGGCGGGAGGGCTGGCCGCCAACGGCATTACGGTCGTCAGCGGCCTCGCGCGCGGCATCGATACGATCGGACATCGAGCCGCGCTGGCGACAGGCGGACGGACGATCGCGGCGCTCGCTTGCGGGCTCGATATGGTCTATCCGCCAGAGAACACGAAGCTGGCGCAAGAGGTGATGGAGCGCGGCGCTCTCGTGAGCGACTATCCGCTCGGCACGCAGCCGCTCGCCAAGTACTTCCCGCGCCGCAACCGGATCATGGTCGGCCTCAGCCTCGGCGTTCTCGTCGTCGAAGGCGATGTGAAGAGCGGCGCGATGATCACGGCGCGCCAGGCGCTGGACGAGAATCGAGAGGTGTTCGCCGTGCCCGGCAGCATCTATTCGCCGACGTTTCGCGGTACCAACTGGCTAATCCAGCAGGGCCAGGCGAAGCTGGTGACGAAGGCGGAGGACGTTCTGGAGGAGTTGAACCTAACGATGGCCACGCACCAGATGGAGGCGAAGGAGCTGCTGCCGGATGACAAGACAGAAGCGCAGCTATTGAACATGCTGTCATCTGAGCCGATACATATTGATGAAGTGCGCCGCGACAGCGGGCTTGAGATCGAGGCGGTAAGCAGCGCCTTGGCGATGTTAGAGTTAAAAGGCATGGTGCGGCAGGTGGGTAGCATGAACTACGTGAAGGCCCGCGAGCCGCGAGCCGCATACGAGGTGTAGATTGGCAAAACGAACGAAGAGTGGCAACAAGCGTCTCGTCATCGTCGAGTCTCCAGCGAAGGCGCGGACGCTAGCGAGCATCCTGGGCTCGGAGTACGATATCCGCGCCTCGGTGGGTCACGTCCGCGACCTGCCTAAGAACAAGCTCGGCGTCGATACTGAACACGGCTTCGCTCCGCAGTACCTCGTCCCCGAGGACAAGAAGCTGATCGTTAAGGAGATCAAGAAGGCCGCCGACAGCGCGAGCGAGATCTTCCTGGCGACTGACCCCGATCGCGAGGGCGAGGCGATCTCCTGGCATTTGATCGAAGCGACGGGAATCAAAGACCGCCCGCACCAGCGCGTCGTCTTTCACGAGATCACGCCCGAAGCGGTGCGCGAGGCGTTTAAGCACCCGCGGCCGATCGACTACCGGCTCGTCGATGCGCAGCAGGCGCGTCGCGTGCTGGACAGGCTGGTCGGCTACTCCGTCAGTCCCATTCTCTGGAAGAAGATCCGGGGCGGCCTCTCCGCCGGCCGTGTGCAGTCGGTGGCATTACGGATGGTTGTCGAACGCGAACGGGAGATCCAGGCGTTCGTGCCGCGCGAGTACTGGACGATCGACGCCGATCTGGCGAAGAAGGGCGCCGAACCGAGTGCGGCGTTCACGGCCTCGCTCGTGGGCTACGTGGGCAAGAAGAAGATCGAGATTCCGAATCGCGAGGAATCGAATCGCCTCGTCACGCTGCTGAGCTCGGCCTCGCACACGGTCACAGACGTGAAGAAAAAGCCGCAGACGCGCCGGCCTGGCCCGCCGTTCACCACCAGTACGCTCCAGCAGGATGCCTCGCGCCGCTTTGGCTTCACGGCCAAGCGGACGATGGCGGTAGCGCAGCAACTCTACGAAGGGCTGGAACTGCCGGGCCAGGGCCAGGTGGGGCTGATCACCTATATGCGCACCGACTCCGTGAATGTCGCTGCGTCGGCGCAGCAGGAGGCGCGCGGCTACATCGCCGGACGCTTCGGCGATGAGTACCTGCCGGAAGCGCCACGCAACTACAAGACGAAGAGCAAGGGCGCGCAGGAAGCGCACGAGGCGATCCGGCCGACTTCCGCCCGGCGAGCGCCGGAGACGCTGAGCGGCGTGCTCACCCGCGACCAGCTCCGCCTCTACACCGTCATCTGGCAGCGCTTCGTCGCCTGCCAGATGGCCGACGCTGGCTTCGATCAGACGACGATCGAGGTCGACGCGGTGCCTGCCGACGGCTCGGACCCGCTGCGGCTGCGCGCCAGCCAGAGCGTGCTTCGCTTCGCCGGCTACCGCCAGATCTATCAGGAGCAGCGCGAGGACGAGTCGGAGGAAGAAGAGCTGCAGGCCAATCTGCCGCGCATCGAGGCCGGAGACGCGCTGCAGCTGCTCGCCCGGCCGCCCGAGAAGAAGGACGAAGGCGGCTACAAGCCTGTTGACGCCGTCAAACCGGAACAGCACTTCACAGAGCCGCCGCCCCGCTACACAGAGGCCACGCTGGTGAAGGCGTTGGAGGAGAACGGCATCGGCCGGCCCAGCACCTATGCGCCGATCCTCTCGACCATTCAGGACCGCGGCTACGTGGAGCGCGACAAGCGCGCGCTCGTCCCGCAGGAGCTGGGGTTTGTCGTCAACGACCTGCTGGTCGAGCACTTCCCGGACGTCTTCAGCACCGGCTTCACGGCGGAGATGGAGGAGGAGCTGGACGAGATCGCCCGCGGCGAACGGCCGTGGCAGCCGGTCGTGCAGCAGTTCTACGAACCGTTGGAGGCGGCCCTGGAGTCGGCCGCCGCCGCGCCGCGCGTCGAGGAGGAGACCGATGAGACGTGCGAGAAGTGCGGCAAGGCGATGGTGAAGAAGTGGGGCCGCTTCGGCCAGTTCCTTGCCTGCACGGGCTATCCGGAGTGCAAGAGCACTCGCCCCGTCGATGGGGAGGAAGAACCGGAGGTCACCGACGAGAAGTGCGGCGAGTGCGGCGCCGAGATGAACGTGCGCATGGGCCGCTACGGCAAGTTCCTCGCCTGCACGCGCTATCCGGACTGCAAAGGGACGAAGGCGATCCTGGTCAAGGTCGGTGTCCCCTGCCCGCAGTGCGGTAGCGATATCGTCGAAAAGACGACGAAACGCCGCCGCACGTTCTACGGCTGCGCGACGTACCCCGAGTGCGATTTCACGAGCTGGCAGCGGCCGCTGCCGGAACCCTGCCCGCAGTGCGGCAAGCTGCTGGTGATCGGCGGGCGCGCTAAGGAGAAGGGCCAGACGCCGGCCAAGTGCACCGAGTGCGACTGGAAAGGTTCGATCGGGACGCCGGCGGCGGCGGAGCCCGCCGAAGCGACAGCGTAATCGCAAGGACGCACCGCGAGCTGTCTGCCAGCGGCGGATCCGCCTTCGGCGGTGGGGGACGTGAAACGCACCGTCGGCTGTTAGAGCCAGGGTCGGCGGCATAGGGTTCGCAAGGATGCCTGCCACCACCGAAACTTCCCCAGCGCGTATCGACGCCGAGCGGCTGCTCGATCGCTATCTCGCCTGGCAGGGGGCCGAGCGCAGCCTCTCCGGCTACACGCTGCGCAACTATTCGACTGACCTTCGCGACTTCTTCGAGTTCCTGGGCGATCGCAGCCTGCCCTCTGTTGATAAGCTGCTGATCCGCGCCTACATGTCTGGCCTCGTCGAATCCGGCCTTGCGCCGGCCAGCATCGCTCGCAGGGTGAGCGCGCTGCGCACGTTCTTCCGCTACCTGCGCAGCGAGGGTGTGCTCGAATCCGACCCGATGCTGGGCGTGCGCGGCCCGCGCCGCGAACGGCGGCTGCCCAACTTCCTGACGCAGGAGCAGATCGATACGCTGATCGCCTCCGCTGACGCTGAAACTCCGCAGGGCCTGCGTAACCGGGCGATTCTGGAGCTGCTCTACGCTGCCGGTCTGCGCGTGAGCGAGGTGGTCGGCGTCGATGTCGATGACCTCGACCTTGATGACCGGACGGCGCGAGTGCTGGGCAAGGGCAGCAAAGAGCGGCTGGTGGTGATAGGACGGCCCGCCGTCCGCGCCATCGAGCGTTATCTGAAGGACGCCCGCCCCCGGCTGGTGAAGCCACAACCTGACGCCACGCTGAGCATGTCGAAGCCCGCGCTCTTCCTGAATCGAGACGGCGGTCGTCTCTCGCAGCGGGCGGTGCAGCTCATCGTGCGCAAGTGCGCCCTAGCCGCCGGCATCGAGCGCTCGGTCCACCCGCACCTGCTGCGGCATACCTTCGCCACGCACCTGCTGGAGGGCGGCGCGGAGCTGCGCGTCGTCCAGACGCTGCTCGGCCACGCCGACGTCAACACCACGCAGATCTACATGCACGTCACGGACTCGGCGAAGCGAAAGGCGATCGAAGAATCGCTGGACGGCATCGCCCGCATCGAAGAGGAGCGGCGCAAGAGCCGGGAGCGGCGGTAGGGTGAGATGTGACAGACCTACGCAGAGTTATGATTACAGATGCGGCACTCTTGGGAGCGAGGTATCTGGCGGGTATCTAAGATGCGTGGAAGGCCCTCGCCACGGTCGCTGATGTTCTCCCATGATAGGTAGTCGTAATCCGAATCTGGATAAGCAGCGTCTTCATCGCGCAGAATCGTCTGGATGGAGATTCTGGATGCGAGCAAGGCTACTGAGGTCATGTCAAAACCTGTGCCTGTGAACGTGCGATCAGAGCAGCCCAGCGCTGGTACCAGGGCTTTGTCTTCCCGAGGGCGTTTCAAGGCTAATGGATTTTTATGTTGAAGGGAAAAGCACTCGAAGCAACCAGTAAGACCCGGAATTACTCGAATCACCTCGCCACCAAAGCCGCCGTTAGTTCCCCAGACATGAACATGTGGGATGCTCAGGCTAGAAGCAATTTTGTTAATTAGAAAGCTTGTTGAATGGTCCGCGGTGGCGTCCACAATCAGGTCACTCTGCTGAATGAGACTTAGAATCGCAGCGGCTTCGGTCCTTGTTTCTTCAGGCTTTCCAGGGTTCAGTCCGCCTAGATTAGTTGGAAGTACGTCGACTTCGCATGTTGTGTTGATAAATCCAATCCGTCTGGCGACGGCCTTTGCCTTGTTAAGCCCGATATCTTGCAGCGTACAAGCATGCCTAACGAGGTTTGCTGGCTCTAGTATGTCTCCATCAACCAGACAAAGCCTACCTATCCCTGAGCGTGCTAGCTCGACGGCGACATGTGAGCCGAGAGCACCAACGCCGATAACTGAAGCCGTTTTGCGCTGAAGCGCTGCCAGGCGGGGCATCCGCTGAAACTGGCTGTGGGCCTTCGCTAGGATCTGTGGGCGGTATATGATGTCCTTCTGATTGCCCTGCCCATCCGTTATCCGAACTACTATTAGCCAGTTGGAGCGAGTGTAATCCCGATATTCAAACTCTTCTGGGTAACAGACAGCAGCAGCCTCCACAGATCCCGGACGATTCAGCCAGCCGAGTGACCCGCCTCCGCGTGCGCTTTCTCTAGCGTTCTTGCCAACTCCGGCGTAGAACCAATCGAAGAAGTCCGTGACAAATGTTTGAGGTGGGAAGAAGGGAGGATAGTCATCCATTCTTGCCCAAGGTGCAGCGATTTCACCTGCACCACCGATAAGCTTCTTAGCCCGTTCTGGGCAGTGGATTGTTTTCGCGGCTGGCGTCGAAAACTTGACGTATTTTAGAATTGCACGATTCGGAATTAGAGGTGTAGGTCCTAAAATTAAAAGCCGCCCCCAGCTGTCGGCGGGGATATGTAATGCCTCTTCTGGAACTAGTA
>JADFKB010000170.1 GCA_022565155.1 Chloroflexota bacterium | reverse complement strand
TAGGGGCCGGAGTTGGCACCGCGCGCATCGCCTAAGCGAAGGCCGGTTGCCGGGCTTCTTCGGGCCGTTCCCTCCACCACTCTGGATAAGAGTTGTGTCCAATATTCAGTTGTGAGACAAGTGTACGTTACGGGTTGTAGATCGTCAACCAGGTTTTTCCCCTAGGTCACCCTGACAACGGCGGTTGCGGCGTACGCGAGGCGACGGCCGGGCGTATTAGCTTGGCGTGCCGCCCGCCGCAAGCAGCGCGGTCCCTAGACCTCGCAGCTTTCAGACCGGCCGCCCAAGCCGCAGCCGTTCAAGTCCGTCTAGCGGGAGCGGGAAGGTAATCCCAGTCGCGTGCGTAGTGCCGGTGCAGCCCTCTTGTCGGCACATAGGTGGCGGGAGACGAGATCGAACAGGTCAACGGTCTTTACGAGGGGCCAACCCTGTTTCTCCGCCAGTCTCTGGAGTTGAGGCGAAAACGGCGGTCGATTGTTGAGCGGCCTGTCCTTGGGATGGTGCTGCCGAAACGGGTTGCCGATGATCGCTCCTTTAATGGTGGACGGATCGTCTTCGCTGTCGGCAATGTACCCTAGCAGTTGACGCCCCTTGTCCACGTCAATGCTGCCATTGCTTCCCTCTATTTCGATGTACAGC
Source organism: Chloroflexota bacterium (assembly GCA_022565155.1). Classification (GTDB taxonomy): domain Bacteria; phylum Chloroflexota; class Dehalococcoidia; order DSTF01; family RBG-16-68-14; genus JADFKB01. The sequence continues at coordinate 2,676 of JADFKB010000170.1, read as the reverse complement.
GGCCCGCCCTTGCCTCGGTAGACCAAATCTCTCGGCTCTTCGTTCTGACACGGGACACCGAGAAGCTCAAGGGCGTGCTGGACGACCGGCTCAAGGTGGTGCTTGCCCTTGTACCAGAGGAGACCCTGAAAGTCTGCGAGTCGTTCAAGCTCTTCGGCCTTCCGCTGCCTCTTCTCTTCGAGGGTACTGAGCTTCTGGTCTATGGCGTCTATCTCTTGCTCCAACTCCTCAGTGCCAGGTACAGGAAACTCGCCCACCCACGGCGGCGGCTCTTCGGTCAGCGGTTCTTTGACCGTGATCCTGTCCGGCATGATCTGCGGAACGACCTGCCGGAAAAGGTCAGCAACCAGGCGCTCCGGCCGCCGCACTCGTGGCAGCATGATGACATGGTTAGACTCCGCAACCCCCGCTATCGGCCAGCCTGCCATCGTGCTGGCGATGGGTGTCCACGTATTGGCGGCAGGGTGGGCAAAGTCCAGGTCGTACCTCATCTCCCCGGCGAATCGCTCTAGAAGATCTTTGAGCAGCGGGTGCTCTAGGAGCTTGATTCGCCTTCCGGCATTCACTTCCCTGGGCTGGAAGTTTCCAGGGAGCCATCCGAGGGCGAGTCGCCGTGTCTTCGGCGGGAAGCACACGATCAGCCCTCCACCGTTCATCATCTCGGTCAACTGCCGAGTCACTCTCTCCTCCGTGGCTTCGCTCCGGTTCTCAAGCGTGCCCAAGTCGATGATGATTGCGTCGAACTCGTGCAGGTTCGGCATATTAGGCATCCACAAGTCGTTCTTGGCGACGAACGCGCCGTCCCGGCACTCCACCGCGCAGTCAGACAAAGCGGATTCGTTCAGGGAAGAGTTGAGAATCAGGACTTGCATCTTCGCTCCATATTCTACCTCGCTGCCCCGACGCGAGGGCCCTCCGCACACTGGGGCGCTGCTACGCAAGCACCGTGCGGATCAGGACAAGTCCCGTGACGACGGCGGCCAGGGGCCGTCGGTGAGCAATAGCATAGCCACTAGCTGGTAAGGGTGCCGCGTCACGGCCGGATGATAGCAGAGGCCGGCGTGCCGGCTCCGCCGGTGTAAACGCCGCCCTAATCCAGCGCCACCTGGACATCGTCGCCGACGACGCGCACCTGGTACGCCGGCTCCGGCTCCTCCGCGGGCGGGCCCTTCAGTTCACCGGACGTCACGTCGAACTCGGCGCTGTGCCACGGGCACGTGACGACATTGCCCTCGAGTTCACCCTCTCCCAGCGGGCCGCCCATATGGGTGCACTCGCCGCCGATGGCGTAGAAGGTGCCATCGATGTTGGCCAGGCAGACTTGCGTGTCCATGTCCAGCTCGATGTGCTTGAGCTGGCCCGGCTCTACCTCTGATACTTTCGCGACCGTCTTAAACTCAGCCATCGTTCTCCTCCTGTTGTTAGCTTGGGGGCGTGCCGCCGCTGGCGGTCTGCCGGCTCTGCCGGACGCCTGTCCGCGCTAGAGCCCGTCCCAGAACGTATCGAGCAGCTCGCCGGACAGGTCGAAGACCTGGTCGCCGTCCGGCGTTGTCAGCGGCTCCGACCGCAGGTAGTCCGGCAGCTGGTCGGCGTCGCGGCCGAAGCCTGCGCGCTGGTTGAAATCGCGCTCCTCGGTCATACAGCGCCAGCCCATCGCCAGCACGTCGTCCTCTGACCAGGACGCGCCGAGCTGGGCGTTGACGAAGAGAGCCATGTCCGGGGCCGTCGGATTAGAAAACTGGCAGAGGCCGGCAGCATCGACCGCCGTCTGCAGCGCCTGCTCCTGGCGCGAGGCCTTCAGGTAGGTCTCGTCCGTGACGTTGCGAGCGGTGACCAACCCGGCCGTGTGATCGGCGCCCTGGGGGCTGGTGGCGTAGGTGACGCCCATCGCCTTCAGCGTCCTCGGCTCCCAGGCCGGCATGCCCTGTCCCTTGACCGCCGGCACGCGATCGATGCCGAAGTGCTTAGCGACAGCGACGGTGCCGTCGCCGAGGACGCGCCCCAGCTCGGTGCCGCGGCTGATCTCGTCGAAGAGACCGATCGCCGCCTGCCAGTCGCCGAACTGCGCGACGCCCGCCTCCATCGCCAGGCCGAAGGCGTTGCCGGTCTCTATAGTGTCCAGCCCCAGATCGTCGCAGAGGCGGTCCATCTTCGCCACGGCCTCCAGGTCGTCGATCTCCAGGTTTGCCCCCAGCAGCGAGATCGTCTCGAACTCCAGGGCGGTCGTGATCTGCTCGCCCTGAGCATCGTTGAAGAGAATGGCGCACTTGATGATGCAGCCAGCCATGCACGGCAGCATCTTGCCGCCGCGCTCCGGCGCCAGCTCAGCGATGCGCTGGCCGCTGAGCGCCTCCGCCCCGGCGAACGTGCCGCGGGTATGGTTCCGCGTCGGCAGGCTGGAGATCTGCTCTCGATTAACGTAGCCGAGGACGCCGGCCGTGCCGTAGGCGCTCATGTTCTCGATACGCGGGTCCTCCAGCGTCGTCCTGGAGAAGCCGGTCACCAGCTTGCGATAGGCGTCCTTGTCAGCCGCCTCGACGTTCTTCGCGCCGCCGTCATCGACGACGATCGCCTTCAGTCGCTGAGCGCCCATCAGCGCACCGAGGCCGCCTCGCGCGGCGTGGCGCGTCGGCCGGCCCTCCGGGTCGTTGACGGCGATCGATGCCGCCTTCATCT
>JADFKB010000055.1 GCA_022565155.1 Chloroflexota bacterium | reverse complement strand
ATTGCCCAGGTAGTCACGGAGATCAGAGAACGCCTGCCGGGACTCGCCACCCCGCCGGCGCTGGAGCCGGAGCAGGCGCGCTTCCGCCTCTTCGACAGCATCACGACGTTTCTGAAGAACGCGTCGAACCGAGAACCGCTCGTGATCGTCCTCGACGATGTCCAGTGGGCTGACGAGGCGTCGCTGCTGCTACTGCAGTTCCTGGCGGGGGAGATTCAGTCCTCTCGCGTGCTCGTTATCGGTACCGTCCGTGACACGGAGCTCGATCGGGAACAGCCGTCGGCGCGAGTGCTTGCCGAACTCACGAAGGAACCCGTGACTATCAGCATCGCCCTCACGGGACTCACAACCAGCGAGATTACACAGTTCGTAGAGCTCTCGACCGGCAAGGTGGCGGCGCCGGGCCTGGCTGCGGCGCTGTTCAAGCAAGCCGAAGGCAACCCATTCGTCACTAGTGAGATCGTCAAGCTACTAGCTAGCGACGGCCGGCTGGATGAAGGTGCAACCTCGACGTCCTGGAGCGTTGCCATCCCTGACGGCGTGCGCGCGGTTGTCACCAGGCGCTTGGAACACCTCTCCGAACCCTGCAGAGACTTCCTCGCCAGCGCCGCGGTGGTAGGCAGAGAGTTCGAACTGCGTGTCGTCGAACGCGCGGCGGGTGTGTCGGTCGAGACGGCCGTTGACGCCTTAGACGAGGCGGCGTCCGCTCGCCTCGTCGAGGAGCTGGAAGAGGGCACGGGCCGTTATCAATTCTCCCACGCGATTACCCGGGAGACGCTCTACCAGGACCAACCGGCGAGCAGGCGCCTAGAGCTTCATCGCAGCGTCGGCGAGTGCCTGGAGAGCATCTACGGGACAGATTCCGGGTCGCACATCGGTCAGCTCGCCTACCATTTTGCGGAAGCGGCCAAGGCAGGAACGGCAGAAAAGGCCGTTGCCTACGCCCGAAAGGCAGGCGATCAGGCTCTTGAGCGGCTGGCGTTCGAAGACGCCGTCGGTCACTACCGAAGAGCCCTTCAGGCCCTCTCGTTTGCAGATCAACAGAGCGACAAGTTAAAGGCGGAGCTTCTCCTCACCCAGGGAACGGCCGCTATCAAGACGGCTGGCTACAAAGAGGCCAAGAAGCCGCTTTGGGAGGCGCTCAGGATCGCCAAGGAGATCGGCGACGTCCGCCTGCTCGCGCTCAGCACGCTCGCCTTCTCCCGAACTGACTTTCAGGCCTACAAGGTAGAGCCCAAACGCGTGGCGGTGCTGGAAGACGCCATGGAGCTAGTTGGAGAAAGCGACGTAGCGTTGCGCGCCCGTCTCTGTTCTGAGCTGGCCTCCGCATTACAGTGGAGCGAAGCCGTCGGACGACGCGACGAGCTGGGGGATGAGGCGCTCGCGCTTAGCCGCGAGGCTGACGACTCAGAGGGTCGCCTAGACATTCTCATTAGTTGGATCGAGGCGAACTACCACCACGATCGCTTGGACCGGCGGCTTGAGGTGTGTCGAGAATTGATCGTCGCTGGCCGGGAATTCGGGTCGCCCTGGCACGAGGCTGAAGGCCATCTCCGGCTGCTTTCATCATTGCTCGAAGTGGGCGACGTACCAGGAGCGGACGAAGAGGCCCGGCTCTTTAGAGACATCGTAGAGACGGGCAAGTTCAGTCGATATGCAGGTTGGGTCGCAGCTTATCCGGCGATGAAGGCGATCTTTGAGGGCAGGTTGGAAGAAGCCGACGTGCTCGTCCCGCAGACGTTGGTCGCGTTCCAAAGCTGCGGCGAACCGGATGCCTTGCTCCGGGCCGGATTTCAGCTCATGACTCTCCGTACGTTTCAGGGCCGCCTTGCTGAGCTTGAGCCCGCGATTCGCGGAATCGTGATGCAGTATGGCGAGACAGGCGCATCACGCGTCTTCATGGCCTTCTACCAGACGCAAGCAGGGAATATGGAGGAGGCTCACAAGGAATGGGAGCTGGCGAAGGAAAACTTTGCAGACTTGCCCAGAGATCCGTCATGGTTCGAGACGCACCTGATGCTCGCCGAAGTCTGCGCGTTTGTGGGGGATGCTGAGCAGGCGAAAACGCTGTACGACTTAATTGCTGACTACGCCGATCGAAACGGCGTGCTGAGCTTGGGTGCCGTGTGCACTGGATCCGTTGCGCATCAAGCCGCCCTCCTCGCATCTACGGCCGGGCGCTTGGATGAAGCTGAAACGCACTTCGAGACGGCACTGAGGGCGAACGAGCGCATGGGAACACGACCGTTCCTCGCGCGAACGCAGTTTGCGTACGCGCGCATGCTCCTGAAACGCGACGGAGAGGGCGATTACGAGAAGGCGCGGGAGCTCATCGCAGACTCGTTGGAGACGGCAGAGGAGATTGGCATGGCGAAGCTCGTCGCCGACATCGTCGCGCTGAAGCTCAAACTACAGGGCGTTACCATCGACTCGGCCGCGAACTCGATCGAGACGGTCGCACGGACCGTCCAGGCAGAGCGGCCTGACCTCCGGCCACACGCCGCGCCTGACGGCACCGTAACCCTTCTGTTCACCGACATCGTTGGCTCGACACCCCTCAACGAGCGGTTGGGCGATCAGCGCTGGCTTGAGCTGCTGCGCGAGCATAACGCGATCATCCGCGAGCAAGTCCGCGCCTACCAGGGCTACGAGGTGAAGACCGAGGGCGACGGCTTCATGCTCGCGTTCTCCAGCGTCCGCAGGGCCGTGGAGTGCGCGATGGCGATCCAGCGCGGGATCGCTGACCGCAACGCGTCGGCCGATGAAAAGATCGAAGTGCGCGCCGGACTCCATACCGGCGAGGTGATACAAGACGCTGGCGACTTCTACGGTAAACACGTCAACCTGGCAGCGCGCATCGCCGATGAAGCGAAGGGCGGCGAGATCCTCGTGTCATCGCTGCTCAAGGAACTAACCGAGAGCGGCGGCGACATCAACTTCAGTGACAGCCGAGACGTAGAGCTCAAGGACCTTGGCAGGCAACAGGTGTTCGCCGTGAACTGGTAACACTAGGTCTGCATGGTGTGGCCCCCGCCCCGCTGCTTAGAAGCAATCTGGCCTCGAGCAGTGTGGCGCCTAGCTGACAAGGCGAACGAAACGAGTCCCGTTGTCAGAGCGTGGAAGGCCGTAGCAACCACCGGCCCAGATTTCAACGTGGTTTAGTGTGTTAGACTCGCTGTGAGCCAGTCCCGGGTATCGGGGCAGCGAGGAGTCGTGACCATTGGCACAGGACAACCTCCCGAGATTGCGAGTCACCTCTCCGGCGGGTGAACAGACCTACACTCTGGATAGGGCGGTATACAGCATCGGGCGGACGCCGGACAACGACATTTGCGTGCCGGTCGAAACCGTGTCGGGCAAGCATGCTCGACTGGTGCGGGAAGGCTCGACCTACAGGTACATCCAACTAGGGCATACCAACCCAACCTTGCTAGAGGGCTCCCCGGTATTTGAGCACCTGCTGCGCGCTGGAGACCGGCTTGAAATCGGTTCCGGCGCTGATGCCGTGGTCATGCACTTTGATTCGCAGGCTGCATCACATACGGTTCTGGCTAGCAGCCAAACCTTGACCGGCGCGCCGATTAAGCCCAGCGAGACGCAGCCAACTGGCGTCGCACGGCTTACGCTTCCAGCGCAAGGATCGATTCACATCGGGCGTGCCGAAACGTCGGACCTTGAGCTCCCAAGCCTGCACGTGTCCAGACAACACGCGCGGATTGAACTTCAGGATGGCCGGGCGACGTTATCAGATTCTGGCAGTTCAAACGGTACCTTTGTCAACGGCATTCGCACGAGCAGCAGAATATTGGCCGCTGGCGACGTCGTGCGCATCGGGCCGTACAAGCTTGTGTTTACCGGAGACGCTATTGAGCACATCGACGATAGCAAGCGCGTGCGACTCGATGCGCATAACGTAAGCAAGACGGTGGGGGCGGCGGTCTTGCTCGATAATGTCAGCTTTGTGGCACAGCCCGGGGAAGTATTGGTGATCGCCGGCACCAGCGGCGCGGGAAAGTCCACGTTGCTCGACGCCCTCAACGGCTCCCGGCCGCCAACATCGGGTCACGTTCTGGTCAACGGCGCCGATCTCTACCGGGCATATGACGCTCTACGACCGCTGATTGGCTATGTGCCGCAGCACACCATTCTTCCCGAGCAGCTACCGCTCAGGCGCGCTCTACGCTACGTGGCGAGTTTGCGCCTGCCACCGGACGTGTCTGGAGAAGAAGCCGATCGCAGAGTCGACGACGTGATGCGCCAGCTCGACCTCGACCGCAGCCCTGACTTGCCGATTGGCAACCTAAGCGGCGGCCAGCAGAAGCGGGCGAGTATTGCGGCTGAACTGATTTCTGACCCCGGACTGTTCTTCCTGGACGAGCCCACTTCCGGGCTCGATCCGGGGTTGACGCAGCGCGTGAACGAGATCGTTGCGAAGCTGGCAAGCGGAGGCGCGACGATCGTGATGATCTCGCATGACGTCGAGAGCCTCCTCGCCGCGGACAGGATCCTCATGCTGGGGAGCGGCGGCCGCGTCGTGTTCGCCGGTTCCCCGCATGACGCGCTCGTCTACTACCAAGTCGACAACTTTGCCGAAATCTATCATCGCGTGGAAGGCGAGGACTCGGCCACGCTGAGGAGCCGTCTGCTCGAATCTGAGTACTACAAAAATGAGGTCGCTCCCAGCCTGGTTCAGCCGGACACGGCTGTCGAGGACGATGACGGCGCGGGCGCGACGTGGGACCCCGCTGCGCTGATCGGCGGGAGCGTGCGGAGGGGCAGCTCCGGTTGGCGTCAGCTCGGCATTGTCACCACACGCTATATGGATACGTTGTTCCGCGACCGCGGGCATCTCTTCTTGCTGCTCGCCCAGGCGCCGATCATCGCGTTCTTCCTAGCGATCGTCGCGCAGGCGTCTGACCTCCAGCCTCCGCCTCCCGCTGCTGTCGAGGTAGCGGAAGGACTTGGCGTCTCCGTAGCGGCGCTGGCAGGGCCGTTGGCTCTGATGATGGCGGCGACGGCGACGTGGTTCGGCGCGTTCAACGCGGCACAGGAGATCGTGAAAGAGCTACCGATCTTCCTGCGCGAACGCATGGCCGGCCTGCGGGTGGCGCCATATCTAGCCTCGAAACTTGCTGTGCTGTTCGCGCTCGGTTTAGTGCAGACGACCGTGCTGCTGGGCATCGTGGCCCTGCAAGTCGACCTGCCGAGCTCGGGAGCGATCTTGTGGGGGCCGCTGGAGCTATGGATTACGCTCAACCTGGCCGCGTTTGCGGCGCTCGGGCTTGGATTGTTCATCTCAGCCTCCGTATCGAACCCAGACCGAGCGCAGAGTCTGGTGCCGATCGTACTGATCCCCCAACTGCTCTTCGTCGGAGGGCCGGGAACAGGCGCCGTTGGCCAGATCCTCTCCTACTTCACGGTGACGCACTGGACCGTGGAAGCGATGAAGATCAGCGCAGAGATTCCGTACGCGACGGGCGTGAGCGGTTTCGCAGCGGAAGACCTGCTGTTTCGGTGGGGCGCGCTGACGCTCATGGCCGTGGTGCTCCTGACACTCACCGCCGTGCAAGTCGCACGACGCCGCAGCGCCTAACCATCAGAGCGAACGACATGCCAGACACCAGATCCGCACACGCTACGCGGCGCAACACCCACGACTACAATATCGCCAACCACACGAGCAAGACGAGCTAGGAGCTAGCGACTCCCGCGAGCCCGGCTCGACCGGCCAAGAGTAAGAAGGGCAAGCGCGCCAAGATCTAGACACCGGCATCTCGAAAGGATCTGGACGAGGGCGAGCACGACTCGCCCTCGTTCATTCTGCTACACTCCGTCCACCACACCAGGGGACAAGCATGACACTCCGCACAGCCGTTCTCGCCTTAGCCGTCGTGCGCGGCCTCGATCCGGGCCAGGTCTAGCTGGAGCTGGCGAGATCGATCATGGCCTAGCCGTAGTTCTCGGAGGGAGGCCGTTAGGCGCTGACCACTTCACTGGCCTTCTGGGCCAGCTCCACGATCGAGTCAATCACGCGGGGCCACGCCCCTTCGGGCAGTCCGTGGCCCATGCCCTCAATCACCAGCATCTTCGCTCCCGGGATCGCCTCAGCTGTGTCGTACCCCCCGGCGATCGGCACCAGCGGATCAGCGTCGCCGTGGATCACGAGAGTCGGGGCCTTGACATTGGCGAGCGCTTCCTTGCAGCTGCCGGCGCTCATGGTGGCCAGCAGCTGGCGGCCCCTACCGGTCGAGTCCGGATCACGGTCTAACGACATCTCGATTATCTCGCGAATGCCGGCTTCGTCAAACTCAAACCCCGGACCGCTAAGGGCCCGCCACGTTTCCATGGTCTGCTGGACCCTCGCCTCGCGCTCGTCGGGCACGGTCTTCAGCAGGAGCGCCAGTATTTCAGGTTCTGCCTGAGGCAAGTTCGGGTTCCCAGTGCTCGACATGATTGAGGTCAGTGTCAGCATCTGGCGTGGGTGGTGAATGGCAAAGAGCTGGGCAATATGACCCCCCATGGAAGCGCCGACTACATGTGCCGCCGGGATTCCCAGCGCCTGGAGAAGGCCAGCCGCGTCATCGGCCATGTCATTTAAGGTGTACGGGAGGTTGATGTTCTTCCCTTGCAGTACGTCCGGGAGGAGCTGGCCGGGATCGGGGCACTGCTCGCGGAACTTTGTGGAGAGGCCCACATCGCGATTGTCGTAACGGATGACGCGAAAGCCGCGGCCGGCTAGCCGTTTGCAGAACGCTTCGTGCCACACCACCATTTGCGCACCAAGCCCCATGATCAGGAGCAACGGTGTCGAATCCTTCTCGCCAAACTCCTCGTATTCGAGGCTGATTCCGTTCACACGTACGTTGGGCATTCTGGCCTCCTCTCTTTACCGCGCCTAGAAGCGCTGCACGTCCTGGCGATTCCGGCCCTGAGAGTCTTGTAGCTGCGAGACCCGACACCGCACCATTACTCCCGTTTCCTCTTTGGAGCACCACAATAGTGAGGGAAAGAAGTGGCGCTGTCAATACGCCGCACAGCATGCCCTGCCCCTACCGGAGCGGAATAGCTCCAGCGTACAGCAGATAACTGGGCCAGTTTTGATTAGCTTTTCCCTCGTGAAGCACAGCGCTCTGCAAACGCATTTGCAAACGAACTGGTTAGCACTGCACGTCAGCGTATGGCATGACGGAAGCGCTGAGGCACTGATTTCAGATACGAAACAGCACCGCCAAGCACTAGGCGATATGCGACAGCATCTCGCGCATGCGATCAAAAGTCCGCTGCTCTACCGCTGAGCTACGGGCCCGCAGACCGGCGTTGGTACCGCTTCGCCGCCGACGTGGTCTGGTATGCCAGCCCTCCTGCCAGCAAACAGCCGCTACAATCAGAGCGAACGACATGCCAGACACTAAATCGGCACGCGCGACGCCGTCTCGAAACCTGCGCCTGCTCAGCGAAGAGGAGGTGGCCCAGCGCCGCCCGATCCTGCTGGCCGGCATCGACCAGTTCAACGGCGGCTACTTCTTCCAAGCGCACGAAACGCTGGAAGAGCTATGGCTCGTCTCTCCACTGCCTACGAGGACGTTCCTCCAGGGGATCATCCAGACGGCGGCGGCGTTCGTCCATATGAGACGGCGCGAATATGCGGGGACCGTGCGGCTGCTCGGCCACGCGCTGGCGAAGCTCGAGACGTTCCCCGGCGAGTACATGGGCATCGATGTCGCCCGCCTCGTCACGGAAACCCGCGCCGCCCGCGATGAGCTGCTCGCCCTCGGCCCGGAGCGCTTCGAGGAGTGGGACAACGTGCCGGCGATCCATCTCCTCGATGTCGCGAACGTGTGACAATTCGCATTGACACCTTTCGCCCCTCGTTTGCTGCCTTCTACAATGAAAGAGTCATGTATCGCCTAGCGAACGCATCCGTCGCCGCGCTGGCGGCGCTCGCGCTGCTCATCGCTGCCTGCGGCGGTGGCAGCAGTGATGGCGATTTCCCGTCGCCGCCGTCTGCCACTGCTACGGTCGTCGAAACACCCATCCCGTTCACTCCGTTCCCGACATTGGCGCCCGGCGTCCGGCTCACCACGGAGGAGATCGTGCGCAAGATCGGCCCGTCCGTCGTGCAGGTGCTGACGGAGGCGGCGACGCGCAACACCTTCGGCCAGCTCGTCCCGTCGCAGGGCATCGGCACCGGCGTCATCATCGATACCGAGGGCCACATCATCACCAACGACCACGTCATCCGCGCCGGCGCCGGCGTCGCCAGCACGATCACCGTCACGCTCAGCGACGGCCGCACCGCACCTGCGACCGTCGTCGGCGCGGATCCGGCGACGGACCTGGCGGTGCTCAAGATCGACGCCACGGGCCTAACGCCGGCGGAGCTGGGCGACTCCTCGTCGCTGGCCGTCGGGGCGGACGTCGTGGCGATGGGCTTCGCGCTGGGACTGGAGGGCGACCCGACGGTCACGCGCGGCGTCGTCAGCGCCAAAGGCCGGACGATCCAGGAACAGACGATCTCGATCAACGACGCCATCCAGACCGACGCCAGCATCAACCCCGGCAACAGCGGCGGGCCGCTGGTCGACGACCGCGGCCGCGTGATCGGCATCAACACCGCTATCATCAGCGGCGCCCAGAGCATCGGCTTCGCCATCTCGATCGATGTCGCCAAGCCGATCGTCCAGGAGCTGCTACAAAATGGGTTCGTGTCGCGCGGCTTCCTCGGCGTCCAGTTCACCGACATCACGCCGAGCCTGGCCAGGAACCTGAACCTACCTGCCGATAAGGGTGTCGGCGTCGTCGATGTCACGCCCGGCTCGCCTGCGGATGCGGCCGGCCTGCAGCCCAACGACATCATCATTCGCATCGAGGACACGCCGATCACCAACAGCGGCGACCTCGTCGAGGTGCTGCGTCGCTACCGGGCAGGGGAGCAGGTCGTCGTCCACTTCTACCGCGACGGCAGCGAAGCCGAGACCGACGTCACGTTAGGCGCTCGGCCCAACTAACGCCCAACTAGCGCTAAGATGCAACGCGCTAGCTCCTACGCCTGCCCATGATATAGTAGCCGTGAGGATGATTCTTCAATGAGCGTATTCAGGCGAACGAAGCGCGCTGGCGTCATCGCCGGCCTCGCCTTCGCCGGATACGCGGCCTATGCCAGGGACGCAACCCGCCGATTCGAGAATCTCGACCCGCACTCCGACGACGCCCCCGGCACGTTCCTGAACGTCGACGGTGATCTGATCCACTACGTGGAGGCGGGGCAAGGCCCGCCTGTCGTGCTGGTGCATGGCTGGAACGGCTCCACGTTCAGCTTTCGCTACGTCATCTCTGAGCTCGCGCGCCAGTATCGTGTGATCGCGATCGACCTGCTCGGCTTTGGCTACTCCGCCCGCCCCGCCAACGGAGACTACTCCTTGTCCGCCCAGGCCAAGCTCGTCTCGGTGGTGTTGGATCGGCTGGATGTAGAGCACGCGACGCTGCTCGGCCACTCGATGGGCGGCGCCGTTGCCATGCGGGTGGCGGTGGGCAACCCTGACCAGGTCGAGCGTCTGGTGCTGGCGGACAGCGTGACGGTCAGCCAGGTCCGGCGCGCGGTTCGTTTGCGCTGGTTGTTTCCGCTGCTGATGCCGCTGGCCGCGCCCTTCACCATGCATCGGGAACGCTTCCGGAGGACGGTCTTTCGTTCGGCTGTGCACGACCCGGCCTTCCTGACGCCGGAGATGTTGGCGGGCTACTACCGGCCTCTGCGCATGCGCGGCCACCTGCGATCGCTCGCCAAGCAGCTCATCGACCGCGGCCACGACGATCTGTGGCTGCCGGATCGGATCGGCCAGCCGACGCTGATCCTCTGGGGCGAGCACGACCGCTGGATTCCGTTGGCGGCCGGCGAGGCGATGGCGGAGCAGATTCCAGACGCACGCCTGGTGGTGGTCCCGAGCGCGGGCCACATGCCGCTGGAAGAGCAGCCTGAGTTCTGCAACCGGGAGTTGCTGAAGTTTCTCCCCGCCGCGGCTGAGACGCAGTCGGCGGAGAAGTCGGAGACGCCGGCCTAGTCCGCCAGCCTGCGGTACTTGCCCTGGTAGAAGAGCAGGGGCGCCGCGCCTCTGGCCACAGTCGCGTCCTCCACGCTGCCGGTGAAGATCGTGTGATCGCCGCCTTCGAATTGGTCCGCCACCGCGCATTCGATGTAGGCCAGGCAGCCTTCGATCAAGGGCACGCCGTTCGCGCCTAGATGAAAGGCCACGCCTTGCAGCCGTCCCTGCTCCGGCTCGCTCGTGGCGGCGAAGATCTTCGAGACTTCCTGCTGGTCTTCCGCCAGGATGTTCACTGTAAAGCGGCCGGACTGCGTGAACTGGTCGTGGGAGTGGGCGGCCTTATCGATGCAGACCAGCAGGAGCGGCGGATCGAGCGAGACAGAGGTGATGGCGTTCGCGGTCATGCCGTGCAGCAGGCCGTCGTTGGCGGTGGTGACGACCGCGACGCCGGTCGCGAACTGGCCGATGATGCGTCGGTAGTCGGCTGCTTCGATTGCTTCGATAGCCATCTGCTGCCCCTCCTAACGCTGGCGCTGCGGCTTACCTACCACGGCGTTAGCCGGTCGCGCGGTCGACAAGATGGTGGCCGGTGTCTTATCATGCCACCATTATGGCCACCACACCACTCGATACCTGGGAAGCCGATCAGCTAGAGAAGAGCCTGTCGCGGCGGGTGAAGGGCGGCTTCGGCGCGTTTTGGGTCGCCGGCTCTCGTCCCCAAGAACCCCCGCCCGTGCAGCCGATCGCGCTGACAGGCGGCATTCCCGACCCTGATGCCTTGCCGATCGAGGAGCTGATCGAGTCGTCGAACCGGGTGCTGCGTCGCGAGGGGCCGGAGGCGCTTCGCTACGGCGGCCATCAAGGCTCGCCCGGCCTGCGTGAATGGTTGGCTGAAGAAACCAGCCGCCGCGAGGGGCTGGCGCTCACCGGCGACAACTTCACGATCACCAACGGCATCTCCGGCGGCCTGATCAACGTCGCGCAGACGTTCTTGGATGAAGGCGACGTCGGCCTCGCTGAATCGCCCACCTTCCCGGGCGGCGTCGGCGCGTTCCAGAACTGCCTCTGTAACGTCGATGGCGTGCCGATGGACGCCGACGGCATTTTGCCGGACGCACTGGAGGAGATAATCACACGGCATGAGGACGAAGGCCGCCGCGTGAAGCTGCTCTACAGCGTGCCTAACTTCCAAAACCCGACGGGCTATACCATGAGCCTGGAGCGCCGGCACGCCGTCGTCGAAATCTGCCAGCGCCACAACGTACTGATCGCCGAGGACGACGCCTACGGCGACATCCGCTTCGAAGGCGAGCGGCTGCCGTCGCTCTTCGCGATCGCGCGCGGCAACGGCGTCGTCTTCCTCGGCAGCTTCAGCAAGACGATGGCCACCGGCCTGCGCGTCGGCTGGACGCTCGCCGCCGAGCCGGTGATCGATGCGCTGCTGCAAACGCGCTTCGACCTGGGCGGCAGCCCGTGGGTACACCGCGCCATCCTCGAGTTCGCGTCGGCCGGCTTGCTGGAGCGCCACGTGGCGACGGTGAACGAGATCTACCGCAGAAAGCGCGACGCCATGCTCTCCGCGCTGGAGGAGCGCTGCAGTCGCTACGCAAGCTGGAACCGGCCGGAGGGCGGCTACTTCCTCTGGCTGACGCTGGCGGAGACCGTCGACCCGAAGGCGCTGGCGGACGCCGCCCGCCGCCACGGCGTCGCCTACGTGGGCGGCCAGGCGTTTCATCGGGACGGCGGCGGCCACAACTCCATCCGTCTCGCCTTCAGCTTCGTCAAGGAGAGCGAGATTCCGGAGGCGATCCAGCGCCTCGGCAGAGCGTTGGAAGAGGCGGCGGACGGCTCGCCCGCACAGAGCTCGTAACGCCGGATGCGCCGCGGGCGGAGCCTCGCGGCGCGCCAGAAAGATTGGAGCATCTCGTGGCGCCATCAGCCCGTCCGATTCCGCGAGCGTTCAGCTACCACTGGGGCAGCGGCAGCGTCGTCGAAGAAGCCGCGTACACCGCCCAGCACCACGAGCCGGCCGTCCAGCTGTTGGAGTATGAAGAAGGAGAGGCCGCTGGTTCCTGGGCTGTCCGTTTTTGCTTCTACAACCTGGACGGTCGCTTCCAGCGTTCGCCGCTCATGGTAGGCGAGGACGAACTGGACGGCCTGCGCGCCGCACTGGCGCGGACGCCGCGCTTGCGCGCGCTGTTGAGGCGGCTCGTCGAAGAAGCCTAGCGATACGAGAGGAGCGGTCGATGCGCCGCGGGCGGAGCCTCGCGGCGCGCCAGGGAGGCAGTAAATGAGTCGCTGGCTGGACCGACCTGGGTACGTCACTGTCGCGGCGTTCGTCGGCGGCGCTCTCATCGCCGGCATCGCCGTTCTCGTTGTCGTGTTGGTGCGTGATGACGGGGATGGCGACGGCGGCGAGACATCCGCGACCGCGACGCCGCTCGCTGCGACTGCCACCGATAGCCCCGCCGCCACGCCCACGGCAGTATCAGTGCCGACGGCCTTGCCCACCGGATTCTCAGACCCGGACGACGCGCTGGCCGCGTACGTGAACGATCAGCTCCAATCTATCTATATCGGTGAGTGTCCCCTGTCGCTCTCGCCCGGCCAGGCGCCGCCGGAGGGCCACTGTTCAATGGAGCTCTACCGCTCTGCCGAGTTGGTGACGTTTAACGTCGGGCGCTACGGCGCGGAGGCGCTGGGCGAAGCCGTCGTGGTCCCGAACGAGGATGGGAGCTGGTCGCTGACGTTCCTAGAATTTCCACCGCTAGACGCGCAGATCACCGTCGGCGGCGACGCAATGGTCTTCCAGGCTGGGGACTGCCTGCGCTTCCGGGCCGCCCCTTCCACCAGCGCCAACGTTACCTCTTGCCAGATCGACGGCACGGGCGGGCGCGTCATCGACGGGCCAGTCGAAGCGGACGGTATCACCTGGTGGCGGCTGGTCTCGCTCGGCTGGGCCAGCAGCAGCTACCTCGCGCCCGCTACCAACTGAAGACGCTCTCGCGTCTCAGCCGGGTTCATGTATACTAGCCATCACTGATCGATTGGCCGGCAGGCGCCTGGCCGGGAGAAGATTAACCGGCAGATGATTGACCGGCAGGCGCATGAGGAGGCAGCAGAGTGGCCGGGCCCCTGGCAGGCATACGAGTCCTAGAGTTCTCTGAGATCATCGCCGGGCCGTTCGGGGGCATGCTGCTGTCCGATATGGGCGCCGATGTGATCAAGGTCGAGCCGCCGGAGGGCGAGCCCTGGCGCCTCTTCGCCCAGTTCGTGCCGGCCGAAAGCCGCAGCTACATCTCGCTCAATCGCGGCAAGCGCGGCCTTACGCTCGACCTGACGAAGCCGGAAGCGCAGGAGGTAGTGCGCCGGCTGGTGCCCGATATGGACGTGGTGCTGGTCAACTACCGGCCGGACGTTGGCGAAAAGCTCGGCATCGGCTACGAAGCGCTCTCCGAGATCAACCCGAAGCTGATCTACTGCGATAACACGGCGTTTGGCCGCAAGGGCCCGCAAGCGCACCGCCCGGGCTACGACGTCATCGTCCAGGGGTTCACCGGCCTGATGGCGCTGGAGGGCAAGAGCCATCACGATGTGCCGGTGCTGAACGCCCTCCCCTCCGCCGATCTCTCCACCGGCATCATGATGGCCTGGTCGATCTGCGCCGCGCTCTATCATCGCGAGCGCACCGGCCGCGGCCAGAAGATCGAGACGACGCTGCTGGGCAGCGCCCTCGCGCTACAGACGACCGGGTTCCAGGTGGTCGAGTCCGCCGACCTCGACTGGCGCAACCGGATGATCGAGCGGCTAGCGGAAGCGCGCAACGAGGAGATCAGTTACGACGAGCTGAAGGAGGCGCGTCTGAACATCAGGCCGTTGCGTGCGGTCGCGCTCTACTACCGCGTCTACAAGACGAAAGATCACTACGTCGTCGTCGGCGCGTTGAGTCCGCAGCTCCGGCGTAAGCTCTGCGATGCGGTTGGGTTTGAGGACAAGCGCCTCGATGAGCCCAACTACGATCCAACGACGCCCGAATCGATAAGCTACGCGAAAACGGTCGTCAAGAAGGTGGAGGCGTTGTTTCGAGAGCGGACAACCGACGAGTGGCTGGAGCTCTTCGACGAACGCGGCGTGCCGGCCGGCCCGTTCAAGTTCATCGAAGAGCTGGTGGACGATCCGCAGGTGATCGCCAACGACCTGCAGGTCGAGGTCGAGCACTCGCTCGTCGGCACGGTGCGCATGGCCGGCCCGCCGCTGCAGATGAGCGAGACGCCGTTGGCGGTGCAGGGGCCGTCGCCTGCGCTGGGCGAACACAACGAAGAGATCCTGGCGTCGCTGAACTACAGCGCTGACGAGATCGCCGCCCTGCGCGAGGCGGGCGTGATCCGCTAACGCCGTGCGACAGAAGCTCTCGTTCGAGAATGCGTTTAGCCGGGAAGAACTGGATCCGCCTTTCCACTACCTGCCGTTCGACGTGCCGGCGGGCGCGCGGCGGCTGGAAGTCTCCTACCACTTCGAACGCTCCGGCGGCGAAGGCGAATTCCTCGCGCCGCGCTCGGCCAAGGACAACGTCGTCGATATCGGCCTCTTCGATCAGCGCGGCGCGGACTTTCTTGCCGGCGGCTTTCGCGGCTGGAGCGGCGGCGCCCGCAGCGGCTTCTTCGTCGCGATAGACGACGCGACGCCGGGCTACATTCGCGGGCCGCTCGCCGCAGGCGAGTGGCAGGTGATTCTGGGCTGCCCGGTGCTGGCCGGCGATCGCTGCCGCTACTGGGTAGACGTGAGTATCGATGTCGAGCCGGACACGGCAGACCCGGAACACCCGCCGGCCGGCCAGCCTTCCGCCCAGCCAGCGCCTGAAGCCGCGCAGCGCGCGTCCGCGGACTCAAACAACCCCTCACGCTGGTATCGCGGCGATCTCCATACCCACACCGTCCACAGCGATGGCTATAACACGATAGGCGAGTACGTCCGGGAAGCCCGCCGCGTCGGCCTCGACTTCCTGGCGATCACCGACCACAACACCTGCTCGCACTTCCAGGAGATCGCCAGCCGCGACGGAAGCGAGCCGCTCCTCATCCCGGGCGAAGAGGTAACGACCGCCTGGGGCCACGCCAACGTCTGGGGCATCGGCCGCTGGGTGGACTTTCGCTGCACTGACGACGCCGGCATGCAGCGCATCCTCGACTCCGTCCGCGACAGCGGCGGCCTCTTCTCGCCCAACCATCCGAAGGTCGGCTACCCCTGGCAGTTCGATGG
>JADFKB010000169.1 GCA_022565155.1 Chloroflexota bacterium | reverse complement strand
GACCCTGGCACGCTCGTGATTAGCGTGGCCGCAACGTTCGACGAGCCGCTGGAGCACTCATTCTTGGTGAGAGACCCGGAGATCAAGCTCTTCACCGTCCAGACACCGCTGCAATAGCAACTGGCTTGTCGGACTCCGCCGCCCGCCCGCGAGCGCGGCTGAGCGACGCGCCGGTCTATCGCACCGACGAGCATGGCACGGTGCGCATCTCGACGGACGGGAAGCGGCTCTGGGTGGAGCCGCAGCGCACGCCGTAGCGCGGCGTTAGGCGCATGCGCGCTTCCGGTAGACGGCAGAGGCGACGCCCGGGCCTTACGCTGGCGGAGATGCGGAAGGCGAAATAGAGACGCTCTGCTGTTCGTTCCCCTATAATGAGAACCTCGACAACGCACGCGGAGCTTCTAGAATAGCTGCCATCGCCATCTTCCAAGGGAGGCTTTCGCCAATCGAAGCGCCATCCCTAGAACGCCCGCAGGCAAAGCTGGATTCGATCACGATCGCAGCCTGTGTCGTTGTCCCTGCCGTATTTGCGATCGTCGTCTATCGCGGCATCGCCGACCTCTGGTTCTGGACGGACGACTTCCTCTGGCTCCACGCCGCTACTAACCCCAGCCTATTCGACAGCGTGAAGGAGGCGTTCACATTCCCAAGAGGAGTGACGCCGTACTGGCGCCCGCTCGTCGACCTCTACTTCTTCGGTATGTACCGAACAGTGGGTTTGAACGCGACCGCGTTTCACATAGGGACACTGGTGCTCCACACCGCATCCGCTGCGCTGTTAGGCTTGCTCGCGTTCCGGATCACTAGGTCCCGTATCACCGCCACACTGGCCGCGGCGATGTTCGTGATCTCACCCACCTACAGCACGATGGTGCCGTGGGCATCAGGTGTGACGGCCACACTGTCGGGCTTCTTCTCTATCATCACGGTGTACCTCTTTGTTCAGTGGCTCCAGGACGGCTGATGCTGTCGCTAGCACCGGCGCGGACGCCACTGGCGGGCCTGGCGCTAATCGGCGCCGGTTTCGTCGCCTACGCTGTCTACCTCGGTTGGGGGGAGACGATCGACGACGCGGCGATCTCGTTCGCCTACGCCAAGCATCTCGTTGAAGGCGATGGCCTGGTGCTCAGCCGCGGGGCGGAGCGGGTAGAGGCTTATTCAAACTTCCTCTGGCTGCTAGTGATGGTTCCGGTGATCGCTGTCGGTCTCGATGTCATCGTCAGCGCGAAGGTGATCGGTCTTCTGCTCTCGCTCGCCACGCTTCTGCTGCTCGCGCGCATCCCGTCTCAGGCAGAGGCGCGGGGCACCGGCTGGTTAGACCTGCTCGCGCCCGCCCTTACCGCCGTAGCGTTGCCGTTCGCGCTCTGGAGCGTATCGGGCATGGAGAGCGCACTTCAGGCGTTCTTGCTCATCTTCGTCGTCATGCTCTCAATTCGAGAGCTGAACGACGAAGACGCGCTGCCCTGGTCGTCGCTCGCCTTCTTCGCGTTGGCGATCACGCGGCCGGAGGGGATCGTCTTCTTTATCGCGGCGGTAGCGCATCGCGGGCTGCTGATGCTGCTCGGCCGCAGGCCCGGTGTGCGAGATGTCCAGTGGCTGGCAGGATTCCTTGCTCCGTTCGTCATCTACCACATCTGGCATTACCAGTACTTTGGCGAACTGGTGCCGAACACCTACTTTGCGAAGGCGGAGAGTCGCTCCGTCAGCGATGTCTTCACGTACCTCACCAGCCCATCAGATCCTGGCTTTGACTACGTCTGGTCGTTCTTCAGCAGCTACTGGCTGCTGCCGCTATTGCCGCTCCTGGCGATCTCGCTGCTCGGCTATCGGCAGTTACGCACCTACAGCCTGCCTCTCCTCATGCTGATCGCTGGAGTGGCCTCGGCGCTATTCGTCGGCGGGGACTGGATGGAGTATCATCGATTCCTTGCGCCGCTCATCCCGCTCCTCTACCTGGGCGTGCAGGAGGGCCTACGCAATGGGCTGTCGTATGTACGTCGGCTTGTCGGAGGCGGCGATGCGCTCCGATGGCAAGCCTACGCCGGCGCTGCGATCGCTTTCGCAGTCCTCGCACTGGCGGCATCGGCGAGCGCGACGAAGGCCAAGGCGGCGCACGAAAGTCCGTTTGGCGCGCCGTATTCCATTATCCAATTGCATGGCGAAAGTGTACAGCGGTTAGCTCAGCGGCTAGAGATCGAGAGACCTGTTGTCCTCACGCCTGACATTGGCGCGGTCGCCTTGAACACGGACATTTCGATCATCGACCTTGCGGGGCTTGGGGACGCGTACATCGCGCGACACTCGCACGGGCCGGAGCTCGCAGAATACATCTTTGAAGAGCGGCGACCAGACATCATCGTTATCCATGGTGTTTGGATCCCCGCAACAGGCTTGGACAACGATCAGAGGCTGTGGCTAGACTACGCACCGATCGGTCTAGAGAGAGACTATTCGGGAAATCTATTGGCAGCCACTCTCGTGCGCAACGATCTCGTCTTGAACAGCGGAAACTGCCCTGAAGCCGTGCAATGGGAACGGGCGCGGTCGCTCATTGGCCAACGCTACACTTTTGCAGGCATCGTCGTCGGCAGTTCGACGCGCGCGGAGCCGCAGCAGGTCACGCTCCTCCACCTTCGAGAGGCTGGGGGGGCTGCGATTGCTATTCGGGCGGGCGATAAGGCCAATTTCTTAGCGCCACCGGAGATCGCATACCTGCAAAAGACGGTCTGCGTTACAGGAGTTGTGGATGACCTCGACAGGACTCCAGTAATATACGCTGGGACCTCGCGCGATATCCTCCTCGACCAATCAGTGCATTGATGGGTTCCTTTCGATCTAGTCAGCACGCTTTCCTTAAGGCCGTTTGTATCTGGCTTGAACGTTTGGGCTAGCTGAGCGACCGCGTATTCGCCGAAACCCGGTCTACCAATGGGTAAGGGGGAGAGGTATGTATTCCCGCTGTCACGGATTTCAGGACAGCCACCCGTCAGCCATCGTACTGGAGCGGCTGAGCGATGCGGTCGTCTATCGCACCGATCTGCATGGCACGGTGCGCATCTCGACGGACGGCGAGCGGCTCTGGGTGGAGCCGCAGCGCACGCCGTAGCGCGGCGTTGGGCGCATGCGCGCTTGCGGTGGCCGGCAACCTGCGAGGATGACATCGACTCTGATAGAATAACCCCGCTATGGTGGATAAAGCTGGCCGAGTAAGAATCTTCATTTGCTATTCTCACAAGGATGGCGAACTAAGAGCTGAGTTGGAGGCCCATCTTGCCATCCTCAAGCGAATCGACGCCGTAGAAGCATGGCACGATGGGAAGATCGTGCCTGGGCAGGAGTGGGAGAAGGC